>DASWWQ010000273.1:0-13899 GCA_036405935.1 Flavobacteriales bacterium
GGCGACACGATCGCACGCACGGTGAACTTCTCGTTCGGCATGGCCAACGGTGCACATGGCGAACAGCTGGAGATGAACGAGGGCCTGACCCTGCCGCAAAGCCCCTTCACGGGTTCCGTGCTCCTGCAGTGGGCGCTCGACCCCGAACCGACGAACAGCTGCCTGCTGGAGGTCACGAACGTCGAACTGTGCCCGCCCGCACCTTGCGCTCCGCTGTCGGTGATGATGTTCAATTTCTCCAGCGAACCGCAGGATGCCGGCTTCACCTGGTACATCACCGATACGAACGGTTCCACCGTATCGGACGGTGGCCTCTTCCTCTCCGCCAACGGTTCGGGAACGGTGATGCAGAACATCTGCCTGCCGCCGGGCGCTTACGTCCTGCACATGGCGCAGCCTTTCTCCGCTCCCGGGAACTTCGTCTTCGGTCTGGGCAACGAGAGCTTCCTGGAGAGCGGTCCCACGACACCCTTCGTGCCGAACGGCGATCCCTCGGTCACCACCGACCTGCCCTTCACCTTCTACCCGGCCTGTGCGGAGATGGGCAACAACATCGCCGAACCAACGGGATCCGCGTTCCAACTGGCCCAGGATGGACGCACACTGATCGTCCGCTCAACGGGTGGATCACCTCTGGGAGCCTTGCAGGTGCTGGATGCCAGCGGTAAGCTGGTGCGCACGTTCGCCACCACCAACGACAGCATCCTGCTGGACCTGACCACGGAAGCCACTGGGCTTTACTTCCTGCGCAGCCTGGACCGTGCATCCACCGCCTCCGTCCTTCGTTTCGTGCTACCTTGAACACACCCACGCCATGGAAAAGCCCAACGCCCTCGACCGCCGCCACTTCCTCAAGGCCGGATCACTGGCCGGACTCGGTTCGCTGTTCCTCCCGGCCGCGCTCCAAGCGGCGGAAGCTCCCCCCGGTGGCGGGGAGTGCGAGCCCACGACCGACGACATCCTGGGACCGTACTATCTACCGGGATCGCCCAGTACCACGCAAGTGGCTTCCGTGGATGAGCCCGGCCAACGCCTCTTCCTCTCGGGTACCGTGCTGGCGAACGACTGCACCACGCCCATCGCCAATGCCATGATCGAGGTGTGGCAGGCCAACGAGGCCGCCGTCTACGACAGTTCACCGGCCTTCAACCTCCGTGGGACGATGTACTCGGATGACGCGGGTCATTACGCCTTCGAGACGATCCTTCCCGGCGCTTACCTCAATGGCGCGCAGTACCGGCCCAAACACATCCACTACCGCGTCACCCGGCCGGGTTATCCCACGCTGATCACGCAGCTCTACTTCGAGGGTGATCCCTACATCGCGGCCGACCCTTGGGCCTCGCAACCCGATGCCGAGCACCGCATCATCCCGCTGAATTCCATCGGCGGGGACCAGCTGGAAGGCGTCTTCGACATCGTGCTCGATGGCCTGGCCACGGGCATCAAGCCGAACCGCTACGGCACCGACGGCGATCTGCTTCCCCCCTACCCCAATCCGAGCGCGGAACTCACGAGCATCCACTTCAACGTGTTCCGTGCCGCAAGCGTGCAGGTCTCTATCACGGACATGGCCGGCCGCGAGGTGCGGACCTTGGTCGCGGAACGTATGGTGCAAGGCCGATACACGGTGCAGTGGGACGGTCTCAACGACAACGGCTCGCGTTCGGTCCCGGGCACCTACATCGCCTGCCTGCGCATGGACGGCCTGGTGGTGAAGAGCCACCGCGTGCTGCGCCGGTGAGGGCGTAGCGAAAAAAGCCGGGGCAAGGCATCGTTCCGGGAAAAGAGCGCGTCTAGGGGCAAAGACCGATCCCGCATGCGTTCATTCGTGCTCTCCCTCACCGGACTTCTTGCCCTGCACGCCGGTGCTCAATGCCCTTTCGACCCCACGATCACACCGGAGGAGGTGATCCTTTGTCCGAACGAGGATGCGGTGCTCTCCACGCAGGAATATGACGGCTATCAGTGGTACAAGGCCGGCGAGGCCATCGTCGGCGAGACCGGCCCTACGCTGACGATGGCGGGCTTCGATGCGGTGGGCTACGAATTCACCGTGGAGGCCACGCTGGACGGCTGCACCGAGATGTCGCCCGCCCGCTACGTGGACGGCCATATGTTCCTGCTCCCCAACGTGCAACACGGCGGAGATGAGGCCTATCTGATCGATGAGACCGGTGCCTACCACTGCGAAGGCGACACGGTGCTGCTGACCTTCTCCTACTCGGAGAACGTGCAGTGGACCGTCAACGGATCGGACATTCCCGGTGCCACCAACCAGCTGCTGCAGGTGGTGGAGAGTGGGGTGTACCATGTGAGCGGAGCACCGGAGGATTGCCCGAACTACATCCAGGACCTGGGCGTGGAGATCGCGCTGACGTTCACCGAAAGCACGCAGAGCACCATTGTGGAGAACGACGGGCAGCTTTGCGCCGAACCCACCGGCACCAGCTACATCTGGTACCTGGATGGCGAGGCCATCGTGGGCAGCAACAGCGCCTGCATCACTCCCGATGGGTCGGGCAGCTACACGGTGCTGGTGGACCAGAGCGGTCCGTGCGAGCTGATGAGCGCCCCTTTCCTGGCCACGGCCATCGGTGCGGTGGAACAGCTGCCGTTCGTTTCAGCCCCGAACCCGGCCTCCAACAGCATGCGCATCAGCTGGCCCAGCGGCGTGCAGCCCACCGGCACCTGGCAGCTCACGGACATGGGCGGCCGGATCGTGCGTCGTGGTGCCTTCAGCAGCCTCGGCCAAGTGAACCTGGACGTGCGGGAGCTGGCGGATGGAAAGTACCTCTTCCACACCGGAGCGGACGGCCGTTGGGCACCGTTGCCCGTGTTGGTGGCCCATTGAACGGACCCGAAGGGATCACCGTTTACGGAAGCTCTGGAGCACCTTGCTCCAGAGCTTCCTCGTTACCAGGAGCGGGGGCGCTGTGGATCCGTTGAGGCGCCACGAACGACGCACCTCGGTGTTGGCCTCGAGGATATGGCGGACGGAGCCGTTGCTCATCCCGCCCAGCCGGAAACGCACCAGTTGCTCGGACAGGTGCGAGGCCGAAACCCGTTCCTTGTAGAGGAAGCGGAAGAGGATCTCATAGTCGGCCGCGATGCGCAGGTCGTTGCGGAAATGGCCGAAGCGGTCGTACACGCACCGTTTGAAGAAGGTGGCCACATGCGGCGGCATCCAGCCCGTTCGGAAACGATCGCGGGCATAGGCACCGCTCCTCCACACCCGTTTGACGCGCTTGACGTCCTGCTCATCCACCATGATGATGTCGCCATACACGCATTCGGAACCGCTCTCCTGGAAGTGCTGGACGATGCGGCCGATGGTATCCTTGGCCATCAAGGTGTCACCGGCATTGACGAAGCCGATGATGTCGCCCGTGGCTGCGCGAAGGCCCTTGTTCATCGCATCGTAGATCCCCTTGTCGGGTTCGCTCACCAGCACATCGATGCGCGGACGTAGGGGTGCCAGTTCCACCAGCGTGCCATCCGTGCTGTCCCCATCGATGACAATGAGCTCGATGTCCGGATGGTCCTGGTCCAATATGCTCCGCAACGTCTCCACGATCACGGGGGCGGCGTTGCGGCAAACGGTGATGAGCGAGACCTTCATGAGTTATGACGACGAAGATGGCCACAGAAGCCGGTCACCACCACCGTACTCGATGGAACCAAGAACGCTTTCCGCGCACAACACTCTTGCGCTGTGGATCGAACAATTCGGTCACCCCGTTCCTGTCGAAGCCTTCGATCAGAGCATCCGCACCCTTATCGAGCTTCAGGGCCATCTCATCGGGAAATAGGGGAACCATCGCATGGAAGTGGATCATCCGTTCCTCATTGACCCGCAGTTCCCGGAATCCAGGTGGCACCGTCAAGGCCGGTAACAGGATGAACCCGGTCATTCCGGTGTTCGATGCAAGCGGTTCCGCTGGATCCCCATTGGGCACGGTATGCATGGCCCAGAGCCAAGTGAGGTATTCATGGGGAAAACGGGCGAGGACCTTCAGCCATCGGATCGGCCAGTAGTGATCCTCGTTGCCCCAAGCTGCATCGCTCATGGGCCAATGTGGGGGAAGGCAGATCATCAACTCCGAGTACTTCAACTCAGGGTGGTCCACCGGGGCCTTCATCGCCCGGTCACTCATTCCAGAAGTGACCAGCGTGTAGAAGTCACGCTTCGCATTAGGAGCCACCACATGAACATCGATGTGCACAAGGTCGGATACCACCTCATGAAAGACCGAAGCCACCGGCCCGATATATCGTTCGATGTGAGCGCTGATGGCATCGATGTTCGCGCCATCACCGATGGCGTGCTCGAACTCCCGTTTGCGATCGGTATAGCGATGGATCGGTTCTCCGGATCCGGACTTCTCCATGGTCACATGAGGGTTGACCCTTTCAGGACAAGGTAGGCCTCGTGGTCCATTCCTTCCTGTTCCACATCACCAGTGCGCGGACCGGGTTAGCGTACACTCCGTTCATGCCATCACCCGTTCCCGCACCGGCACGGCTGGATTGCCTTGGTACACGGTGTACGCCTCGAGGTCCTTGGTGGCCACGCTGCCCACGGCGAGCACCGCGTGGCTCTTCAATGTGACGCCGAGCGTGACGATCGCGCCCGCTCCCACCCAGCTGCCATCCTCCAGCACCACGGGCCGGCTGTAGGTGGGATAGTCCACCTTCTTGTAGTCGTGACTGCCTTGGATGATCAGGGCGCCTTGGCTGATCACCACGTTGTTTCCGATGGTGAGCGTGTCGAGATTGTCCAACCAGACCCGCTGTCCGATCCAGCTGTGATCCCCGATGGAGAGCTTCCACGGGAACTTGATGTTGACACCGGGATGGATCACCACGCCGCGGCCGACCCGGGCGCCGAAGAGGCGCAGGAGAAAGGGCTTGGGTGAGCGGAACGGGAAGCAGGGATTGAGGAAGAAGAGCGCGTTGGTGAAATACCACAGCGTGCGCTTCACCATGCCGGCTCCGGGATCGAAGGTCCGCGCATTGTTGAAACGCGAGAGGTCCACCTGCCGCCTTTCCACCGTCATGCCGGCTCGGGAATGTCTCCGCCCTGGTCGAGTGTTGTCGGAGTATGGATCGGGAGCGCGATGCCGGCCATGCGTGAACAGGTCACGACCAAAGATAGCCGGGGCCGCTTCAGTGCGCCGCCGTGAACACCGGCGTGTTCAAGTGGCGGACCACGGCGGTCCTGCGCGCACGCTTGCGTGTGCTGCGCTTGACCTCCGCCACGCGTGCAACGGATGCAACGGGCTTGCGGAAGACGACGACAAGATTCATCGGATGCTCCATGGCACATCAAACGTAAGATGTTCGTGGAACGTTCCGACATGAGCGTCATCAGGTTATCCACGCTCGCCGGTTCAAGAGGCATCACGCACCGAACAGGGCGGCCGTTCGATCGATCGGCGATCGATCCGACCCGAACCGATGTCCGATCGCGAATGCACCATCGCTCAAGCGATCGAACGCGTGTTGGTCCATGTCGATCAATTCCTGCAACGCGGAAGTGAAGACCGCAGCTCCGTTCAACGGGAGATCCCAACCCGCATGCTGCTGTTGCAACCCGCGCCAAGGCGTGCGGTCGCTGATCAGCAACGGAAGTCCCGCGCTCATCGCCTCGAGCATGGTGTGGCCGAAGTTGTCGCCTTCATTGGGCATGAAGAGCGCGTGGTACGGTCGTTCGAGAACGGCAGGCACCTCCTCCGAGGGAACCGGGCCATGATAGGTGAACCCGATGTTGGACGGGAGGCTCGCGATCGCTGTGCGGCACTGCTCCCAGTACGCTTGGTGGTGCACGGGTCCGAACAGGTCGAACACGACCCGGCCCTTCACGTTGCGGAGACTTGCGATGATGAGGTGGATGTTCTTCTCCGTGGCGATCCTCACCACATTCACCAAACGGGCCTCACCCGGGACCTTCGGTCGTTGGATCCGGGCGGACGCGGATCTTTTGCGCGCCAGGTTCGGCACCTCATGCACCACGGCCTTGCGATGGACAAGGGCCTGGATGCTCTTCGTTTCCTCCGCACTGGTGGAGTGGAACTCAACACCGCGGTACAGGCCAAGGCCGCGTGCCAACGCGAGGAAGACCTGTTTCTTCAAGCTCCCCTGCCCCATCGGTCCGGGCAACAACATGCCACGCGGCGCAACGATGCGGCGCGCCTTCACCCTTTGTGAGCACCACAACGGCAGGATCGAGTAGCGGAAGGAGAACAGACCGTTCACGTAGATCGCGTCCCAGTTCCGCTCGGTGATCAATCGTTCCCAGGCGCGTGCATCCGCTTGCGCACGCGATGCATACCAGACCTGTTCCCCTGAAGGCAATGCCGTCCATCGATCGGGCGTAATGCCCGGGTAGGGTTCCGTGGCGGTGTAATCGGTGTCGGACGTCACGAAGTGGAAGTGGATCCGTTCACCGAGATGGTCCACCAGGTTGATCATGCTACGTACGGGACCGCCCCCCTTGTAGCCGGGCTTGTACCAGTCCACGAACACCAACACCTCAGGCTTCCGCATGCGGTGCTGCGATGAAGCTCATCGCTGTTGCGGCCCATTGCTCCGGGCCCCATTGCGCTCCGAGCTCGAGGCTTCGCACACCCATGCGATGGAGGTCTGCATCCTCTCGGATGATGAACGAGCGCAGGGCTTCGCGCAGTTCATCGAGGTTCTCGGAGGCGAAGACGGCACCATTGGCACCGGGTTCGAGGAACCGCTCGCGTGCACCGATCGCATCGCTCAGCAGGAGCGGGAAAGCCGAACAGGCCTGCTCGTGCACCACCACACCCCAGGGTTCATGGCTGCTGGGCAGCACGAACACCCCGCACTGCTGCAACAGTTCGGGCATGGCATCGGGCTGCACGAAACCGTGGTGCTTGATCCTCGGATGGCGGCCGCTCTCGGAGCCGGTCACCTGTTCGAAGTCCTCGCCGGTTCCGGCCAGGTGCAGTTCCCAGTCGCGCGCCGTGCCTTCGTTGCACAACTCGGCGAAGGCATCGCACAACAACTGCTGCTGCTTCGTGGGGATGTAGCGGGCCACGCAGAGGAAACGATGGGGCCAATGGGCCTTACGCTCCTTCAGCAGTCTCTCGCCCACGGGCAGGAACCGATCGATATCGGCCGAATAGAATCCCGTGCGGATATGTTCCGGTGCGAAGCCGAGCTTCTCCGCGTACGTGTGCTGGTCGGCTCCCGTGACCCACGCATGGGAGAACGTGCCGGGGAACACGAAACGTGCGCCCATGCTGGCGATCCACTGGCGCATGTCGCCGCGCCACGCGGTATCGCTGCACATCACCGTGGGCTTGCCCATGCCGTGCATCACGCGGCACACGCGCAGGTAGCCCTTGTCCATCCAACCGCTGGCGAACACCACATGGGGATCGATGGCCAGCGCATGGGACAGCAGGTTCTCATCGTCCAGCTCCGAGCGTTCGTACAGATGGATGCCCGGACCGAACCTCAGCTCGAAGGGAGCCTCCTTGTTCACCGGCCAACGCACCAGATGCACTTCAACACCGTGGTCGGCGATGAGCCGCTCCAGACAGGCCAGCACGTAGGGTGCAAGCTCCGAATAGAGCACCAGCACCTTCACGGGGAGAGCGGAAGTGGTGGCGTTCACGGCTTGTCTGCATCATATCCGAACACCTCGGCCTTGGTCATCCTCTTCACCGTGCCCAGCTTCTCGAGCGCGGAGAAATCCACGTTACCCTCCTTGCCGATCACCAGGAAGGTATAGTGGCGGCCCTTGATCTCCTTGTCGAAGAAGGCCTTCATATCGGCCAGCGTGATGCCGGGGATGCGCTCGTAGTTGTTCCGGCGGGGGTCGGTGGACAGACCCAGCCGCTGCATGCTGTCGTAGCTCCAGTAGATACGCTCCTTGGTCACGCGGTCCGTGGCGATCACCTTGAGGGCGGCCTCCTTCGCACCGGCGAACTGCCCTTCATCGGCGGGCATGTCGTTCATCAAACCCAGCAACGTGGTGGCGGCTTCGTTCAGCTTGTCGGCCTGGGTGCCCACGAAGGCCCGCACATAGTGCGCCTGCTCCTTCCTGCCCGGGGTGGTGAGACCGGAATAGGCCGAATACGCCAGTGCCTTGGCCTCCCGGATCTCCTGGAACACGATGGAGGATAGGCCCGACCCGAAGTACTCGTTGAAGAGGGATGCGTAGGGCATGCGGGCGGCATCGAAGACGCCGGCCTTGCTCACCATCAACATCTCGGTCTGCACCATGTCGTGGTCCACGAAGATCACCGTGTTGGCGGTCGTCTCCAGCTCCGGATAGTTGCGCGCGGGCGGATAGGGGGTGAGCCCCTTCACCCGATGCTCCTTGTCCAGCAGGCCCACCACTTCCTTCAACGGCTTGCGACCGTAGTAGAACACCTTGTGCTGGTAGGTGTTCAGCCGATGGATGCGATCGATGAGGGCCTTGGACGGCACAGCGCGCATCTCGGTCACGCTGAGGCGGTCCTTGAAGGGCGAATGCTCACCGTAGCGGGCGTAGTTGAACATCGCGGTGTGCAGCACCGTGTTCTTGCTCTTGAGCGCGTCCTGGCGCTCCTTGCCCAGGTCGCTGACCAGTTCCTGCAGGGCCGGTTCGTTGGCCTGGGCGTCCGCGAGCAGGGCCTCGAAGAGTTGCAGCCCTTTCGTCAGGTTCTGCTCCAATCCGCTCAGGGTCACGTACACGCGATCCTCACCGGCGAACACGTCGTAGCTGAGGCCGAGCTTGAAGAACTCCTTCTTCAGGTCCACGGGGCCCAGCTTACTGGTGCCGAGGTAGGGCAGGTACTGCACCGCGAGCGCCAGTTCACGGTCGTTGTTGGTGCCCATATCGAAGATGTAGCGCAGCGTGAAGAGGTCGTTCGTGGGATTGGGGATGTAGGCCACGGGGATCCCCGTCTTCAGGTCGGCGCGTTGGATGGCCTTCGTGTAATCCACGAACACGGGACTGAGGGCGGTGCTGGGCACGGCATCCCAGTTCC
Organism: Flavobacteriales bacterium; assembly: GCA_036405935.1. Taxonomy (GTDB): domain Bacteria; phylum Bacteroidota; class Bacteroidia; order Flavobacteriales_F; family PHOS-HE28; genus PHOS-HE28. The sequence continues at coordinate 9,012 of DASWWQ010000273.1, forward strand.
GGCGCCACTCGCTGCGGTCCTCCCGCTTGATGTCCACCGGCGTGATCTTCGGCTTGGACACCTTGTACACGTTCTTGTCCTCGCCGGAGCGTTTGAACACGGCGGCATAGTTGCTGCTGGTGAGGTTGGCCTTCACGAAATCCATCACCTGCTGCTTGGTGACGAGGGCCATACGATCGTAGTAGTCCACGATGTCCTTCCAATTCCGATGGGTGATGAAGGCGTCCGTCATCACCGAGGCCCGCATGCCGTTGTTGTCGTTGAAATAGCGGATACGTTGCTGGCGGAAGTCGTTCACCACCGCGGAGATCAGCCAGTCATCGAACTTGCCTTCACCCAGCGCCTGCAGCTGTGCAAGCAGGAGGTCGCGTGCCTGTTCCAGGCTTTGGCCTTCCTTGGGTTCGGCGTTCAGTTCGAGTACGGAATAGTCCTTCATCGCAGTAACGGACGCACCGGCGTCGAGCACCTTCTGGTCCTGCAGCAGGTTCAGGTCGATCAGACCGGCCTGACCATTGCTCAGCAGGCCCGAGACCAGTTCGGCCATCAGTTCATCAGGGGTCCCCGCCCCACCGAGGCGCCAACCCAGATCGATCCATTCGGCCATGGGACCCATCACCTCCACGTTGCGCGGGCTGGTGATGGGGGCTTCCGGCGTGAATGTGTAGGCCGGCACATCCTGGGGCGAGCGTTGGCCGAAATACTTGTCCACCATCGCGATGGTGCGGTCGTAGTCGATGTCGCCCGCCAGGATGACGGCCATGTTGTTGGGCACGTAGTAGGTGCTGAAGTACTTGTGGATCTTCTCCATGCTCGGGTTCTTCAGATGCTCGCCTGTGCCGATGGTGGTCTGCGTACCGTACTCGTGCTGCTGGAACAGGGCCTCGTTCATCGCCTTGTAGGCCTTGCGATGATCGTTGTCCTGCCCCATGTTGAACTCCTCGTACACGGCTTCCAGCTCCGTATGGAAAAGCCGCAGGACCAGCTCGCCGAAACGTTCGGATTCGATCATCATCCACTTCTCCAGTTCGTCGGTGGGCACATCGTTGACATACACGGTCTGCTCCACCCACGTGTAGGCATTGGTGCCCTTGGCACCGATGGAGGAGATCATCTTGTCGTACTCGTTCGGCACGGCATAGGCCGCGGCCAGGCCCGAGAGGCTGTCGATGCGCTGGTAGAGACGCTCACGTTCGGCCTCGTCCACCACGGTGCGGCGCTGTTCGTAGAGGTTGCTGATCTGGAGGAGGAGGGCGCTTTCCTTGGGCCAATCGGTGGTGGCCATGGCACTGGTGCCCTTGAAGAGCATATGCTCCAGATAGTGCGCCAGACCGGTGGCATCATGCGGGTCGTTCTTGCTGCCGGCGCGAACGGCGATGTTCGTCTGCACGCGAGGAGCGTCCTCGTTCCTGGACAGGTATACGGTGAGGCCGTTGTCCAACGTGTAGATGCGGGTCTGCATCGGATCGTTGGGCACGGAGCTGTAGCCGTACTGCTTCTGGGCCATCGTGGTGGAAGCGACCAGGACCAGGGCGATCGGAAGGAAGCGTTGGATCATCATGCTACGGTGAGGTACGGTTGACAAAGGGGCCACAAGGTCCGTGATCGACCACGGAAAACAAAAGCCCACTATCCACGATCGTGGATGAAGGCTGGAGCCACGGCTAGCGGATGCGCACGTCGGCGATGTCCCGGATGCGCACTCCCTTGAGGAACCGCTGCTTGTACCAGCGCACCAGCAGCACGATCAGCGGCAGGCCCAGCAGCGCCGGCCAGCCCCATTGCAACCAAAGGGGCTTGAGCATCTCCAGGTGCAGGGCGGACCAGGTGCAGAGCACCACGATGTAGGATCCGATCATGCCCGCGATGTGGCCGAACAGCCACTCCCGTTTGTCGTGCTGGCTCTTGTGGAACTGGAGGAAGTTGAAGGCCCCGTTCAAGGTACCGACCAACCCTACGAGCAGGAAGAGGCGGGCCATGAAGGTCTTTTCACCCAAGGCGAAGTGGGAGATGCCCCAGATGAGCAGTCCTCCGTGGAAGGCCGCCCCCCCGGCATGGAGCACCAGGTCCACATACGAAGGGCGTTGACCTTGATGCAGCCGTTTGAGATAGAGCGAACGGTAGCCCGATGCGGCGGTATGGAAAGCGAGGAAGGCCAGGGCGGCGTACCAGAAATCCTCCGGTTTCGCCAGGCCGATGCCCGCCGCGCAGATCAGCTGCAGGAACAGGACGATCATGTAGGCGCGCCCCGATCGGCGGTGCAGCGCACCTCCCTTGCGCACCGCGGCGGCAAGGGGTGGCAGCGCAAGCGCGACGTGGAGCACCAAGCCGTGCGATCGGGAGAGGAAGGGAACGAGGTGGGTATCGATGTCCATTGGTGGCAAGGACGATCACAAGGGCAAAAGGATCCGTTCACAAAGAAACAGCGATCCTCCGAACACCGGGATCGTGGCCACTACTCCACGATGATGAGGGCACGCATCGGCCGTCCACCACCGAGGATCGTGGCCACGTACGGACCGGACGGCAGTCCGGGCAGAACGAACGAAGAAGCGCCTGCAGGTAGCAACGTTCGGCCCACCGATCGGCCTTGTGCATCATGCACCCATATCTCCCTTCGGTCCGGGAATGGTCGCTCCAAATGGAGTCGCCCCCCCGCGGCAACGGGCACCGGGAACAAGAAGACCGCGAACGGTCCGTCGCTGCCCGATATGGCGAGCGGATCGGCATACTCGTTGACCAAGACATTCGCAGTGAAGCCCATGCTATCGGTCTTCACCACGAAGACGGCACTGTTGCCCGGGCCGTAGCTCCGCGTAGATCCCGCAACAACGAACCCCCCATCCGGGGTGGGGTCCAGTGATCGGGCCTCTTCATCCTGGGTGGAACCGAAGGTCCGCCCGAACCGGAACGCCCCGTCCGCATGGACCACGAGCAGGTACATGTCCTTGCCCCCTCCTCCGAAAGCCGCCGTCCATCCTGCCATGGAAACGCCTCCGTCCGCAATTCCCTTCACCTCATGGCCCTCCCAATCGGTCGATTCCCCGAAATGCTGCATCCATACCTCTTCACCACCCTCATCCACCTTCCATAGCAGCATCTCCCTCAAGCCCGTGAAACCATCGCACCATCCACCCAGCACGAAGGCCCCATCAGTGGTCCGGGTCACACCATTGCCCACGGCATCGCCATCGGTCGCCGGTGACGCATCCCACTGTTCTCCCCCGTTGTCATCATAACGGACCAGGACCGCATCCAAGCTGCCATCCTCCGCAGATCGGGTTCCTGCAACAATGCATCCTCCGTTCTCCGAAGCGAAAACAGCCCGCCCTTCATCATCCCCGTTGTTCCCATAGGCCGCCTCCCAGATCACTACACCATCCTCCGAAACGCACAGTGTCCATAGATCGGCGCCGCCATTGCCACCGGAGAAGGAAGTACCGACGAGATAGAAGCGATCCTCTCCCACGGCCAAGCCATACAGGAACTCCCAATCGGAAGTGCCGTAGGTTCGTTCCCACACCACCGATCCAGCGGCATCCACGCGAAGCAGATAGCCATCATAGCCTCCGGCACCGTAGCTCGCGGTCGTACCGGCGACCAAGTAGCCACCATCAGGCAATTCCTCCACCATCCATCCTTGCTCCACGCCCGGCCCTCCATGGGCCAACGACCACTCCGGAGTGCCCTCGGCATCCACCTTCACCAAGTAGATGTCGCTGGAGCCGTTGCCGAAGCTTCCCGTGGAACCGCAAACGATGTATCCACCGTCCGAGGTTCGGCGCACACCATGCCCCTCATCGGTTCCTGTTCCACCATACGTGCGCAACCAGGTGACCTGTGCATGGGCGATGGTTGCACAGGAAAGAGCGAGGATCAACATCCTCCACCGGACTGTTGGCATGGATCTGCGAGTAAGGAGGCAATTTACCGTTCGAACGGCCGAATCAAAGGAAATCGAGGGGCCGAACGTCAATGGTGGCATGCCCACGTCGGGCCCCACCTTTGCACCCTACCCCTGCCCCATGTCCACAACCGCCCTGCTGCGCCTCGGTCTCTTCATCGTGGCACTGGTGCTGATCGACCTCTACGCCTACAAGGGCATCAACACGGCGCTGGCGAACCACTCCCTCACCATCCGACGCATCATCCGCTTCGTCTACTGGTGCATCTCCATCGGCATGCTGGTGATGTTGGTGTACACGATGTTCAGTCTGCAGGGCCTGCGCGAGAAGCGCGACCACAGCTACGTGTTCTCCTTGGTGGCGCTCTTCCTGTTGTTCTTCCTGCCGAAAGTGGTGATCGTGGTCTTCCATGGCCTGGACGATCTGCTGCATGTGCTACGTCTGGGTTGGTACAAGGCCTTCCCCGCTCCGGAACCCGCTACCGGCGAGGCCTTCGGCCGGGCGCGTTTCCTGAGCCAACTCGGTCTGATCGTGGCCACGGTGCCCTTTGCCAGCGTGCTTTATGGGGTGACCAAGGGCCGCCGGAAATTCAACGTGGCGCAGGTGCCGTTGAACAGCCCGAACCTTCCTGCAGCTTTCCACGGCCTGCGCATCGTGCAGATCAGCGACATGCACCTGGGCAGTTACGGCAACGACCTTTCCATCGTGCAGCACGGTGTGGACCTGATCAACGCGGAACAGCCGGACCTCATCTTCTTCACGGGGGATATGGTGAACGACTTCGCCGATGAGGCCGAACCCTTCATCCATGTGCTGGCCGGACTGAAGGCCCGCTTGGGCAAGTTCTCCATCCTGGGCAACCACGACTACAGCGACTACGCGAAGTGGGACAGTGTGGAGGCCAAGGCGGCCAACCTGCAGCGCTTGAAAGCGATCCATGGTGAAATGGGTTTCCGTCTGCTGCTCGACGAGAACATCGCTCTGGA
>DASWWQ010000274.1:0-3821 GCA_036405935.1 Flavobacteriales bacterium
ACGCCTACGCCATTGCGTTAGGACCCGATGACATCATCTATGTCTGCGGTGAACGCAACGGGGAGTTCACGGACGATGGTTTCGTGCTGGTGGCGTATTCTTTTTCCGGTGATGCACTTTGGATGCGCGAGACCGATGACCTGATCGACTTCAGCGCCCGGCACCTCGAGGTGGATGCCGCGGGCAACGCGCTGATCGCCGGTATCGGCTCCCTGATGATCGATCCGGAGAACTTCATCATGGTCCGCGCGGCACGGGCCAAGCGTTACAGTCCTGCGGGTGATCCGCTCGATGAGGTGACCTACCAGGCCGCGCAGGTGGATACGATCGGTTTCCTCGGCCTGCCCGGCATGGACGTGGACGCGAACAACGGCATCGCACTGACCCTGCATGTCTTCTATACCTCGCAAGGGGCGAAGACCACCACGACGCATTTCGCGGACGGCGATACCGACCCCGACTGGATCACCGAGGTGCACGACAGCTTGGGCCTTCGCACGCGGATGCTCAACGGTTCCGTGGACGGAGCGGGCAACAGCATCTGCACGGGCGACTTCCTCACCTTCACCAGCGGCTTCAACACCACCCGGATCGTGGTGAAGCATGATGCCGAGGGCAACATCGCTTGGGACCGGCGCTACGATACGGCAACGGAAGGTCCCGCGGCGGGCATCGCGGCGGCCGCGGGCACGGACGGCTCCGTGCGCGTGTACCTGGTACCGGAGAACGACTTCAGTGGGGAGCCGTTGATCCTGCGATTGAAGAAGCTCGACGCGGATGGCAATGAGCTGTGGGAAGCGCAGAAGGCCCTGCAGCAACCGGTGGTGTATTCGGTGGTCACGGATGCACAGGGCAACACCTTCCTCTGTGGATCGGCCGTTCCGGAGGGCGCGGACAACGACGCCTTCGTGGTGGTGAAGTTCGATGCGGACGGCAACGAAGCATGGACCACCTTCCATGCAGTGGAAGGGGCCACGAGCCACTCGGGAGGCGCCGCGGTGGCCACCAACGACGGTGGTGTCCTCCTGCCGGGTTCCGCCGGTATCGGTGGCTGGTTCGATAGCGACCTCGACTTCACCGTGGTCCGCTTCAACGGCGATGGTACGGTGGCGTGGTCCACACCGGTGGAAGTGGCCAACGGCAGCGGTGGTGCGGTGGAGGCCTTGATCGATGCGGAAGGGAACATCTACGCCACCGGAGCCGTGCAGGACCAGACGACGACCGAGTACGACTTCCTCACCGCGAAGCTTTCTTCCGAAGGAGCCGTGCTCTGGAGCGCACGCCATGGCGATACCGCCCATGACGAACGCACCTATACCTTGAAGCAATTGTCGAACTGCGACATCGTGGTGGTCGGTTACCAGTTGGCCATGGACGAGGAGTTGCACAACGTGTTGATCCGGTACGCGCAGGACGGCACGCCGCAGTGGACGGCCTTCACGCCCGATGGCTACTTCTACCGTGACCTTGAGGTGGACGGCGCCGACAACAGCTATATCCTGGACCAGGTCTACGGCAGCACGTTCCCGTACCGCCTCTTCTACGGCCTGGTGTACAGTGCCGCCGTGGTGGTGAAGGTGGATGCCGAAGGCAACACGGTGGAGGAGGAGGAGCACACGGGGCCGGAGCTGAGCGAGTTCTATCCGGAGCGTCTCTTCAGCCATCCCGGCGGACGCTTGGTCCTGGCCGGCACCCTCATGAACGAGAGCTTCTACGAGGGCATCCATCTGCTCGATTCCGGGTTGGAACTCGCGACCGCTGTGCCTTCGCTTGGACAGGACGAAGGTGGTGCGGTGGGCACGGCCTATCCGAACCCTTTCCGCGATCGCATCGCTATTCCGATGATGCTGACCAGCGCCGCACGCGTGAGCGTGAGCGTGCTGGATGCCCAAGGCCGCATGGTGAAGCAACTCCCTCAACGCTTATTGACCGCGGGCCGCCACAGCGTGGTGATCGACGGGCAGGACCTGGCTCCGGGCCACTACCTGTATCGCATCATCCTGGATGATCGCATCAGCACGGGAAAGCTGCTGCGAATGGACTGAGGCGAGCAGCGGAGCCTCCTTCATTTGCAGGAGGACATGACGTTCATTCGGGCGCGAGCTCCGGTGTTCGTACGATGACCTTCGGCTTTTTCCTTCAGGAGATGCGGATCGCATCGGCCGAAGTGAAACACGGGTAGGGAGCGGCCGTAGCAGGCCGCGCTTCTACTCCCATGCGTCTCTCCACCACATTTTCTTTCGGGGTCATCCTGCTGATGCCCTTCCTCACGCTCGCACAGACCGGCCCCGGCGGTGTCGGCAGCAGCAGCAGCAATGTGCTCTGGTTGCGTCCCGATGCGGGTCTCACGTTGAACGGCACCAAGGTGATGTCGTGGTCCGATGGTTCGGGCAACGGCAACCACGCCGCGCAATCCACCAACGCGGCTAGACCGGTGCGAGAGAATGCCCAGGTGAACGGTTACCCGGCCCTGCTCTTCGACGGCAGTGATGATGAACTGATCGTGCCCGATGCCAATTCGCTCGATCTCACGAGCTGGCACCAGTTCATCGTGGTGCGGCCCAAGGTGCAGAAGGACTACAATGCTTGGCTGGTGAAGGGGGATGACGGCACGGAGAACTATGAGATGCTGAGCTACTCCGACGGCAACCTGCACATGCCCGTGTACTGGACCAACAACACACGGACCCCGCCCTCGTCGCCGGGTGGACAGGTGAACACGAGCACCTTCGAGATCATCGAATACAGCTATTCCGCAAGCACCGGCCGTACGGCCTATCGCAATGGCGCGCAGATCTACACGGATAGCGAGAACAAGACGCCCAAGATCAACAACCGGCCCTTGGTCATCGGCAACGAAGCCTCCACCAGCGGCCGTTTCGTGGATGGCCACATCGCCGAGGTGATCCTGTACAACACGGTACTCAACAGCGCACAACGGATCATCCTGTTGAACCACTTGGCCGCCAAGTATGGTCGGACCTTGGCCAGCAACGACCTCTACACCGGTGATGATGCGGCCAGCGGCAATTACGACCACGAGGTGGCGGGCATCGGACGGGTGAACGCCAGCAACATCCAGAGCGATTCCAAGGGCTCGGGACGGGTGCGCATCAGCAGTTCCAACTTGACCAACAACAACCGCTTCCTTTTCTGGGGACACAACGGCGGTGCGGACGGACCCTCGGGCATCCTGGACCTGCCGCTCGGCGTGCTGGGCCGCTGGGCACGCGAATGGCGGGTGAGCGAGGTGAACACCTTCGGTGTGGCGGCCGATGTGGGCAACGTGAACATCGCGTTCGACCTCAGCGGCTTGGGGCTCGTCACCGCCTCGCACCTGCGTCTCCTCGTGGATTCCGACGACGACGGGGTCTTCGCGGACGAGAGCCCGATCAGCGGTGCCTCCTTGGTCGGTGGCCTCTTCCAGTTCAGCAACGTGGCCAACCTGGTGAACGGAAGGAAGTTCACCTTGGGCAGCATCAATCTCCTGCTGACGCCATTGCCGATCGAGCTGCTCGGTTTCGATGTCCGTCCGGAGGGAGCGGATCAAGCGCGGCTGCATTGGGCCACCGCCTCCGAGCAGAACAATGCGTACTTCACCCTACAACGCAGCACGGACCTGCAGAACTGGCGCACGTTGGCAATCCTCGAGGGTGCGGGCAACAGCCACTCCCGGATCGACTACGACGTGCTGGATCCCGCACCGGAACAGGGCACCGCATACTACCGCCTCGGCCAGACCGATCATGACGGTACCACCACGTGGTCCGATCAGGTTCCCTTCACGCTGGCCTATCGTTACACGCTATGGCCGAACCCCG
>DASWWQ010000275.1:0-8676 GCA_036405935.1 Flavobacteriales bacterium
GCGATCACGAGGGAGGGAGGACCTGGCCGATGGCCGGGTCCTTCTGTTTGCGGGGATCTTTAACCCAATGGCAATATCCGGGTCGATCGCCGGGCATGCCGGGGGATCTAATCTTGCGGTCCGAAAGGCTCTCCCCCTTGCCGCGCACTCGCTATCCCCTCCCCGGGCTTCACCATGGCCTGTTCGCGCTCTTCAGCATCACCGGGCTGCAGGCGCGGAGCCAGACCGTGGTGATCAACGAGGTCTCCAACGGACCTGCCGGCAACCAGGAATACGTGGAGCTGGTGGTGGTGCCCGACGGGCCGCTGGATCCCTGCGTTCCAGCACCCTGCCTCGATCTCCGTGGATGGATCTTCGATGACAACAACGGCTACCATGGATCCGGTGGTGCCGCGCCCGGTGCCATGCGTTTCGGACAGTCCGCTCTGTGGTCCTGCGTGCCGTTGGGAACGATCATCCTGATCTACAACGATGGTGACACGAACCCGGCGATCACCGGACAGGACGTGGACCTCAACGACGGCAACTGCCGCATCATCGTAGGTGCGAACAACGGCGGGTACTTCGAGTTCACACCGATCACACCCAATGCCGCACTGTGCTCCGACCCCGGTGGCTGGGGCACGGACGGCTCACCCAGCTGGCTGAACAACCTTGCGTTCGCCAACACCGGCGATTGTGCACGGATCTGCTCGCCCGACGGATGTGAGGTGTTCAGCTTCTGCTACGGTGGCCTCAGTGCCAATGCCACCGTGTACAGCGCGGGCAACGGTGGACAACGGGCCTGGATCTTCAACAGTGGTGATCCCTATTCGGCAAGCAACTGGTCCTATGCCAACGTGAACAGCGGCATACAGACACCGGGCGCGCCGAACAACGCGGCCAACGCTGCTTGGATCGCGCAGTACAACAACGGCTGCACTCCGTTGACCCTCGAACCGCTGGAGGTGACGGCCGTAAGCACGGACGCGTGTGGTTGTACCGGAACGGCCACCGCCACGGCCACCGGTTCCACACCCGATTATGCCTTCGCGTGGTACGATGAATTCTGGGTGCTTCTCGGGCAGAGCACCGCAACGGCCTCCGATCTCTGCGGCGGCATCCACCATGTGATCGCCACCTCGGCAACGGGTTGTGCCGATACCGCTACCGTCACCATCGTGGCCGTGCCCGAACCGAACGCCGGTACCGATGGCACCATCAGCCTTTGTCCCGGTGATGGCCTGCTCGATCTCTTCACCGCATTGAACGACAGCCCGGAACTCACCGGCACATGGTCGCCCAACACCGATCTGGGCGATGGCCTCTTCGATCCCACCGTGGATGCGGCAGGCATCTACACCTATACCGTCAGCGGACAAGCGCCCTGCGCCGATGCGAGCGCAACGGTGACGGTGGAGATCCCACCCGTCATCGATGCCACGGCCACCGCGACCCCTTCCACCTGTGCGGGGAGCGATGATGGCACGATCCAGATCGAACCCGGTGACCTTGACGTCTATACGTGGACGGACGGGCCGAGCGGGCCCTTGCGCAGCGGACTGGCACCAGGCATCTATGTGGTGGACATCAGTTCGGCCGGAGCCTGCCCCACCAGCTTGGAAGTGGAGATCACGGAGCCTTTGCCCATCACGATCACCACCAACACGGATCATCCCCTGTGCGGACAGAGCGATGGCGTGGCCTGTGCCGTGGCTTCGGGCGGAACGGGAACACTGACCCTGGTCTGGGATGCCGGCGTGGCCGCTCCGGAAGGCTGTGCCGAACAACTTGCTCCGGGGATCTACACGGTGACCGTAACGGACGAGAACAACTGCACGGCACAGACCACAGCGGAGATCCTCAACCTTCCCGGCAGCTATACCGCCGATGCGAGCGCCACCGACGTTACCTGTTGGAACCTGTCCGACGGCAGTGTGGCCTTGGTGCTGGATCCACCGAGCACCGCGCCGGTCACGTGGACACCCGCTACAGGAGAGAGCTTCGAAGGCGCCTCCGTGGGCAACCTCCCGGCCGACACCTATACGTATGCCGTCACCGACGAGGAACAATGCCAGCACACGGGCACGGTGACCGTCGGCACACCCGAACCCTTGGATGCGACCATCGGCAGCACCGGTGAAAGCTGTTCGGAAGCCTGCGACGGAACCATCACCCTGGCGGTGGACGGAGGCACCCTGCCCTACACCTTCACGGCGAACAGCAACAGCTACTCCGCCCTTCCGATCACCGGTCAATGTGCAGGGCCGGTGGCGGTGACGATCACCGACGCGCAGGGCTGCGAGCTGGTCCTCAACACGGTGATCGCGCCGGGCATCCCTGTCCCCCCTGCAGCGATCGGTCCCTTGCCTGTGCTGTGCAACAACGGTGCTCCGGTGGAATTGTCCGCCACACCCCCGGGTGGCGTATGGAGCGGCAACGGCATCATCGATGCGGCCACGGGACTCTTCGACCCCACGGTGGCGGAAACCGGCAACAACGTGATCACCTACACCACCACCGTCGGTTGTCCGAGCAACGACCAAGGCCTGCTGCTCGTGTCCGCCGTGCCGGATGCCTCCTTCACGTGGACCGGTGGAAGCAACGGTGCCCCTTGGACCTTCAACGCGCTGGATGCCCATGCGGCCTCGCATAGCTGGTGGCTGGACGGGGAATGGCAGGCCGATGGTCCCTACTGGATCCTCCGCATCGCGGACGTGTTGCCGCACACCGTCTGCCTGATCGCCACGGAAGTGGGAGCCTGCTCGGACACCTCCTGCACCCTCGTTCAACTCATCCGTGACCCCGAGGTGCATGTGCCCAATGCCTTCACGCCGGACGGTGATGGCACGAACGACCTGTTCATGCCTACCTTCTCGGGCACCGTACCCCAGGATGCACTCTTCAACATCCACGACCGCTGGGGACATGTGCTGTACAGCAACCATCCCCTGAGCCCTTGGGACGGCAAGAGCGATGGCACGGAGGTTCCTGTCGGTGTCTACACGTGGAGCCTGGAATTCCGCGCACCGGAAAGTGGCGAGGACCATCGTTTGGTGGGCCACGTGGTGCTGCTGCGTTGATCGCGGGATCGTTAACCGCGTCTTCATACCCAAGGCACGATCGAACGGGAATTTTGCGGCGCTGATCCCGCCGAGATGACCCGAACTCTCCTCCTGCTCCTCGCCTTCCTTCTTTTCGGCCCCGTGGTGGCGCAGAACACCATCGCCTTCCAAGGCTTCGAGGGGGGTACGGCCTGTCCCGATTGGGGATATACCGGCGGAGAGGTGAACACGACGCTGGCGGAAAGCGGCCTGCGGTCGAATCGTGTGGGCAACGTCGGTGGCAGCACCACCATCACCCTCGATCCCGTGAACGTGAGCACCTATGCCAACGTGCAGCTGAGCATCAGCCACGCGGTGCAGTGCGGCGGCGGGCCCGGCATGGATTGGGGCAGCGGACATGAAGGGGCGGTGATCGAGGTGCGCTACAACGGCGGTGCCTGGAGCGCTGTGGGCCGGATCACGGGAGGCAACGACCATTGTTATTCCTGGGGAAGCCAAGGCGGCAACCCTTCCACGGGTTGTGGGTTCACGATGCCGAACCCCTTGGTGGTGGCCGTGCCGAACGGGACCGCAACGGTGGAGGTCCGGGCCTACTCCACCAACCTCAACAGCTGCCCGAACACGGTCCCGAACCTCTTCAACCGCAGCGATGAGGGCTTCTACATCGACAACGTCCGTTTGACGACGAGCAGTCCGGTGGTGACCCCGGCGTCGGGCGCTGTGATCTGGACCGGCGCGCAGGGCACGGACTGGTTCGATTGCCGCAACTGGAACCCTACCGTGGTGCCCGGACCGGGATGGGACGTCACCATCGACCAGAGCGCAACCAACCACTGCGTGATCGGCAGCACCACCGCCACACCGTTGGCCGCCAGCTGCGCCTCCTTGACGTTGGCCAGCACGGGAGCGAACCGCCGCCTCACCATCAGCAACAACCGAAGCCTCACGGTGGTGGGCAACACGATCGTGCAGCGCACCTCCGCCACGGCGGACTCCATCGTGTTCCTGGTGCAAGCGGGCCAGTTCACAACCACCGGGCTTGCGATCTCCGGAACGGGCGCCGTGTTCCGGAACAACACGGCCTCGAACACGGTGCAGGTGAACGGCAACTTCAGTGTGGCCGGCAGCGGACTTGCGCACCTCAATGGCAGCACCATCGGTATAGGCGGGAACATCGACAACAACGTATCGCCCTCCTCCTTCCGGCGCAGCACCACCACCAACGTGATCCTCAACGGCAGCGCGGACCAGACCATCGGGACCAGTGGCTTCACGGACACCTACCCGCGCTTGACCGTGATGAAGAGCGGTGGTGATGTGTACCTGGATGACGCGATCGAGATCGCCACCAGCGGCGTGCTGGACCTGCAGCAGGGGCGCATCTTCACCCCGGGCAGCACGAGTGCCATGCCGAAACTCACGGTGAAGCCGAGCGCCACGGTGCTCAATGCCTCCGATGCCTCCTTCGTGCACGGGATCATGCGCAAGCAGGGCAATACGCCTTTCCGCTTCCCGGTGGGCAAAGGCAACGTGATGCGACCGGTGGCCCTCGTGGGCCCCTTGGGTGGATCCAACCTGCCGACCCAACACTACACCGCGGAGTACTTCCACAGCGACCCTCAACTGGTGTTCGGCAGCAGCCGCGAAGCCACGTTGGACCACATTTCCCAATGCGAATACTGGGAGCTTTCGCGCACCGGGGGAAGCACCACGCCCATCGTGCAATTGACCTGGAACGATCCCACGAGCTGCGGGGTGGACCAGCCTTTGACCTTGAGCGTTGCGCGCTGGAACAACGCCACCAGCACCTGGATGGATCGCGGCAACAGCGATGTCATCATCACCGGATCATCGGGATCGGTGGACAGTTGGGTGGCGGAGAGCACCTTCGGGTACTGGACGCTGGCCTCCACCACATCGATGAACCCGCTGCCCATCGAACTGCTGTCCTTCACCGCCACGGCGAACGGGCCTGCGGTGGACCTGGCCTGGAGCACGGCCACGGAACATGACAATGCGTACTTCACGGTGGAGCGCAGTGCGGATGCGATGGCCTTCGTCGACCTACTGCAGCGGCCGGGAAGCGGCAACTCGACGGTCCGCATCGATTACAGCGATGTCGATCCCGCTCCGCTATCGGGCTGGTCGTACTACCGGCTGAAGCAGACCGATGTGAACGGCAACAGCACCCGCAGCGCCACCGTGCCCGTGTACATCGAACGGCCCACGAACATTTCCGTGGCGGTGGATGCCGATCGGATCCTGGTGCGCCATGGACTGACGAACGGCCGCTACGAGGTGATCGATGCCAGCGGCCGCACGATCGCCACGGGCACCGCCGGGAGCGGGGTGTTCGACCTGCCGGCACCGATGGCGCATGGCGCCTATGTGCTGCGCATCACCTCCGCCGATGCGGAGGAGCGTGTGCGCTTCGCCTACTGAGTTCACGTCCGGGGGCCGGTCTTAAGGCACACTTAGATCCGGGCCCTCCCACAGTTGATCGTGGGGCGGAAACCTTGCCGTACCCAAAACACCTACCCTTTCAAACATGCTTACCCTGAAAACTCTCCGATGTAGGGCATCCGGACGGGATCGGGACCGCAGCATCGCACGCGACCTGCGCGCGTTGTTGATCGGTTCCTTGCTCCCCTTGGCTGCCCTCGTGCAGGCCCAGAGCATCTGGACCAATCCGATCACGGACAGCAACCCCAGTGCATCGAACCCCTTCACCGCGGGGCAGACCGTGGCAGCCAACCTCTCCGTGTCCGGGATCGGACGTGGACCGGGGATCAATGCCAACGCCGGCGGCGACCGATACAACGCCACCGCTTGGAGCACAGGGGGCATCGACGCCAACGACTACTTCTACTTCACGTTGACACCGAGTGCAGGCTACAAGATCGACCTGACCTCGTTGACGGGTACCTGGCAGCGTTCGAACACGGGTCCGACGCTGTTCACCCTTCGCTCTTCGCTGGACAATTACGCCACGGACATCGCAACCGGGAACCCCGGAGCCTCGGCGGGAGCCTTTTCCCTGAGCTTGGCTGCGACCAGCTTCAACGCCATCACCGGAAGCATCACGTTCCGCCTCTATGGATCCGCCGCTGGGGGTTCCTCGGGCACGGCCAGCGTCAATGATTTCACGTTCAATGGAACAGTGATCGCCCTCCCTTCCATCACTGCTTCCACCACTTCGCTGCCGGCCTTCAGCACCATGCAGGGCACCCCTTCGGTGGCACAGACCTTCACCGTGTCCGGTAGTGGCCTCACCAGCGCCCTGCTCGTGAGCGCACCGGCCGGCTTCGAACTGCGCGAGAACAACGTGGGCAACTACGGCTCCTCCGTCAGCTTCACCGGTGCCACCGTCAGCACGAAGACCATCCAAGTGCGTCTGACGGGAGCCACCGCCGGCAACTTCAGCGGCAACGTAAGCTGCACCTCCACCGGTGCCACCACCCGCAACATCGCCGTTTCCGGCGAAGTGACCAACCTCGCCACCGTGGTGACCTTGGCACCTGCCAGCAGCATCGTGAGCGAGAACGCGGGTACGCACGATCTCACGCTGAGCATCGTGAATCCCTCGCCCAGCGCGGCCACCACGGCCGACCTGGTCCTCACTTCCGGTGATGCCGCCCGCGTCGGTGGTTTCACCACACAGGCCATCTCCTTCCCCGCCGGAAGCTCCAGCAACATCGTGGTCCCGATCACGATCACCGACAACGGCTATTGGGATACCGGTGCGCAAGTGACCTTCGCCCTGCAGAACATCGCAGGCGGTATCAATGCCTCCGTGACCGCACCCGGTACGAGCACCATCACCATCAACGAATACCTGGGCTATTCCCTGCTGATCAACGAAGTGGATGCCAGCATGCCCGGAGAGGATGCGGAGTTCATCGAACTGCTGAACAACGGCAGCACCTCCTTGGACGTGTTCGGCTTCCGGGTGGAGCTGGCCTATGAGGACAACGGTGCACAGGTGTATGACGAGTTCAACCTGCCCCATTTCGTACTGGCGCCCGGCGCACGTTATGTGATCTGTGGAAGCCTGACCACCGTGCCCACGGGCAACCTGCTGACAAGCACCGCCGTGGACTTCATCGCGACGGGACTGCCTGCCGCAGTGGGTCTGCGCAACCCGGCCGGCACCTTGATCGACGCCTTGAGCTACGAGGGGGATGTAACGGGCTACGGCACCGGTAATGGCGCTTCCTTGGTGGATGATGGCGCTGAGGCGGGGCGTTCCTTGACGCGTATCCCCGATGGCACGGATACCAATACGGCCGCGGACTGGACCCTAGGTTGCGCCACGGCCTCCGCCTCCAACCTGGCGCAAGGTTCCACCTGCGATGATGGTGACGCGAACACGGTGCTGGACCTGATCCAGGCCGATTGCACCTGCGCAGGCAGCACCGCTCCCACCAACGATTGCGAGAACGTGCCCAACGGTCCGGCCATGCCCGGCACCGCCTGCAACGACAATGACCCGGAAACGCTGAACGACACGTGGACCTTGGAGTGCGCCTGCGTGGGCACACCGGTGGTACGGGATTGCCTCGGTGTGATCGACGGTCCGGCCATGCCCGGAACGGCTTGCGACGATGCGAACGTCTACACCAGCAACGATACCTGGAGCGCTGAATGCGTGTGCACGGGCACGTTGATCCCCACGCCGCCACAAGTGAGCACCGTTGCCGCCTCCGGCATCGCAGCGGTCTCGGCCACGCTGAACGGCAGCATCACCGAGGTCGGTAGCTCGGCGCTGTCGACCTACGGTTTCGAATGGTCCACCAATTCCGGGTTCACGCCGGGAACCGGTACCAATGTTCCGTCGAGCGACCTCGCCAGCGGTGCCTTCACCGCCACGATCGGCGGACTGTCTCCGAACACCACCTACCACTTCATCGCCTACGCCTCCAACACCGAAGGCCTGACCTACGGCACGCGGTTGAGCTTCACCACCGGCCAATTGCCCGCCCCCGTGGCAACGACCGCCACTGCGATCAGCGGCACGGCCTTCACCGCCAACTGGGAAGCCGTTGCCGGCGCTACGGGGTATCGCCTGGACGTGAGCACCTCGCCCACCTTCGGCACGATCACGCTGGCCACCGACCTCTTCCTTTCCGAATACCTGGAAGGCACCAGCAACAACAAATACCTGGAGATCTTCAACGGAACCGGTGCGCCGGTGGACCTGAGCGACTACAAGCTGCAGCTCTACGCGAACGGTGTCACCACCCCTGGAACCGAACTGCCCTTGACCGGCACGCTGGCCAACGGCGCAGTGGCCGTGTACAGCAACAGCGGTGGCACCATCTACAGCGGTCCCGCCACCCCGACAACGATCACCTTCTACAACGGTGACGATGCACTGGCCCTTTTCCGCATCAGCACCAACAGCTACGTTGACATCTTCGGCCGCTTGGGCGAGGATCCTGGAAGCGTATGGTCCAGCGGAGGCATCCAGACCAACGAGCAGACCTTGATCCGCAAACCGAACGTGACCGGAGGTGTAACGGTGAACCCCACCGCTGGTTTCCCCACGCTGGGTACGGAGTGGAACAGCCAGCCGCAGAACTACGCGGCCGATCTGGGCCAACACACCTTCAACAGCTACGTGCCTTCGTTC
>DASWWQ010000276.1:0-5600 GCA_036405935.1 Flavobacteriales bacterium
AGCGCTCGTTCAGGCCATCGCCGTCGGGGGTGAAGCTGTTGGGCAGGAAGAAGCGGAACCCGGGATCCACCGTGATCACCCGCAACACGGTGTCCACGCAACCCAAGGTATCCTGGATCGCCAAACGCACCAGGTACTCCCCGGGCAGATCGTAACGGTGCTCGGGATGTCGTTCATCGGCTGGATCGGAGCCATCCCCGAAATCCCACCACCACGATACCGTGGGACTGCTCTGATCGATGAACCGGATGGGAAGCGCATCCTCGTGCACGCTGCCATCCAAACGAAAATCGGCCTGCGGATCGTTCACGCCGATGCCGATCGTGTCGCGGTCCGTGATCCCGCAGCCGTCCGTCACCTGCACCACATGATGGATGGGCACGTCAGGATGCACCGCGAGCGAATCCTGCACGACGCCGCTCGGCAACCAGAACCATTCCCAAGGAGCAAGACCTGCTTGCGTAGTGCTCCGGAGCATGATGGTGTCACCGAGGCAGATCGTGGTATCGGCGGGCAGTCCGATGCGCACCGAGTCGTATTGGACGGTCACGGTCACGGCGTCGGAGGCCGTTGCTCCGCAGCGATCGGTAACGGTCACCGTCCAGGTGGAAGTGGACACCGGAGCCACGGGCAAGGCGGGGGTGGTGGCTCCGCCGTTGCTCCACAGGGTGGTCACCACGGGCGTACCACCGTTGAAGCTGCTGGAAAGCAACACGGGCGACTCGGGGCAGAGCACCGTGGTGTCCGGCCCCGCCATCACGGTCAACGGCGGATAAACGGGCACGGTAATGGTCATACTGGCCGTGGCGGACGACACCCCGCAGGCATCCGTAACGGAAACGGTGTAGGTGGTGGTGGCGGTCGGTGTGACCCAGCCTTGCAAGCTGTTGTCGGGAATACCTTGGTTCCAATCCACGGTGTAGGCACCGAACCCACCGGTGACCTGGGCCTGCACCAAGGTGCTATCCAAGCAGGTGAGCGTGGTATCGGGATCGATGGTGACGAAGATGGGCGGCGCATCATCGAAGTACAGGCGCAGACGGGCGGTGTCCATCGCACAATCACCTTCCCACACGGCTTCGACGTCCAGGTATTCCAAGCCATCGGCCACACCGTCATCCAACGCATCGAGCGGAATGTTCAACGCGGACATACCGGGCTGGAAGATCAGTTGCGCGGGCAAGGACGGATGATCCACGCCGGGCGTGGTGGTACCCGACACGATCAGCTCCACCAGTTGCTGCAGATCGTCATTGCCCTGGCGTTCGATCAGCAGGTTCGCCGCACCGCAGCCTTCATACAGTACACTGTCCATTCCTCCGGCCGTGATGTCGGCGGCCAGTTGCAACGAATTGCTGGAGAAGCTCCCCCCCTCCAGGAAAACGGCCGAATCGTAGATCCCATCACCAGCGTCCGAGATTGCAAGCTTGATGTGGTAGGTCTCACCGCATTGCACATGGGCCCGGGCGGTGATGACCGTGGTGAACCCATCGAACTGGATGTAGTAGGGATCCGCATTCTCCGGTGGATTGAGCCCGTCGTTGTTGTTCACGAAGTACGTCGAGTTCACCAAGTGGTTCACTGTGTTGATGCTGATCTGCACGCCGGTGCCCGGTACGGTGGCCACGTTGCGGGCATTGTTGCCATAGGCACCGTTGATGCCCGGACCACTGAGGAAGAACCCGAACGCATCGTTGACGTTCATATTCACGAACTCGATGTACTCCTCACTGGCGAAGATGAATCGGAACTTCAGGGAGTCCCCGTCCGGCACAAAGTCGAACTCGAGCACCGCGCGATCGTAGGTGGAAACGCTGGGATTGTGGACGATCATGTCCAGATCGGGATCACCGGGCCCGCCCACGCCCATGCCCGCGCTTCCCGAGTTGTTGGGGCCCACGGCCACGTTCACCGGTCCGGTGGCCATGATCATGCCCGCCCCAAGTCCCAGGTTGCTGTTCGTACCGTTGAAGGTGCCCAATTGGGCGGGAGTACCTTGGAACGTGATGTTCGATGCCGTGACACCGGGACCCAAAAGCACGTTCTGCACCACCTGTTGCGGAGGAACTCCGGAAACGGTGGTCAGCTGGGCCCGAACAAGAACGGGCATGCACCCGCAGAGCACAGAAAGGAGCACCGATCGGAGCATGCGCAGCATCAGGTGAAGATAGGAGGCCGGCGAGTAGACCCTTTGCCGAACAAGGAGGTTGCCCGGGAAGTTCACCGCTGCTCCGGATCGCTGAACTTTGCCGTTCGCCTTGCCCCTCTTCGCCGATATCATCCTGCCCACCGCCGTACCGGGAAGCTTCTCCTACCGCGTGCCCGAGGAGCTTTCCGCACAACTGCAGGTGGGGCAACGGGTGGTGGTGAACTTCGGTACCGGCCGCAAGCTCTATTCGGGGCTGGTGCGGGCGGTGCACGACCGCGATCCCGGGCTCCCCGGGATCAAGTCCGTGCTGTCCGTGCTCGATGACACGCCGGTGGCCACGGCCGAACAGCTCCTGTTCTGGGAGCGCCTCGCGGAGCACTACCTGTGCACCTTGGGCGAAGTGATGGTGGCCGCCCTCCCCGGTTCCTTGGTGCTCAGCAGCACCACCAAGCTCATCGCCTCAGGGCCCGAACGACCGGAGTGGACCGGCGATGGCCGACGCGACCTGCTGCTCGACGCCTTGGCGCTTCGGCATGAGATGACCCTCGCCGAGGCCGGCGAACTGCTGGGCCTGCGCGATCCCATGCCTGTGGTGAAACGGATGCTGGAGGAAGGCACGGTGCAGGTGGCCGAGGAGATCGGTGGAACGCACGCCCCGCGCATGGAACGTTTCGTGCGTCTCGCCGCCGGCCAGGATACCGAAGCGGCGCTGCATGCCCTGTTCGATCGTTTGGAACGCGCCCCCAAACAATTGCATCTGCTGATGCGCTACGTGGAGCTGTCCCGCTGCCTGAGCGAAGCCCCGCGCGAAGTGAAACGCAAGGACCTGCTCCGCTCGGCCCGCGCTGCTTCCGGTGAACTCGCACGAGCGCTGGCCAAGAACATCTTCGAAGAGTACGAACGACCGGCGGACATGCCGGCGGAAGGTGGCGAAGGCGGACGCATCGCCCGATTGTCCGAGCCGCAGGCCGCGACCTTGGAGCGCATCCGCTCCGGCTTCCAGGACCGCAACACGGTGCTGCTGCACGGGGTGACCTCCTCGGGCAAGACCGAACTCTACATGGAGCTGATCGAAACCCAGCTCCAAGCCGGCAAGCAGGTGTTGTACCTGCTTCCGGAGATCGCCCTCACGGCCCAGGTGATCGCCCGGCTACGCGCGCGTTTCGGGTCCAAGGTGGGCGTATTCCATTCGCGGTTGCCGCCCCGTGAGCGCACCGAACTGTGGTTGCGCATGCGCACCGATCCCGATGCCTGTCCGGTGATCGTCGGGGCGCGTTCCGCGCTGCTCCTGCCCTTCCGATCGCTGGGGTTGGTGGTGGTGGACGAGGAGCATGACCCGAGCTACAAACAGCACGACCCGGCGCCGCGCTACCAGGCGCGCGACATGGCCATCGTACTGGCCGAGATCCACGGAGCCCGAACCCTGCTGGGCTCGGCCACGCCTTCGATGGAAAGCCTTTACAATGCCCGCACCGGCAAGTTCGGTTTCGCCGAGCTGTTGGTACGCCATGGCGAAGCGGTGCTTCCTTCCGTGCTATGCGTGGACATCGCCGATGAACGACGCCGCAAACGGGTGAACGGCCACTTCAGCCACACCCTCATCGATGCCATCAAGGAAGCCTTGGCACGGAAGGAACAGGTGATCCTCTTCCAGAACCGACGGGGCTACGTTCCGGTGTGGCAATGCGAGACCTGCGGATGGATCCCCGAATGCGACCATTGCGACGTCAGCCTCACCTATCACAAGAGCGCGCACGGTCTCCATTGCCACTACTGCGGCAGGGCCTACCCCCCACCGGTGAAATGTTCCGCCTGCGGCAGCTCGCGCCTGCGCATGATCGGCTTCGGTACCGAGAAGATCGAAGAGGAACTCGCGCTGCTCCTCCCCGAAGCACGTATCGCACGGATGGATCAGGACACCACGCGGGGCAAGAACGCCTTCGACCGCATCCTCTCGCGTTTCGGTGAAGGCGCTGTGGACATCCTCGTGGGCACGCAGATGGTGACCAAGGGCCTGGATTTCGGACAGGTGTCGTTGGTGGGCATCCTGGATGCGGACCAATTGCTGCGCTACCCGGACCTGCGCGCGCACGAACGGGCCTTCCAACTGATGGCCCAGGTGGCGGGAAGAAGCGGGCGCCGCGCGGGGGCCGGCCGAGTGTTGATCCAGACCAAGGAAGTGCATCATCCCATCATCGCATTGGTGATGGGCCACGATGTGGAAGGCATGTACCAACGCGAGCTCCCGTTGCGACAGGCCCATGCCTATCCGCCCTTCAGCCGCTTGGTGAAGCTCACCCTGAAACATCGGGATGAACACCGGGTGGTGGCCACCGCGGAAGCCTTGGCCGCGCTGTTGCGCGGACGGTCCGGTGATCGCGTGCTGGGGCCCGAACCACCGATGGTGGCCCGCGTGCGCGACCTCCATCTGCGCACGTTGTTGATCAAGCTGGAGCGGCAAGGTTATCGGCAGGAAAAGCACCACCTCAGCGAGGCCATCGATCGGCTTTTCGCCCATCCGGACCACCGGCCGGTTCGTGTGGTGATCGACGTCGATCCCGTCTAGTACTCAGCGCAAGGCCAGCAAGGCGGGCCAGATGGAACGCACGGGTTCAGGCGCTTCGATCCGCACTGGAGTTCCACGGAACGGATGCTGGAAGGCGAGCGAACGGGCATGCAACGCAATGGACCGATCCGGTTCGCCGCGGCGAGCGCCGTACTTCACATCGCCCTTGATCGGAAGGCCTTCCGCGGCCAACAGCGCACGGATCTGGTGGAAACCTCCTCCTTCAGGCCGCACCTCCAACAAGGCGAACCGATCACCCTGCGCCAACCGGCGGAACTCCAAGTGGCTTTGCTCCTTGGCGGACTGCGCTTGGCGCGTCACGGCCTTGCGCCCCCTGGCCGATCGTTCCAGCAAGGCGGAGCATCGTCCTTGCTCCGGGGCTATACCCTCCACGATGGCCCAATAGGTCTTCTGCACGGTCCTTTCGCGGAAGAGTCCATTGAGTGCACGCAAGGCCATCTCCGAACGACCGAACAGGAGCACACCGCTCACGGGCCGATCCAAGCGATGCGCCGGGCCCAGCCCGGAAGTCTCCTGCAACGCCGCGATCCGCTCCAGCATCGAGGGATCACCGGTGAGGTCCGGTTGGGACGGCACCCCAGCGGGCTTGTCCACCGCCAGGAAATGGGCATCCTCGAAGAGGATCCGCAGGTCAATATTGTTCGTCGACACGGGGAAAGTCCGCGGAACGTACATCCTTCACATAACCCTCCACGGCCCGCGTGATCACGCCGTGCAGGTCCGCATAGCGCCGCAGGAAACGGGGATTGAACTCGTTGTTGATCCCGAGCATATCGTGCAGCACGAGCACCTGTCCGTCCACACCGCCACCCGCACCGATCCCGATCACGGGTATGGAGAGGCTCCGCGCCACCTCCTCGGCCA
>DASWWQ010000277.1:0-11605 GCA_036405935.1 Flavobacteriales bacterium
CACCCTGGACCCCTGCTGTGCCGTGGTCCCGGATTTCACCCTGACGAGCAGCGTCGATCCGTATTCCTGGACCTTCACCAACACCACCACCGGCGCCACCTCCTACTCCTGGGACTTCGGTGACGGCGGCACCAGCACCGAGACCTCCCCTACCCATGTGTACGCCGGCAACGGTGACTATACGGTCTGCCTCACGGCCACGGCCTCCTGTGGGGAAGCCAGCATCTGCAGGAACCTCGACATCAGTGTAGGCATGCCCGAAGAAGCGGCCCGCCAAGCCGGTATCTCGCTGTTCCCTTCCCCGGCAGCGGACCGGATCACCGTGCAGGCCCCGACCGCGATCGCCACGCTGCAATTGATCGACGCCGGAGGACGCATCACGACCATGCTCCCGGGCGCAGGCGCGTCCCGCTTGACACTCGATGTGCAACAGTTGCCCGCGGGACTTTATGCCGTGCGGGTGCTGCTCACCAACGGTGCCCTGCATCACATCCGTGCCGTAGTGGCGCACTGATCATCCATGATACGCAAGGGCATGCCGTGCACGAAGGGATCGCTGACCAGCTGGCCGCGCTGCCTGGTGGTGCTCGTGCTCTGCCTGCCCTTGCTGCTCTCCGCCCAGGAGATCTGCGACAACGGGATCGACGATGACGGCAACGGACTGGTGGACCTGAACGATGCGGTCGGCTGTCCCTGCGATCTGATACCGGCCCAACCTTCCTTGGTCACCAACGGATCGTTCGAGGAGAACACCTGTTGTCCGGAAGGGGTCAGCATGAACCCCAACGACTACCTCTCCTGCTCCAATGGCTGGATGGACTACATGGTGACCTCGACGGCCGAGTACTTCGGCTGCGACTTCATGCCACCCGGCGTGCCCCAACCTCTTCCTGATGGCAATGCCGCTGCGGGCTTCGGGGCCTTCACCAACTGGAGCGGAACGGACAGCTACTACGAATTCCTGATGAACTGCCTGGCGACGCCCATGGTGACCGGTGAGCTCTATGAACTGGAGTTCAACGTGGCGGCCACGCGCACGAGCATGAGCCCGGCGATGGCGGTGGTGGTCACCTTTCCCGTGGACTTCGGCCCCATCGATCTGACGCTTTACGGGCTGGGCAGTTGTCCCGCTTCACCCTACGTGTTCTACGACCCGGTGTTCGGCAACCCCTTGCCCGCCACCTATTGTCCGCTGGACCTGGGATGGACCGAACTGGGACACGTGACCTACAACCCGGCGAACACCTGGCAGGAGCTCTCCTTCACGTTCACCGCACCCTTCGACGTGCAGGCGATCATGTTCGGTCCCGCATGCCCGATCCCTGCGGACTACATCTCCAGCAATACCACCTGGCCTTACTTCTTCGTGGACGGACTTTCGGTGGAACCCGTCCAGTTGACGGTGGACCTGACGGGCGGCCCGTGCACGGACGATCTGCTCCTGACCGCTGAACCCTATGAACCCCTCTCGTCCAGCTACCAATGGTATCTGGACGGCGTGGCGATCGTGGGTGCGACGGGAGAGACCCTTCCGGCCTCCGCCCTGGGTCTGGGAACCGGTACCTATACCGTCCGCGCGATCGCTTCCGACGGCACCTGTTCGATGGCCGAGATCGACGTGATGGCCGACTACCCCGAACCCGCGCTGACGGCCGTTCCCGATGAAGGTTGTGCACCGCTTTCCGTGGTGCTCACCAACACCACACCCGCTTTCAGTGCACAGCAAGAATGGCAATTGGGGGACGGCTCCACGGCGAGCAGCGTCACGGTGACCCACGTCTATACCGACCCCGGGACCTATGATGTGCTGCTCAGCGTCACCTCGGCCGAAGGCTGCACCACGGACAGCCTTTTCGAGGACCTGATCACCGTGCACCCCACCCCGACGGCGTCCTTCGCGTTGGACACCTTGATCGGATGCATGGGCATGGAGGTGACGTTCACCAACACCACCACGCCGATCGGCACCTACACCTGCGCCTGGGACTTCGGGGACGGCAACACCTCCTCGGACTGCGCCACCACCCATGCCTTCGCCTCCGCCGGCACCTATGATGTCCGACTCACCGTCACGAGCCCCTTCGGCTGTACGGACGACACGCTGATGAACGAGGTGATCGAGATCCTCCCGACGCCGGAACCCGCCTTCGACTTCAGCATCGACAGCGGGTGTGTGCCCTTGGAGGTCCGGTTCGACAACAACACGCCCGGGCAGGAACAGCAGGAGCCGCTTTGGGACCTGGGCAACGGCGAGATCGCCACCACACTGAACGCCGTCACCATCTACGACACACCCGGCACGTACACCGTCTCGCTGACGATGACGAACGATCTCGGATGCAGCGCCACCCATACCGTAACGGATGCGATCACCGCGCACGGCCTGCCGGTGGTCACCTTCTTCGTTGAACCCGATACCGGTTGTGCGCCGCTGGATGTGCAGTTCACCAACACCACCGACCCGGGGATGATCGGTGGCTGCACCTGGGCCTTCGGCGATGGTGGTGGATCCTCCGTTTGTGGCGCCGACCACACATACACGCATCCCGGCACCTACACGGTCTCCCTCACCGTGACCTCACCGGCCGGATGCGAGGGTGACACAACGCTGTACCATTTGGTGCATGTGCTTCCAACACCCGTAGCCGACTTTTCCTTCGGTCCGCAGCCCACGGACTTCTATCATTCGGAGATCACCTTCACGGACGATTCCAGCCCGGATGCCATCGCCTGGGACTGGCACTTCCCGTTCGGTGACCCCGGAGGATCCAACGACACCAACGCCGTGGTCACGTTCCCCGATGACCGGGCGGGGCTCTATCCCGTCCGGCTGGTGGTGACCAACATCCATGGCTGCACCGACACCATCGTTCGTCCGGTGGAGATCGAAGGTGTGTTCACCGTGTTCGTGCCGAACGCGTTCACACCGAACGGGGATGGCTTCAACGATGTGTTCCTTCCGGTGATCCGCGACGCCGAGGAACGGGACCACGACCTGCGCGTGTTCGATCGCTGGGGAAGCGAGGTGTTCCACGCCACCGACCGCCACCGGACCTGGGACGGCACCGTGCAGGGTGAAGGCCCCAAGACGGACGTATACGTATGGAAGCTCCGTGTGCGCAGCGCGGTGGACGGTTTCATGCGGGAGTTCACCGGCCACGTGACCGTGCTGCCCTGAACACTTCGGCATCGAGTTGAACGGCCCGCACCGTCCGGGTGCTCGCTTCGCCTTCCCGTACACACTTTGGCGGAAATGCTCGTTGGAGCATGCTCCATCCCATGCCACGCGCACTTCTCCTCCGATCGATCCCCTCGTTCCTCCTCTGCTCGCTCACGTTGTCGGGGGCGGCCCAACTGACCGTGGACAACACGCAGACGCCGCTCGACCTGGTGAACAACATCCTGGTCGGCCAAGGGGTCGCCGTGAGCAACGTCACCTTCAACGGCCTTCCCGCCACCTCCACGAACCAGCAGATCGGATCGTTCGATGGCACAAGCTCGAACATCGGCATGAACGAGGGTATCGTGTTGGCCACCGGGCGCGTGGAACTTGTCTCGGGTCCGAACCAGAACCCCAGCCTCACCCTGTCCCCGTCCTCGCCATTGAACGTGCCGGACCCCGATCTCGCCATGATCGAAAGCATGCTGCGCTGTGTGGCCGTGCTGGAATTCGATTTCGTTCCCATCGGTGATTCCATCAGCTTCCGGTTCGTTTTCGGTTCCGAGGAATACCCGGAGTTCGTGTGCTCGCAGTACAACGACGCCTTCGGCTTCTTCCTCAGCGGACCCGGCTTGAGCGGCGGTTTCAGCAACAACGCCATCAACCTCGGCGTGCTTCCCGGCGGATCGGCCCCCATCGCCATCAACACGGTGAACAGCGGGGTACCTGGACTGTTCGGTTCGGGAGCTTCCACCTGTGCGGCCTCCGATCCGGGATGGCAGTCCAACTCACCCTACTATGTGGACAATGTCGGTGGCCCCACCGTGGAGCTCGATGGCTTCACCGTACCGATCCGCGCGGTGGCCGCCGTGCGATGCGGAGAAACGTACCACATCAAGATCGCCATCGCACACGCGGGTGATGCCACCCTGGATTCCGCCGTGCTCATCGAAGGTGGGAGCTTCTCCTCGGAGAGCGTGCTGAGCGTGGAGGTGCAGTCCCCGCAGGCGAACGGCACGCTGACGGAAGGTTGCGGAGAAGCCATCGTGACCGTTGAGCGCGGCTCCATCAACGATCCCGCGACGATCACCCTCTCCTATTCGGGCACGGCGGATGACGACGACCTGATCGATGCACCCACCTCCGTTGTCATTCCCGCCGGCTCGTCCAGCATCTCCTTCCCGCTCGCTGCACTCGCCGATGAGGTGCCTGACGATGCCGAATCCCTCACCATCACCGCCACCTGGGTCGGCGGCTGCGGCGAGCCCACCGGCTCAACGAACATCACGTTGCTGGACCATGTGCCGATCGTTCTTACCGCGGAGGACGTATATCTCAACTGCGACCAGGACAGCACCCTGCTGCAGGTATCGGTGAGCGGTGGGTTGGGAACGGTGAACACCGCCTGGAGCAATGGAACGATCGGGGACGGGACCACCGTGACGGGACTGCAGAACGGTGTGTACACGGTATGGGCCACGGATGAATGCCCCCAGACCGTGGGCCTTTCGGTGAACGTGCATGCGGGATGTGAGATCAGCATACCGAACGTGTTCACGCCGAACGGCGATGGCCACAATGATGCGTGGGTGATCGGGGGGTTGGGGCGATCCAGGCATTCGGTGCGCGTCTTCAACCGCTGGGGACAGACGATCTTCGAATCCCGCAACTACAACAATGGCTGGCGCGCCATGGACGTGCCCGATGGCACCTACTTCTACGAGGTGCTCAGCGAAGGCACACCCCGTCCCTTCACGGGGTCGTTGACGATATTGCGCAACGGCCGGCGTTGAGCCACGTGGCCCGATGGGCTCCGCACCAACACCAACGTTCCGCCCCGTCCTCGACCATCGCACGGAAGGTCTCCCGATAGTTTGGGTCACCGCTCCACCAATGGAGCCGGACCATTTCACCACACCAACACCAACCGACCATGCTCAAGCACTACTCGAGCGGAATCCCCGCACGCCGACATCGATGGGGAAGAGTACCGGCCTTCCTGGCAGCCATCGGCCTGCTGGGTAGCGCTTCGGCACAGAATGCAGCGTCCTATTCCTTCACGACCACGAGCGGCGGCACGTTGGCCGATATGACCGATGCCAGCACACTGATCGGCACCGGACAGGATTTCGCCAGCGTGTCGGGACAGGCCATCGGATTCCCGTTCACCTTCGAAGGTACCGCCTACACGCAGTACTCGGTCAATGAGAACGGCAATGCGCGACTGGGCTCGGGCGACGTGGGCGGTAGTCAGATCTGGCAGGTCAACTTCGATGGTGCACCCACGTTCCTTCCCTTCAGCGTGGATGCCGGAACGGCCACGGGCGGTGTCACCACCAGCTTGGAGGGTAGCGAGCCCAACAGGATCCGGATCGTTCAATGGAGCGTGGCGGTACCGGGCTGGCAGGCCACGGCCAACACCACCTTCCAGATGCTGCTGCATGAGGCCAGCGGCGCCGTGGAATACCGCTACGGTACAGGAGCAGCGGACCTCGGCGACAACCGCGTTTCCATCTTCGGGGCCAGCTCCGCGAACTACCTCAACGTTCGACCCGGGCAGGTGGCCAGCAGCACCGACTCCGCTCCCTTGAACCAATGGCCGGGTGCGGGACGCAGCTACACCTTCAGCCCACCCGCTCCGTGCACCACGCCCGCGCCAGGGAACACCTTGGCCAGCATCCTCAGCGGCTGTGCGGGGCTCTCCTCGAACCTCTCGCTCCAGAACCCACCCCAAGGCAGTGGCCTGAGCTATCAATGGCTCTCCAGCCCGACCGGTGGCGCCCCTTGGACCGCGGTAGGAACGAACGCGCCGACCTACACCACCGCTGCACTGACCGCCACCACGTGGTTCAGCTGCGAGGTGACGTGCAGCACCGGCCCGAGCACCGTGGCCAGCACCCCCGTGCAGATCACCATCTCCGACCCGGCCGCCACCTACCACGTCTACAATGGAACGACGATCACCGAGGGTTTCGCGACCTGGGGCGATCGCTGCAGCACCGCTGATGTACCCAGCGTGGCTTCCAACAATTGGAAGAACCTGCCCGCTTTCGGACCGGGAACCTGGCGCGCGAGCAACACCTCGCAAGTGATCTCGGGTTGGAACAACGTGAGCGGTGGCTTCACCTCCACCACGGTGGCCTCCAACCCCAATGCGCAGGCCGTGACGCTCCCGGCGGCACGCTTCCACAGCCGTCAAGGGTCTTCCGTGGTAGGCACGTTGGACTACCATGTGGACCTCTCGGCAGGCACGGGCAATGAGCTGCTGCGCTTCGAGTACATCAATTCCGCAGGCAGCGGCAACCTCAGCGTATGGGTATCCACCAACGGAGGTGCGAACTTCTCGCAGATCGGATCCACGCTGACCACGACCGCCATCAACACCTGGGAAACGAAACAATTCACCATCGGCTCCACCTCCGCCACCACGGTGATCCGGCTCCGCGGCACCGCAGCCACGACGGCGGCCGGCAATGACATCGGTGTGGACAACTTCCGGATCATCCCCGCAGCCACCTGCTCCACACCCACCGCTCTCGCAGCCATCGTGACGGGCGCGGGTAGCATCGACGTGAGCTGGAACTGCCCCTCGTGCACCGGCAGCTACATCCTGGAATACGGCAACACGGGCTTCACCCCGGGCACCGGTGCCACCGCGGGTGGTGGAACCATCGTGACCTCCGCCACCACGGCCACAACGATCGCAGGCATCGCCAACGGCACCTACCAGCTGTATGTCCGGCAGAACTGCGGCAGCGGAAGCATCAGCGAGAATTCCGCGCCCACGTCCTTCAACATCGTGGCCGGCGACTTCTGCGCCGGCGCCATCGACCTGGACGCCCTTCCCCTCACGGATTGGTCGATCGTGGCCAACACCACCGGTGCCCAGAACAACTACACCTCGTCGGCATGCTCGGCCAACCTTCCCGGACCGGACGTGGTGCTCTACCACGATGTGGCCCCGGGAGCCACCATCTCCCTGGGTCTGTGGAGCTCCGCGAACACCTTCGCCGTGGCCTACGGGGGAAGCTGCCCGGGAACCACCAGCTTGGCCTGCAGTCCGGGCGGCTACTTCACGGCCGGGCCGAACATCCAGGTCGTGAACGATTTCGAGACCTTGATCTGGACCAACACCGGATGCAACACGGAGCGGCTCCATGTGCTTGTGGATGCTCCCTCGACCGGAGGAGCCATCCACGTGTTCAACTACAGCTACACGGTACCCTCCAGCGTCTGCCAAGCGGTGACGGGCCTCGCCGCAACCGTGACGGGTTCCTCCACCGCCTCCATCACCTGGAACGCCACCTGCAGCGACAATGTGATCGTGGAATACGGCCCTGCAGGTTTCACACCGGGTACGGATGCATCGGCGGGTGTCGATGGAACCGTGATCACCGCAACCGGCACGGGCACCACGATCGGTGGACTCGATCTCGATGTCGCCTATGACGTGTACGTGCGGCAGGATTGCGGCAATGCCCATAGCAACAACAGCAGCGCCGCATCCTTCATCATCCGGAACGGCGACGATTGCTCCCGCGTGATCGTCCTTACCGGTGGAACCGGGTCCATCACCATCAACACCACCGGGGCGAACAACGATGTGCAAGCCTGCGATGAAGGGAATCAGGGCGGGGATCTCCTGCTCTCCTACATCGTGCAGCCCGGATTCGGCATCTACTTCACCAGCCAACCTTCGGAGCCCTACATCGGACAGGTGCGCCTGGCCTACGGAAGCGATTGCAACGAAACCACCGATATCCATTGCGCGACCGGTGCGGTGGACCACTTCTGGCTGAACGAAACAGGCATCGAGCAAACGGTGTATCTCATCCAGGACGGAAGCGATGAAGGCAGCACCACCATCGAGTGGTCCTACTTCGAGGAATGCGCCCTGTACGATGCCGATCAGGACGGCATCAACGACTGCGATGATACCTGCCCTGTGCTTGCGGGTGGTATCGGCGATGCATGCGATGATGACGACGCGAACACCGGGAACGACTTGATCACGGAGGAATGCACCTGCGTGGGCACACCCATCTCCGTGGGCTGCAGCGGCAACGCGGCCACGGTGAGCATCACCACCGATGCGAACGGAGGTCAGATCACCTGGACCATCGTGGATGAGTTCGGCATGGCCGTCGCCTCCGGCGGTCCATACAGCGGGCAGGACAACACCACGGTGAACACCAACGTGTGCCTGCCGAACAACTTCGGCGATTGTTACCGCCTGCAACTCACCGACAGCTTCGGCGATGGCATCGCCGGTGGCGGATGGGAAGTCCGGGACGAGGATGGCAACGTGGTCCTGATGGATTCCTTCAGCAGCGGCCCCAACTCCCCGAGCCAGCCGTCGCAGAATCCGGCCTATGGCCAGGGACATACGTTCTGCCTGCCCTTGGGGCCCTCGGCGATCACCACCACCAACTGCGGGGTTTTCACCAATATCCGCCAGAGCAAGGTGTACTGCAACGAGGTCCCGGGTGCGACCACCTACCAGTTCGAGTTCAGCGATCCCGATGCGGGCTTCAGCCGGCGCATCGCGCTTCCGCGCAACTGGGTGCGCTTCTCGGAGATGTACACCAATCCCCTCCAACCCGGCGTGGTGTACTTCGCTCGTGCCCGTGTGGACCAAGGTCTGCCCGGCTTCGCGGACGACCATTTCGGTGCGGGTTGTGAACTGGGCATGACCGCGCAGACCAACTGCGCCGCCCTGATCGAAAGTCCCGGAAGCAACACGCACTCCTGCGGTGTCACCCGCACCTTCGGCGGTAGCAGCAAGATCTGGGCGACCCCGGTGAGCGGTGCCACCACCTATCGCTTCCGCTTCACCCACGCCGCCAGTGGCTTCGTGCGCAACATCGATCGTCCGAGCTATGTCTGTGCCCTGAACTGGGTGACGCTGCCGCTGCAGGATGGCCTCACGTACGCCGTGGATGTGGACGTGCTGGTCGGTGGCGTGTGGAGCGGTCATTGCGGTCCGGTGTGCGATCTCACCATCAGCAATGCGCCGGCCCGTCCGGAGCTTCGCAGGATCGAGGCCGCCACCTCCGCTGATGTGAGGCTCATGCCCAACCCGAACAACGGCGAACGGGTGACCCTCATCGCGCAAGGACTGGATGTGGAGGCCGGCACCGCCACCATCACCATCGTGGACCTACGCGGTGCGGTGCTCAGCAACATCACCGTGGCGTTGGCCCAAGGCGCGATCAACACCGTGCTCGACCTCAACGGCCTGGACAGTGGCGTGTACCTGGTGCGCATCTCCGATGGGACCCAGGACAACATCCAGCGCTTGGTGATCCAGCGCTGATCAGCAACCACCACAGTGGAAGGCCCCTGCCGATGGCAGGGGCCTTCCACGTTCAGGGGGGTCCGATCCTGCAAGCCGTGGACGCAACTCCGCGCGGGCGCATGGTGCGGCCCTGAACGCACAAGCCGTTGCGGCGGATCATGTTCCGAGGACCCTGTGCTCGGCGGGATCGGCGCGAGGTCCAGGTAGGGCGAAGAACGCCGCTCGCTGGAGGCCCGAACAGGGATCGAGCAGTGCCGGTCCTACGGCATGGTCAGCGGAACCGCGCCCGGCCGACCGAACGATGGGATCGACGCTCACATCCGCACGATGCGTGCATGGCCCAGCACGCCGCCTTCGGGCGACCGCAAGGTCAGCTGATAGGCACCGCCAGGCAGGGTGGAGAGACCCTCCAAACGGACCAAGCGCTCCGTCACCTTCACGGTGATGCTCCGGACGGAACGACCGGACATATCCTGAAGTTCCACGGTCAGGTATCCCCAAGACGATGGGGATCGCACATGATCGATGAAGAGGACGTCCTGGAAGGGGTTGGGCCATGCACGCACCACGGATGCCGCAGTGCCGCAGGGAGGAAGCGCCATGACCGGGTGCACCGCGACACTTCCATCGATGTCGAACTGCAGGATACGGTAGTACATCAGGTTCGTCACATCAGGACTGCCATCCAGGACCCGATAGCGTCGGAGCGTGGACGAGTTACCGGCGCATGCCGATCCGTCGACCGTTTCCCACTCGGAACCGTCCAACGACCGTTGAACGACGAACTCCGCACAATCCTGCTCGGATGCCGTGGTCCATTCGATGATGGCCCTTTCCCCGTCGCATTGCACGGACGAGCCCGCAAGGGTCACGGGCAACGGGCCGCATCCAGCGAACTCCACCTTCAAGCTCGGCACCTGCAGGTCGTTGACCCCCTGCTCGAACCAGCGGCCGAACATCCGACCATCCAAAGCAGTGGCGGGATGGTGACGCAGACGGGCACGCCAGACCGGATGGCTGGAGGAACCCGCACCGATGAACAACTGCTGCTTCAAAAGTGCACCGGACAGCCCGATATCGGTCCATGTTCCGGCTTCTCCCGTGAGGTCCGTGCTGTTGTTCGCGAAGTGGGAGGTGACCACTGTGGGACCATGGCCCACGAACTGCCATGCGAGGCGCGCGCGGGACCTTCCAAGGGCCGATCGGGCGAATTGACCGATGCCCCAGCCGCAACCGGGATCGAAGGTGTGGTTGCCCGTGCGCACCACGCCGACCAGATCATTCCGATACTGGTAGGTGGGCTGCGCCAGGGAACGGGAGAGATTCCCGGTCAGCACAAAGGCCCCTCCCTCGTCCGTGAAGCCGACCGTATGGCCGGTTGCACCTGCGACGATATCTCCGTAGCCATCACCGTTCACATCGCCGGCAAGCGCAACGGCAGTACCGAAATGCGCCCCGGCCATGGCACCATGGACATTCGTGGTGGCCACCGCGGATACGCCTGCGGCCGATCCCTGATGGATCGAGGCCATGCCCTGCTCCACATAGAACATCGACATACGCGGTGTGCCCACCACGACATCCCCGTAACCATCGCCGTTCACATCACCGGCGGCACACACGGACATTCCCATCCGCGACCCCGGCAATAGCCCCTCGATGATGGTGTTGGCCGAAGCCGGCAGGCCACCCGCCGGTGATCCATGGAAGACATGGGCGCGTCCGACATCCTGCTGTGCATTGTCGTACAAGTAGGCTCCGATGATGACATCGCTGTAGCCATCGCCGTTCACATCGCCGGCATAGGAGACACTGATGCCGAACTGCTCCCCGTGCTGCTCTCCGATCCGGGTCCAACCCGGCACGTTGGACAGGCCCGCCGAGGAACCGTGGTACACGAAGGCCGCACCTTGGTTGGCATCGGCTCCATCATCGTGCAGTGGAGCCCCGATGATGACATCGTCGTAGCCATCGCCGTCCACATCACCGGCCAGCGAAACACTGGATCCGTAGAAGGATTGTGTCGCTCCGTCCGCGGTCCATTGGGGCGTTGCGGGAAGACCTGTGGCGGAGCCGTGGAACGCATAGGCCCGGCCATGGTCACCCAGCAGATAGGCGCCCAGCAACACATCGCTGTAGCCATCGCC
>DASWWQ010000278.1:0-47251 GCA_036405935.1 Flavobacteriales bacterium
CGGTACGATCCACAACAACATCATCAGCGACAACCAGACCCACGGGGTGCTGTACGTGGCCGATGCACCGGCCGACCTCAGCGGTCTTTCGGTGAACGACAACAACATCACCGGCAACTGGTACAGCGAAGTGAACTTCAAAGGCGCCAATGCCTTGAGCCCCTTGGCCAACTTCGAGTGCAACTGGTACGGCACCGATGCCCCCACGGTGGGTGCTACCAACACCGCTGAAGCCGGATACGGTTTGGGCGGTATCATCCCCCAACAGCTCTCCGGCACCTATCCCGGCACCCGCACGCACGTGATCCGTGGCGAACGTGCTGCGGACATCGACTACGTCTCTTGGCGTACCGACAACACCGGGAACAACACGGACCCCTTCGTACCCACTCCCTCTGCAGGTTGCAACGGCACACCCATCGAACTGGCCACTTCCAACGTGACCCCGGTCTCCTGCTTCGCGGGTACGGACGGTACGATCACGGTAACGTTGACGGGCGGAACCAACACGGTGCCCACTTGGACGGGTCCCGGCATCAACGTCGGCAATGCACACAGCAGCACGCTCACCGGTCTGGTGGCCGGCACGTACACGCTGACCGCTACGGACGACAACGGATCGAGCTTCGGTCCGCAGACCTTCACGGTGACCGAGCCTGCCGCAGCCTTGAGCGCATCCATCGCCTCGGTCCCCGCGCTGTGCGAGGCAGGTGATGTCAACTTCGACCTCACCGTCACCGGTGGCACCTTGGGCTACGGTTACTCCTGGAGCGGTCCGGACGGCTTCGCTTCCACTTCGGAGGATCCGAGCATCACGGGCATCCTGCGTGCAGCCGACGGCACCTACACCGTATTGGTGACGGATGCCAACAGCTGCACCACCACGGCCAGCGTAACGGTGGATGTGCAGTACGCACCCTCCTTCTCCAGCTGTCCTGCACCGGCACCCGCCAGTGCGGCCTTGAACACCTGTGCCGCGACGGTGAGCTATGCGGCTCCCACCGTGGATGCCGATCCCTCCGCCACGCTGAGCTACACGCTGAGCGGTGCCACCACCGGAACGGGTGCAGGCACGGGTAGCGGTCTCAGCTTCCCGGTCGGCACCACCACCGTGACCCTGACCGCCACGAACGGTTGCGGTAGCTCCAGCACCTGCAGCTTCGACGTTGTGGTAACGGACGACCAGGACCCGACCGTGGGCTGCCCGGCCAACGTGACGACCTCCACCGCCCTCAATAGCTGCACGGCCATCGTGAACAGCATCGCCCCCGTGGGCGCGAGCGACAACTGCAGCTTCGCGGTGACCTACACGCTGAGCGGTGCCACCACCGGCTCTGGCAATAACGATGCCTCCGGCAACATCTTCAACCTGGGCACCACCACGGTGGCCTATCTGGTCACGGACGCCAGCGGTAACACGGACCAGTGCAGCTTCACGGTAACCGTACAGGACAACCAAAGTCCGAGCGTGGCCTGCCCGCTGGCCGTGGTGAACATCTCCACGGATGCCGGACAGTGCACCAAGACCCTGGGTGCAGGCATCACACCGGCGATCCTGCCCTCGATCAACGACAACTGCGATCCGAACGTGACCATCCGTTATGCGGTTGACGGCCCGGTGAGCGGCGCCTCTCCTGCATTGAACCCCGCCACCTTCACCCAGGCCTTCGCTCCGGGAGCGCACACGATCAACTACCTGATCAGCGACACGCATAACAACACCACCACCTGCTCGGTGAACGTGAGCGTGGTGGATGGTCAAGCTCCGACCGTGAACTGTCCCGCCCCGGTTACGGCCCAAACGCCGAGCGGTTCCTGCACGGCGGTGGTGAGCGGTATCGCACCCACGGTGAACGAGAACTGCGCCCACACGGTGACCTACACCCTGAGCGGTGCCACCACCGCATCGGGTAGCAACGATGCCTCGGGCAGCACCTTCAACCTGGGTACCACCACGGTGACCTACACCGTGACCGAGACGAACACCCCGAACCGCGTGGTGACCTGCTCCTTCAACGTGACCGTGGAGGATGTGCTGCCACCGAGCATCACCTGCCCGGCCGACATCAGCGCGAACACGGACCTGGGCAGTTGCTCCGCCACCGTTACCGGTGGCCTCACACCGACCTTCTCGGATGCCTGCGGCGGAACGCTGAGCTATGTCGTCAGCGGCGCCACCACGGGAACCGGCACCGGCAACCTGGCCAGCTTCAGCTTCAACCAAGGCACCTCCACCGTGACCTGGACGGCCACCGATATCAGCAACAACAGCACCTCCTGTTCCTTCACCGTGATCGTCACGGACGATGAAGCACCCGAGGTGACGTGCCCGGCGGACATCAGCGTCACCAGCACCCCCGCGCTCTGCGGAACGACGGTGAACTGGACGGAACCCACCTACACGGACAACTGCACGGGCAGCACGCTGGCGCAGATCGCCGGTCCGGCCAATGGTTCCTTCTTCGCCGTGGGCACCACGACCATCACCTACGTGGCCACCGATGCCGCCGGGCTGACGGACACCTGCAGCTTCACGGTGACGGTGACCGATTCGCAGTCCCCGACGATCAACAACTGTGCGCCGAACGCCACGGTGCCCGTATCCGCAGGCCTTTGCACCGCGGATGTGATCGTCCCCATCCCCTCGTTCAGCGACAACTGCGCCGGTTCCACCGTGAACTGGAGCAGCACCGGTGCCACGGTGGCCTCGGGAACGGGCGCTGCGGACGGTACCTACAACGTGGGAACGACGATCGTGACCTTCACCGTGACGGACGGCGTGTTCGCGCCGACCTGCACCACGGAGATCACCGTCATCGATAACATCTCGCCCTCCGTGGCCTGCCCCGGCAACCTGACCTTCAACACCGATTCGTTGTGCTTCGCCACCCCGGACATCGCGCCGGTGGGTGCGGTGGACAACTGCGGAATGCCGACGATCGACCACAGCTTCAACGGTGGTCCTTGGGTGGCCGGTCCTGTTGTGGGCGGTCCCTTCCCGCTGGGCACGACCAACGTGACCTTCCGCGCGATGGACGTTTCGGGCAATGCTTCGACCTGCAACTTCACCGTAACGGCCGTGGACAACAGCGCACCCGTGATCGCGTGCACCACACCTGCGCCGATCCCGACCGATGCCGGTCAATGCTCGGCCACGGTGGCCCTCAGCAGCTTGGCACCGACGGTGACGGAGAACTGCGCCTACCAGCTGATGTACACGCTGGACGGTGACCAATACAGCTACGACGAGAACGCCGAACTGGTGCTGAACAAAGGCGGTCACTCCATCACCTGGACGGTGACCGAGATGAACGCACCCTTCGCCAGCGACGACTGCACCATCGTGGTGAACGTGGTGGATCAGGAAGCACCGGTGGCCAGCCTGCCCACGCTTCCGAACGTATCGGGTGAATGCAGCGCCACGGCCACGGCTCCGACCGCTACCGATAACTGCGCCGGCCTGGTAACGGGTACCACCACCGACCCCTTGACCTACACGGCCCAAGGCACCTACACCATCACCTGGACCTACCAGGACGCCGATGGCAACAGCAGCCAGCAGACCCAGACCGTGGTCGTGGATGATGTCACCGCTCCCGTGGCCGACGTCGCGAGCCTGCCCACCATCACCGGGGAATGCAGCGCCACGGCAACCGCTCCGACCGCTACCGACAACTGCGTGGGAAGCGTCACCGGTACCACCACCGATCCGCTGAGCTACAGCGTGCAGGGTACCTACACCATCACTTGGACCTACGATGATGGCAACGGCAACACCAGCACGCAGGACCAGACCGTCATCGTGGATGATGTCACGGCACCTGTGGCCGATGTGGCCAGCCTGCCCACCCTCACCGGCGAATGCAGCGCTACGGCTACGGCTCCGACCGCTACGGATAACTGCGTGGGACCTGTGATCGGTACCACCACCGATCACCTGACCTACAATGTGCAGGGCACCTACACCATCACCTGGACCTATGATGATGGCAATGGCAACACCAGCCAGCAGACCCAGACGGTGGTCGTTGATGATTTCACGGCACCGTTGGCCGATGTGGCCAGCCTGCCCACCATCACCGGGGAGTGCAACGCCACCGCTACGGCTCCGACCGCTACCGACAACTGCGTGGGAAGCGTCACCGGTACCACCACCGATCCGCTGACCTATAGCGTGCAGGGTACCTACACCATCACGTGGACCTACGATGATGGCAACGGCAACACCAGTGCGCAGACCCAGACGGTGGTCGTGGATGATGTCACCGCTCCGGTGGCCGATGTCGCCAGCCTGCCAACCATCACTGGGGAGTGCAGCGCTACGGCTACGGCTCCGACCGCTACCGATAACTGCGTGGGACCTGTCACCGGTACCACAACGGATCCGCTGACCTACAACGTGCAGGGCACCTACACCATCACCTGGACCTACGATGATGGCAATGGCAACTCCAGCAGCCAGACCCAAACGGTTGTGGTCGATGACAACACCCAGCCCACGGCGGTGTGCCAGAACCTGACGGTGAACCTGGATGCCACGGGGCATGCCACCATCACAGCCGCTCAAGTGAACAACGGCAGCTCGGACAACTGTACCGCCCCGGGTGCGCTTGGACTCGGCCTGAACACGACGAACTTCACCTGCGCCAACCTCGGAACCAACAGCGTAACGCTCACGGTGACGGATGCTGCTGGCAATGCTTCGACCTGTACCGCAACGGTGACCGTAGTGGACAACCTCGCTCCGGTGGTGGCCCAAGCTCCCGGCTTCCTCGATCGTTCGGTGGCCTGCAACGACCTGCCCGGCTTCTTCGCGGCACAGGCACTGGCACCCACGGCAACGGACAACTGCGGCACGGCGAACATCTCCCTGCCCACCACCTCCACCGTGCCGACCCCGGGATGCCCCAACGGCAACGTGACCACGCGCACCTGGACGATCTCGGATGGCCACGGCAACAGCACCACCTATGTGCAGCTGATCACCGTGGTGGACAACGTAGCGCCCACGGTCTCCACCGCCGCCGGCTCCTTGGACCGCACCGTACAGTGCAACGATGCCACCGGCCTATCGAATGCACTGGCCCTGATCCCCTCCGCTACCGACAACTGCGGTGCGGTGAACATGACGCTGAGCGGTGATGTGACCACACCGAGCATGAGCTGCGCGAACGCGAGCACCCGCGTCCGTACGTGGAGCATCACGGATGCCTGCGGCAATGCGGCAGCGCCATTCGTGCAGACGATCCACGTGATCGATACGCAAGCGCCCGTAGCCACCGCAGGCACCATCGCGGCCAGCTATGCCGACATCGCCTCGGCTGAGGCGGCAGCTATCGCAGCCACCAGCGCCAACGACAACTGCACGGCCACCGGGGCACTGATCCTCTCGGCCAGCACCTCGGGCACCTGCGACCTGGTCATCACGGTGACGGCCAACGACGGTTGCGGCAATGTGAGCAACGCGGTGACCTACAACACCAGCATCACCGATGTCACCGCTCCGACGGCCGTCTGCGCGGGCGGACCGATCACGCTGACCCTCACCGGTGGCACGGCCACGCTCACCACCGCACAAGTGGATGGCGGCAGCACGGATGATTGTGGTATGGTAACCCTGTCGCTGAGCCAAAACGCCTTCACCTGCGCGGACATCGGCACCCACACGGTGACCTTGACCGTTACGGATGAGGCCAACAACTCCAGCTCCTGCACCACCAGCGTGATCGTGGTGGACACGGACAGCGATGGCGACAGCACCTCGGACTGCTTCGACCTGTGCCCCAACGATCCATTGAAGACGGTTCCGGGTGTCTGCGGCTGCGGCACACCCGACGTGAGCGCCACGTGGTATGCCGATGCGGACGGGGATGGTTCGGGTGATCCGTCCAGCACCCTGCCGGGTTACACCTGCCTACCCACCCCCACAGGCTACGTGCTGGTGGGCGGCGACCTCTGCGACAACGATCCGCAGAAACTGGTACCGGGTGCCTGCGGCTGCGGAACCGCTGATGTGGCCACGACCTGGTATGCCGATACGGACGGTGATGGTGTGGGCGATGCCTCCAACAGCCAGGCCGGCTTCACCTGCATCCAACCGCTGGGTCACGTTGCCATCAGTGGCGACCTGTGCGACAACGATCCCCTGAAACTGGTCCCGGGCCTCTGCGGCTGCGGCGTGCCGGAGGGAACCTGCGGTGGTGCGGACTTCGATGCCGCCGTGACGGCCATCCTGGAGCCCACCAGCATGGTCTGCAGCACGCAACTCGTACCGGTGGTGACCCTCACCAACCAAGGAGCACAGCCCCTGGTGAGCGCGGTGATCTCCTACAGCATCGACGGCGGCATGGCAAGCACCTTCACCTGGACCGGCGGTCCGCTGGTCCCCCTGGCTTCCATCAACGTGACGCTCCCCGCCGTGACCACCGCACCGGGCTCGCACCTGCTCATGGTGAGCAGCAGCCTGCCCAACGGTGTCACCGATCAGGTGCCGGACAACGACGCGACCACAAGCACCTACAACAGCGATGGTGAAACAGTGACCGTGCGCATCCGGACCGACGCGAACGGCGGACAGTTGACCTGGGCCATCCAGGACGACTTCGGCTTCAACGTGGCCACGGGTGGACCGTACACGGGTCAATCGAACACCGTGATAGACACCGATGTCTGCCTGCCCACCACGTTCGGCAACTGTTACGCCTTCCACCTGTACGACAGCTTCGGCGATGGTCTGTGCTGCGCGAACGGCAACGGCTACTGGGAGCTGATCAGTGTGAGCGGCGGTCTGTTGCTGCGCGACAACTTCGCCAGCACGCCCGACGGCTTCGAGTCGCCCGCGACGCCTCCGGTCCACCCGAGCTACAATGCAGGCCATTCGTTCTGCCTGCCCCAAGGTCCCACCTCGATCGCCTTGGCCAACTGCGGTGTGTTCAACTACTCGCGCAGCGCCCGGATCGACTGCAACACGGTGCCCGGCATAACGGACTACCAGTTCGAGTTCACCGACCCCGATGCCGGCTTCCGTCGCCGCATCAGCCAGCCGGCTCCGTTCGTACGCCTCAACCAGATGGTGACGTCGCCGCTGGTACCGGGAACGGTCTACTTCGTACGGGTTCGCCCCGACCAAGGACTACCCGGTTTCGCGGACGACCACTTCGGTGCGGGTTGCGAGATCGCCATGAGCACCAACGTGAACTGCCCGTCGCTGATCGACAACACGGCATTGACCACGCACTCCTGCGGAGTCACCCGCCGCTTCGGTAGCAGCGACAAGGTTTGGGCACAACCGGTGGCCGGAGCCACGAGCTACCGCTTCCGCTTCACCCACGCGGCCTCGGGCTATGTGCGCTTCATCAGCCAATCCACCTACGTGTGCCCGCTGAACTGGGTGACCGCTCCTCTGCAGAACGGCCTCACCTACGAGGTGGCCGTGGAAGTGACCGTGGACGGCATACCCACCGGCTTCTGCGGAGCGCTCTGCTCGGTGACCATCAACAACACCGTGGGTGCCCCTGCAATGCGTCCTGCAGCAGAGGTGGAACTGAGCGACCTCAGCTACTGGCCCAACCCGAACCGGGGTGACCGACTGAACCTGCGCCTGGACGATGTGGCCCCGGAGGTGACCACCGTAACCGTGGACATCTACAGCCTCGCCGGGAACAAGGTGAGCAGCGCGGTACTGCCCGTGAACGATGGCTTGCTGAACACGGTGATCGACCTGGACGACCGTTACGAAAGCGGAGCCTATCTCCTGCAGGTGATCGCTGGCGACCGATCGATCACCAAACGCCTGCTCATCCAGCGTTGAGAGCTCCATGTCCGATGGACGAAGCCCCCGGAACTTCCGGGGGCTTCGTCGTTACTTAGGCGTACCATCGCATTACACCCGCATGCACCAAAGGTCCCGGAAACTCCTCCTTGCCACATTGCTGCTCGGTGTTCAGTTCCCATCCTCGGCCCAACGCGTGGTCCATGTGGTGGTGGCGCTCTGCGACAATGCGAACCAGGGCATCGTGAAAGTGCCCGCTGCGATCGGCAACGGACAGGATGCCGCTCACAACCTTTACTGGGGGGCTGGTTACGGGGTCCGCACCTTCTTCGACCGCTCGGCCGATTGGATCCGCCAACCCTGCGCCGGTGAACGCGCGGAGCACATCCTCGAAAGGGCCGTTTGGAAGCATCGCGACAGCAGTGTGTACATCGTGGCCGATGCCTACGATGGGCGCTTCATCCGACAAGCCACGGAGGACCTGCTCCTGTTCGCCAGCGGTGGCGGCGCGATGCCCATACCCCTCAAGGACCGGACGTTGAAGGCCGGTGGTGCAGCGGACCTGGTCACCTATGTGGGTCACGACGGCCTGATGGACTTCAACCTTGAACGTACCTACACCGCTCAGGATCGCCGCCGCCGGGAGGTGATCATCCTGGCCTGCGCCAGCCGGAACTACTTCAGCGAACCGCTGCGCAAGACAGGAGCCTCACCCCTCTTGTGGACCACCCACCTCATGGCACCCGAGGCCTATACCCTGCACGCCGCCTTGGGGCAATGGGTGCTGCGCAAACCGGACAGCGCCGTGCACGAGCAGGCGGCCCAGGCCTACAACAAATACCAGAAGTGCGGCATCAACGGCGCCCGGCGACTGTTCGCTACGGGCTGGTAGGCCGCGCGACCACGAGGAACCACCCTCGAACGGCCGAACAGATCAATGCACGATCTGCAGCTTGCTGACGCCCACCCGAGCCGGAGTCGAAAGCACCACACTGTACTGGCCGCTTCCGAGGCCGCTCAGGTCAAGATCGATGGGCCCACCTTCGGACCGCGTAGGTCTGAGGTGATGGACCGTACGGCCCGTTACATCCAGGACCCGGATATCCATGGACGTGTGGGCTGGACCGCACAATCGCACCGGTGACCCAACGCTCGCGGGATTCGGATACAGGACGAACTGCACTGCGTCTTCTCCGCCGATGCCCGTAGCATCGATGCCGGAGGTCACGGTCCACGCCCATTCCCACGGCGTGCGGAACCCTCCGACCTCCGCGCAGCTGATCGTGTCGTTCGAGATCATCTCCATGTACAGATCGCCGGAGGTGCTGACGAAGGTCATCCCCGCCAACTCCGTGTCCTCCACTCCGTTCACGAACACCGCAGGCGCCAGGTCGTCCGGTCCATCGTAGATCCGTAGAACGTCCTAGAGGCCCGATCCGATGATACCCGAAATGAACTGCAGGGTGATGGGTCCCCGCATTCGCTCTGCCAATGCCAGACATTGGAGTCATTGTCCATGTAGCAATAGGTTCCGTTCAACGTATCGCCGCCACAGGGCACTACAAGGGGATCTTGCGCATGTACCCGTTTCGGGAGGACCAGCCACAGGGTGCCGGTGGCCAGGAGAGGGAGGAACTTCTTCATCGGGTGGTCGATGGTTGTCGGTGTACGGCTCCGGTGAAGATATCTCCATCGATGCCCTAGCGGGAGAGAATGACGCAGGCGGTTGTAGCGTGATCCCCCAAGCACACCGCATCGCTCACCTCAGGACCTCGTCATGGACCTTCCGGTGTTCGGGACTGCACGTTGAACGGCCCGAGCACCAGACCGAGCGTCATTCCGAACTGCACTGATCGCTTGGGCACGTCCAAAGGATCCTCTTTCCCGGAGAGCTCCCGTTCCCCTTGGACGACCGGGATGGTCACGTTCGGTGATAGATGCATCGAGAACCAATTACAGAGACGATAGGCGTAGCGTGCTCCAAAACGGAACGAAAGGACCACACTTTCATCCCCGTTGCGGAACTTCCAGTCTCCAATCAGGTCCTTTGTGCGCACCGTGGACCCTCCGACCAAAAGACCGGCGACGCCATCGAGATGGGTCTTGG
This sequence comes from Flavobacteriales bacterium, assembly GCA_036405935.1. Taxonomy (GTDB): domain Bacteria; phylum Bacteroidota; class Bacteroidia; order Flavobacteriales_F; family PHOS-HE28; genus PHOS-HE28. Next base: position 9,879 of record DASWWQ010000278.1, read on the forward strand.
CGTGTTCGGCCATCCGATACACCCCAAGCAAAGAGAAATTGCCCCGCCCATAGCGCACCTCCGTTCCTCTGCCGACAGAGTAGGACAGCTGCTCGACCTCAAGTCCGAGCCCGACCCGCAAACGATCCCCGGCTTCATAGGAAAGACCCATGCGCTTGCCGACAAGATCCACAGAGGCGAGATCACCGGACTTTTTCAGATCGGGCAGAAAACAGCCGGCAGAGATGACCAACTGCCCCGTTTGCGCTACACACTGCATCGCAAACCCAAGTGCAAGTAGACAAACGATGCGTACCATCGGTGGTGGATCGAGGGGTGGAGGATGAAAGGTAGATGAAGGCCGGCGATCCTCTCCGTGGCCTCTCGTGCAGGGTCTCACCTCGGGACCCTGTCGCTTCATCCGGGCTCAGGGTCCACTGCGTGGGACACTGAGCGAGGAAGTAGATAGATCCATCCGGCTCACTCGTGCCGGAACGTTATCGGGATCATCATCCGCATCGGTTGGGGTACACCGTCGATCTTGCCCGGGATCCAGTTCGGCATCGAGCGCACCAAACGCAGGGCCTCCACATCGTAGGCCGGACAGACCCCGCGTTCCAGCGATACACTGTCCACTCCTCCTTCTGCCGTGATGGTACAAGCAATGAGCACCCTCCCGTTGAGATCCGTATCCAGCAGGCGAGCCATGAACACACTATCGACCTCGGTTTTCACCCACTTGTTGAGTGCCTCATCTCCTCCGGGGAATTCGGGAGGTTGCCGATGGACCACCGAAGCCGGGCGTGCTTCCTCCAACACTTGCGCCTGAGTTCGTAACATGGAACAAGTTCCCGTTAGAAGCAGAAAGAAGAGCAGGGCACGCATTGAGGACAAGTTAGCCTCCTGATGAACAAAGCGGATACGGACCCGTTGCCTGCAGACTAACAATCGTTAGTTTTGTTCCGCCATTCTCCCCCCTATGGCCCGCCGCAGCACCGTTGATCGCCGCTCGGAGATCCTTTCCGAGGCCGCCAAGCTCTTCCACGCGAAGGGTTATGGGGCGGCCAGCATGCGCGACCTCGCGGGCAAGGTGGGCATGGAGGCGGCCAGCATGTACAACCACATCCGCAGCAAGGACGAGCTGTTGGAAGTGCTCTGCTTCGAGGTGGGTGACGGCTACCTCAACCGGCTGAACGAGATCAGCGCCTCCGACCTTTCGTACGTGGAGAAGCTGCGCGCGATCATCCGCACGCACATCCGCATGATGATCGACAACGGTCCCGCGGTGAACGTGGCCAACCACGACTGGAAGCATCTGCCCCCGGCGGCGCTCAAACGTTTCATCGAGGCGCGCAAACGCTACGAGAAGGGCGTGGCGCAACTGCTGGAGGAAGGCATGGCCGCCGGTGAGCTCCGCCGTATGGACACCACCGTGGCGCTCTTCACCCTGCTTTCGTCCGTACGTTGGGTGGAGCCTTGGTACAAACCCGGCCGCGCCATCGCCCCTGAAGTGCTCGAAGAGACCATCACCACCTTGCTCCTCAACGGACTACGCAACCCCGCATGAGCCAGTTCCATTCCCTGAAGGTGAAACGCGTGGAGCGCAACACGCACGACAGCGTGCTGGTGTCGCTCGACGTACCCACCGAACTGCGCGAAGCCTTCCGCTTCACGCACGGCCAGTACCTCACCTTCCGCAAGGCCTTCAACGGCCAGGAGGAGCGCCGCTCCTATTCGCTCTGCACCAGTCCGCTCGACAACGAGTGGCGCGTGGCGATCAAGCAGGTGCCCGGCGGCCTTTTCAGTTGCTACGCCATCGATGAACTGAAGGCCGGCGACACGCTCGATGTGATGACGCCGGAAGGCCGCTTCACTGCAGCGCTCGACGCCAAGAACAGCAAGGTGTACGCCTTCTTCGCTGCGGGCAGCGGCATCACGCCGGTGTTCAGCATCATGCGCTCCGTGCTGCTGACCGAGCCCGACAGCCAGGTGTACCTCTTCTACGGGAACCGCGGGCGCAACAGCATCATCCTGAAGGAGGAGATCGAAGCGCTGAAGAACCTCTACGTGGATCGCCTCAGCGTGTACCACATCCTCAGTCGCGAAGTGGGTGACACCGAGCTCTTCCACGGGCGCATCGACAAGGCGAAGACCTTGGAACTGTTGAACAAGCTCGTGGGCCTGCCGATCGATGAGGCCTTCGTGTGCGGACCCGAGGAGATGATCCATGCCGTGCGCGAGGCCATGCAGGAGAAGGGGCTGGCCGAGGACAAGGTGCACTTCGAGCTCTTCACCACGGACCGCAAGCAGGCCGCAGCAGCTGCCGCCAAACGCGAACAGGCGAAGAGCGAGGAGGACAAGACCAGCCGCGTAACGGTGATCCTCGACGGCAATCGCCTGGAACTGGACATGAGCTATTACGGCGACACCATCCTGGATGCCGCCGCCGCGCGGGGCGCCGACCTTCCTTACAGCTGCAAAGGCGGCGTGTGCAGCACCTGTCGCGCGAAGGTGATGGAGGGCACCGTGGAGATGGACGTGAACTACAGCCTCACCGACCGCGAGGTGGCCAACGGCTTTATCTTGACCTGCCAGGCACGGCCCACCAGTCCGTGCGTCACCGTGGACTTCGACCATTGAACCCTGATGCGATGAGCAACGAACAGAAGACCCCCGAACAGCTCTTCCAGGAGAAGATCGACAACGATGTGCGCATCGAGCCCAAGGACTGGATGCCCGATGACTACCGGAAGACCTTGATCCGCCAGATCAGTCAACATGCGCACAGCGAGATCGTGGGCATGCTGCCCGAAGGCAACTGGATCACCCGGGCGCCCTCGCTCAAACGCAAGAGCATCCTGATGGCCAAGGTGCAGGACGAGGCGGGGCATGGGCTCTACCTCTACAGCGCCGCTGAAACGTTGGGCATCGGTCGCGACCAGATGCTGGCCGACCTGCTCAGCGGCAAGGCCAAGTACAGCAGCATCTTCAACTACCCCACGCTGACCTGGGCCGACATGGGCGCCATCGGCTGGCTGGTGGACGGTGCCGCGATCATGAACCAGGTGCCGTTGTGCCGCACCAGCTACGGTCCTTACGCCCGCGCCATGGTGCGCGTGTGCAAGGAGGAGAGCTTCCACCAGCGGCAGGGCTACGAGATCATGATGGCCTTGTGCGCGGGATCGCCGGAGCAGAAGCAGATGGCACAGGACGCGCTCGACCGCTGGTACTGGCCCACGTTGATGATGTTCGGTCCGCCCGATGCCGAATCGCCCAACACGGCGAAGAGCATGGAGTGGAAGATCAAGCACTTCACCAACGACGAGCTCCGCCAGAAGTTCGTGGACATGACCGTGCCGCAGGCCGAATACTTGGGTCTCACCATGCCCGACCCGGACCTGAAATGGAACGAAGAACGCGGCCATTACGACTTCGGCCAGCTGGACTGGGAGGAATTCTGGAACGTGGTGAAGGGCAATGGTCCCTGCAACAAGGACCGCCTGGAGGCCCGCAACAAGGCGCACGACGAAGGCGCTTGGGTGCGTGAAGCCGCCGCCGTACACGCCGAGAAACGCAACGCACGCCATAAAGCCGCATGACGATGAGCACGATGGACCGCAAGGAATGGCCGCTGTGGGAGGTCTTTATCCGCAGCAAACAGGGCCTCGATCACAAGCATGTGGGCAGCCTGCACGCCGCCGACGCCGGCATGGCGATGCAGAACGCACGCGATGTCTACACGCGGCGCATGGAGGGTGTCAGCATCTGGGTGGTGGAGTCGAAGCACATCCACGCCAGCGACCCGGCGGATGCCGAAGCCTTCTTCGACCCCGCGAACGACAAGGTGTACCGCCACCCCACCTTCTACCACGTGCCGGAGAACATCAAGCACATGTGATGGAACAGCCCACGTTGACCGCCCATCCCCCGCAGGAGCACCCAGCGGAACTGCGCACGCCGCTGTTCCACTACGTGCTGCACCTGGCCGACACGCATCTGGTGCTGGCGCATCGCCTCAGCGAACTGTGCGGCCATGGTCCGGTGCTGGAGCAGGACATGGCCATGACCAATATCGCGCTGGACCTGCTGGGCACGGCACGTAATCTCTTCCAGTACGCCGCCGAGCTCGAAGGCAAGGGCCGCACGGAGGACGACCTCGCCTACCTGCGCGGCGTCACCGAATACCGCAATCCGCTGTTGGTGGAGCGCCCCAACGGTGACTTCGCCCACACCGTGGTCCGGCAGTTCCTCTTCGACGCCTGGCATGTGCCCTTGCTGGAACGCCTGCGCGACAGCGGGGACCATCGCCTCAGCGCCATCGCCACGCAATCGCTGAAGGAGGCGCACTACCACATCCAGTGGAGCGGTGAATGGATGATCCGTCTGGGTGATAGCACCGAAGAAGCGCGTCGCCGCACGGAGGATGCGTTGAAGGAATGCTGGTCCTATTGGGGCGAGCTCTTCACGATGTCGTCCGAGGAAAAGGCCCTGCATGCAGCGGGACTGATGCCGGACAACGCTTCGTTACGGGCCGATGCGTCCGCGCATGTAGAGCGTGTCTTCACCGAAGCCACGTTGCCGATACCTCCCGACGGCTACTGGCACAAGGGGGGCAAGGAAGGACGGCACACCGAACACCTGGGATACCTGCTCGCCGAACTGCAATACCTGCAACGGACCTACCCCGGGCAGCAGTGGTGATAAGCGAAGTATGAGGGCGGAAGGATCAGGCGTGAAGTGTGAAGTGCGTTCTCTGTGCCCTCCGTGCCTCTGTGGTGAACCATGAAACCCGTCCCTCTCACCGAACAAGCCGTCTGGCATCTCCTGGAGGACGTACCCGATCCCGAGGTGCCTGTGCTGAGCGTATTGGACCTCGGCGTGGTACGTGCCGTGAAGTTGCCCGCCGAAGGGCAGGTGGAAGTGACCATCACGCCCACGTACACGGGCTGTCCGGCCATGGATACCATCGCGGCCGACATCCGCAGCAAGCTGTTGTCCGAGGGTGCTACGCAAGTGGACATTCGTATGCAGTTGACACCGCCGTGGACCACCGATTGGCTGAGCGATGCCGGTAAACGCAAGCTCGAAGCGTATGGCATAGCCCCTCCGGTGGAGTCGAGCGGCGACGTGAACGCCCTGTTCGGCGAGGTGGTGGTGGTGCATTGCCCCCAGTGCAAGAGCCGGAACACGGTGCTCGTGAGCCAGTTCGGATCCACCGCCTGCAAGGCCCTGTACAAGTGCAACGACTGCCTGGAACCCTTCGACTACTTCAAGTGCCTGAAGCCACCGGTCCGTCGCAACTTCGCACCCGGAACATGAGCGAAACACCGGAACATCTGCCAGCCACCGTCCTCCAGCACATGCTGAAGAGCGACCAATTCAGCGCGTGGCTCGGCATTGAAGTGGACGGGATCGGGCCGGGGCATTGCACCCTGCACTTCACCGTGCGGGAGGAGATGCTGAACGGCTTCCACACCTTGCATGGCGGTGTCAGCTATGCGGCGGCCGACAGTGCACTGGCCTTCGCCGCCAACAGCCGGGGCCGCCTCTCCGTGGCCCTGAGCTGCACGATGGACTACATGATCGCCGGTCGCGCGGGCGATGTGTTGACCTGCACCGCCGTGGAGGAAAGCCTGCAGAACGCCGTGGCCGTCTACGCCATCAAGATCACCAACCAGCACGGCAAGGTGATGGGGCTTTTCAAGGGCACGGTGTACCGGACGCAGAAGGATATCCTGTCGGTCTGAACGCTTCACCACAGAGGCACGAAGGACACAGAGCGGAAGGTATCCAGCGCTGACCAGCCCTTCCTGCGGAAGGTTCTCCGTGCTCTCCGTGCCTCTGTGGTGAAAAACAGATCCTGGGCTCTCCCTATGCTCCGGGCTCTGTGGTGAATAGGCCGATCTTTGCACCCGCATGAAAGCAGCATACCTCGTGGATGGCGTCCGCACGCCGGTGGGCAACTTCGGTGGAACCCTCAGCACCGTCCGCGCCGACGACATGGCCGCGCTGGTGTTGAAGGAGATCCTGGCGCGCAATCCTTCCGTTGATCCCACGGCCATCGCCGATGTGATCTTGGGCTGCGCCAACCAGGCCGGCGACGACAACCGCAACGTGGCGCGTATGGCGCTGCTGCTGGCCGGCATCCCCCACTCCGTTCCCGGCGAAACCGTGAACCGCCTCTGCGCCTCGGGGCTTTCCGCCGCGATGGCCGCCGCCCGTGCGATCGCCAACGGCGATGGCGATATTCTGCTGGCCGGTGGCGTGGAGAACATGACGCGCGGTCCTTGGGTGGTATCGAAGGCCAGCACGCCGTTCGGTCGCGACCAGCAGATGGCCGACAGCAGTTTCGGCTGGCGCTTCATCAACCCGCGCATGCAGGAGCTCTACGGCACGGATGCCATGGGCGAGACGGCCGAGAACCTCGCCGACCGCGACACCATCAGCCGCGAGGACCAGGACCGTTTCGCCTTGGCCTCCCAGCAGAAGGCCGCAGCCGCACAACAGAGCGGTCGGCTGGCCCAGGAGATCGTGGCCGTGCCCATTCCCCAACGCAAGGGCGACCCCAAACTGTTCGACCGTGACGAATTCATCAAGCCCGACAGTTCGTTGGAGGTATTGGCGAAACTGCGTCCGAGCTTCCGCAAGACCGGAACGGTGACGGCCGGTAACGCCAGTGGCCTGAACGACGGCGCAGCGGCCCTGTTGCTCGCCTCCGAGGACGGCGTGGAACGTTTCGGCCTGAAGCCCAAGGCCCGCATCGTGAGCATGGGTGTGGTGGGTGTGGAACCGCGCATCATGGGCATCGGTCCGGTGGAAGCCAGCAACCAAGCATTGAAGAAGGCCGGCCTTACGCTGAAGGACATCGGCATCATCGAACTCAACGAAGCCTTCGCCGCGCAGAGCCTCGCGTGCATCCGCGCGTGGGGACTGGCCGACAACGACGAGCGCATCAACCCTAACGGTGGGGCCATCGCCATCGGTCATCCGTTGGGCATGAGCGGCGCCCGGATCCTGAACACGGCGGCGATCGAACTGCACGCACGCAACCAGCGCTACGCGTTGATCACCATGTGCATCGGCGTGGGTCAAGGGTATGCAGTGGTGATCGAAAAGGCCTGAGGTATGCGCGGCCGATCGTTCGCTGTAGCTGCGATCGGATGCGGTCTGTTGCTGCTTTCGGCCGGCCCGCCACCGGCAACTGATGACCGCATCGCCTTCTTCCACGCCGACCCAAAGAAGCACGACATCCGCCTGCATTGGAAGGATCCACAAGGCCGGGTGTTGGGTGACCTCGGCCGCCTCATCACGCAGGAGGAAACCGCCGGACGCAAACTCCTCTGCGCCATGAACGGCGGCATGTTCGACGCACATCAAGCACCGGTGGGGCTGTATGTGGAGAACGGCAAGGAACTGCATGCCATCAACACGGTGACCAAGGGCTACGGCAACTTCCACCTGATGCCCAACGGCGTGTTCGGCATTGCGGGGAATGACAGTGCCTACGTGTGCACCACACCCGATCAGGCCAAGGTCCGCAACGTGCGGTACGCCACCCAATCGGGTCCGATGCTGCTGGTGAACGGGAACATCAACAGCGCTTTCCGGGAAGGCTCGGCCAACCTCAACATCCGCAACGGCGTGGGTGTGAGGAAGGACGGCACGGTGCTCTTCGCCGTGAGCAAGGAACCCGTGAACTTCTTCGACTTCGCGCGCTTCTTCCGCGACCAGGGCTGCCTGAACGCCCTATACCTGGACGGTGCGATCAGCCGTACCTACCTGCCCGGACAGGGGCTGGACCAGCGCGACGGCAGGCTCGGGGTGTTGATCGGCATATCGGAACGTTAGAAGCCGTCTTGAAATGATCCTTCGGGCTGTGCCGGGGCCTTTCGCAGCCATCCTTCGTCGCTCAACCCTTACAGAGCGTCCAGCTATGCGCGGGTTTCGCGCCTCGGCCGACCGCAAAATTCCTCCGACTCGCTGCCAAAGACCATTTCAAGACGGCTTCCAGCCTCCCGAGAATTCGCGATTGCAGCCGAACCACCAAGGTGATCCCTGCACTTTTGGGACCTCTTCCCTTCCCATGCAACGCGTATCACTCTCCTTCCTCGTCCTGGTTCCGATCATCGCGGCCCACGCGCAGACACCCACCTTGATCCGCACGATCAACCCCAGCGGCGGGGCTTCGCTGGAGCAGATCACGTGCATCGGCACCACCGCTTGGATGAGCGCCAACGACGGCACCCATGGCCAGGAACCGTGGACCAGCGATGGCACGACCGATGGTACGCAAATGGTGCTGGACGTCAGTCCCGGTGCGGGCAGCAGTTCCCCGGGACCCTTCGTGCAGTTCAACGGCACCTTGTACTTCGGTGCCGACAACGGTGTGGACGGCGAGCAGCTGTACTACTCGGATGGCACGGCGGAAGGCACGCAAGCCGGATTGAGCTTGGAGCTGGTACCCGACCTGAACTACGGATACTACTTCACCGAATACAACGGCCGGTTGTATTTCCAGGGACACACCGATGCGAACGGTCGCGAGCTGTGGGTCACGGACGGTACTCCGGCCGGCACCTCCCTGCTGAAGGACATCGCCTCGGGCGCGGGCCACGGCAGTCCACGCGGCTTCACGGTGTTCAACGGGCGTTTGTACTTCAGCGCCACGGACATGAACGGCGAGGAGCTGTGGGCCACGGACGGCACGGTGGAAGGCACGCAGATGGTGGTGGATGTGCGCCCCGGCGGCAATGGTTCGGTCAATGACCTGGCCGTCTTCGGCGACCTCCTCGTTTTCAGCGCCTCGGACGGGGTGCACGGCGTGGAGCCTTGGGCCAGCGATGGTACCGCGGAAGGCACCTACCTGGTGAAGGACATCGCCGCCGGTGAGGGCAACAGCAATCCAGGCGGGTACACGGCGTTCAACGGCCGCTTCTGGTTCAGCGCGCTCAGCGATGCCGGTTACCGGGTATGGTCCAGCGACGGCACCGAGCCCGGCACCATGCAATTGCCCGATCCAGCGCAGGTTCCCGGAGGACCCGAAGCTTTCCTGTCGCACAACGGAGTGCTGTACTTCGTGGCCGGTAGCAGCGGCCTGGGCTCCCAGATCTGGCGCAGCGACGGGACCGCCGCAGGCACCTTCCCGCTGATGGTGCCGGGCTCGGCCGCAAGTCCGCTGAGCTCCACCCACGAACTGATCGGATGCGGGGAGCATGTGTTCTTCCGCGGCGCCTATGATGAAGCCTTGGGACAACAACTCTACGGCCTCGAGGCCCCGGTGGGGATCACGGAGCAAAACGAGGATGAGGGCCTGCACACCTATCCGAACCCTACCGAGGGTCGGTTCAGCTGCACCGTTCCGGCGGACCTGATCAACGCCACCGTTCGCCTGTTCGATGCAACGGGCGCTGTGGTGTTCCATGATCGGGCGACAAGCACCACGCTGCAGCTGGACCTCTCGGACCTGGCCCCGGGCCTCTATGTGCTCGAGATCGGCCAAGCGCGGCAGGCCCGCCGCAGCGTGGTGTTGAAGCGCTGAGGACCTTACTGCTTCACGAAACGCGAGAAGGAACCCGCATCGGTGCGCAACTGATAGGCACCCGGCGCCAGCACGCTCACATCGATGGTGCTCACCGGCCCGCTCAAGCTACCCTGCGTCACCACGGCACCGAGGCTGTTCACGATGGCATAGGGACGCAGACCCGTGGCGGCGGCATCCGAGATCGTGATCCGGTCCGTCGCGGGGTTGGGCAGGATGCGTAGAGCGGTTGCGGAGGGTCCGCGCACGCTTGCGGTACCGGAGGCCACCACCTCGGCGATCTCCTCCTCGCTCAAGGCGCGGTTCCACAGCCCCACATCATCGATACTGCCATTGGTGGCGAAGTACAGCGGCGATTGGCTCCAAGGGGATCCACCGATGATCATGGGTTCGTTGTTGGCGCCGATACCGGCGGCCGCCGTTGCCACACTGCCCACCTCTTCGCCGTTGATGTAGCCGATCAGCTCACCGTTGGACGACCAGGTAATGGCGAGGTGCGTCCAGACCTCCGTGGAGATCGACCCACCGGAGAAGGTGTACGGGGTGCCCGAGGCATCCCACACCTCGGGGTTCAAGGCCGCGCCGTCCACGCCCAGGATGAAACCGCTGTTGAACGAGTAGTTCGTGCGGCCCATGATCTTCTGGTTCGCTGAGGGATCGAGCAGACTGACCCATGCGGCCACGGTCATTCCCGTGCCGGTGTTGAAGGCGGTATTGCCGGGAACCGCGATGTACGAACCGAAACCGAAGACCGTGGCCGCATCGGCGATGCCGTTCCGGTCCGGACCCGAATAGGTGGAATAGCCCGTGCCGTTGTGCGCATTGGCCTCATCGACAGCATCGCCTGCGAGCGACCACCACGAGACCAGACCGTTGGCGGGTATGTCACCCGGCACCTGGGCCGAAGCCTGCATCAACGCAAGCACACCGAAAGCGAGTAGGGATCCTTTCATGGGAGAGGGGGTTGAAGGTTGATCGATGAACGACATCCGAATGTAGCGTAAGGGATCCACGGCGGAAACGACACCTTTGCTCCATGAGCAACTTCGCCCTGCGCCCTTGGCGGAACGACGACCTGCTGGACCTGGTGCGCCATGCCAATGATGCCCGCGTGGCGGGGAACATGACCGATGGCTTCCCGCACCCCTACACCGAAGCCTCCGGACGGGCCTTCCTGGAGCGGGCCACCGCCATGCACCCTCCGCGGATCCTGGCCATCACCTTGGACGACCTGGCCATCGGCTCGATCGGTGTCTATCCGCAGGACGACATCTTCCGCCGCAATGCCGAGTTCGGTTATTGGCTCACCCCGGCGTACTGGGGCCGAGGCCTGATGTCCCGAGCGGTGCCGGCCATGGTGGAATACGCCTTCGCCAACCTTCCCGGCGTGGACCGCCTGTTCGCCCGTCCGTTCGGCAGCAACATCGCATCGCAACGGGTGCTGGAAAAATGCGGCTTCACCCTCGAGGCGCGGTTGACCGGCACGATCATCAAGAACGGACGCATCGAGGACGAACTGATCTACGCCATGCGTCGCTGAACATCGCCCTCCGCGTGCATCCGCTCCGCTCTCCCCTGCTCGCGCTGCTGATCCTGCCGGCGCTGGTACCTGCGCAAGGGCCGTCCCTGCCCGGATCCGCCGTGCAGGTGCCCGTATCCGGACTGCCACCGGGCAACATCAATGCGCTGCTCACCGATGCGCAAGGCCTGCTGTGGATGGGCACCGACAACGGGCTTTGCCGCTTCGACGGCATCAACCTGGACCTGTACCGCAACATCCCCGGCGACAGCACCAGCATCATGGGCAACAGCATCCGCAGCCTCCACTGTGACCGGCGGCAACAGCTGTGGGTCGGGGGCATGGGTCTCTGCCGGTACGATCGGAAGGGTGATCATTTCCAGCGCATTCCGGTGCGCACGGCGGAAGGCGATCGATACCACTACGAATGCCTGGACATCGAGGAGGATGCGGAAGGCGGGCTCTGGGCCGCAGGCATCGGGCTGGGTCTGATGCGCTACGATACGGCGCACCGTTGCCTCCGATCCGTGGTGCCGAACGGACCCGATGGCCCGCTCACCAGCACCTTCACCAGTTCCATCGTGGTGGACGACGAAGGTGCCCTCTGGACCACCGACCACACGAGCATCGTGCGCTACGATCCGCGGACCGAACGCGGCGAGCGGTACGGGTTCCTGCCCAACGGTGAACGCGCGCCGCGCAAGACCCTCTTCACCAAACTGCGCTTGGTGGAGGACGACCCCGATGGCATCTGGATCGGCGGATGGGGCTTGGGTCTGGTGCGCTTCGATCGGCGAAGGCATGTGTTCGAAGGTCCCTATCTCTGGCAGAGCGGCGAGCCGTCGTTGACGAATTTGGTGCACGAACTCATCGGCCATGGCCATCACGGCATCCTTACCGCCACGGGGGAAGGCATCCGCCGGTTCGATCGGGATCGGCGCACCTGGTCCGAGCCGCTGAGCTGGTCGGGCATGGATCCCAAGGAGGCGTTCCGGCCGGTGTTCGCCCTGCGGAAGGAACCGGACGGCCTCATCTGGACCGGTACGTACACCCTGGGCGTGATCCCCGCCAACACCGGGCGCTACACGGACCTCGGGGGCGGCAGTGCGATGCGTGTGCTCCGCGACCCGGAGGGCGATGGCTACTGGATGACGCGGTTCTACAGCGACCGCAGCCTGATCCATACCGACAGCCGGGGGCGGATCGACCTGGAACTGCCGTTGCCCGGCGCAGCCACCGAGAAGTACGAACCCTTCAGCCTGGCCCGCACCAGCACCGGCGATGTGCTCATCGGCACCACGCAAGGTGCCCTGCGCTACCATCCGGGCACGCGCACCTTCGAGCATCTGCGCACACCCGGCCGCCGGGTGGGGCCCGAGGGCCGCAGCTACGTCACCTCCTTCATCGAGATGCCGCAGGGCACGGTCTGGATCGGTACCGCCGGTGACGGCATCTGGCGGTTCGACCTGGCGACCGACAGCATCCATCCCGTGCCGGCCAGCCTCCTTTCCAACAAGGGACGGATGTATTGGGGAACGCTCGTGGCCCCCTTGGACAGCAACCATCTGCTGATGACCTTCCAACAGATGGGGCTCGGGGTGTTCGATCGGCGCACGGGCCGCATCGCAACGCTGACGGCCGACCATCCGAACGCGGCCATGGTGGATGATGTCGTCGGGGCCACCGCTGCCGGCCATGGCATCGTGCACGTGGGCACCCGCACCAACGGCATCCTGGAACTGCAATGGAACGGCCCGGAGCGGACCGGAGACCCCTTCACCGTGCTCGGTGCCTACCGGCCCGACGACCAGCGCGAGGTCTTCACCGATATCCTCGCCGACGACCGCGGCATCACGTGGATCGCCAGCACCTCCGGACTGGTGCGTTTCGACCGGAAGGACCATCGCTTCACGCGGCAGGGCCCACGCGAAGGCTTCCCCTTCGCGGCGTTGTCCGGCCTCTATGCGGATGCCCCCGGAAGCATGGTGGCCCAGGCCGACCACCTCGTGCGTTTCGACACCCGGCAGGAACCCCTTCCGCCGCGGACGCCTCACCTCTACCTGCGCACGCTCTTGGCCAACGGCGATGCGTTACCGACGCCCACCGACACCGCGGGCCTGCGTTTGCCGCACCACCGCAACACGCTGAGCATCGCCTATGCACCGATCTCCATCCTGCACGCTGCCGACCTGCGCTACGAAGTGAGGCTCATCGGACGCGACCCGGCCTGGGTGAACAACGGCGATGCGCGCACGGTGACCTACGTGGACCTTCCTCCGGGCGAATACCGATTCGCCGTGCGCATCAAGGGCAGCGAAACCCCCGCGCTGGAGTGCCCGATCACCATCGTACCGGCCTACTGGCAGACCTGGTGGTTCCGCCTGCTGACGGGGATCGCGATCCTCGCCGCGGTGTTCCTGCTGTCGCGCTACATCATCGTGCTGCGATACCGCCGCCGCATCGCCGAGCTCCAGCGCGAGCAGGAAGTGCAGCGGACCCGCATGCGCATCGCGCGCGACATCCACGACGGCATCGGCGGTGGCCTCACGCGCATCGCCCTGCTCAGCCGCCGGATCCCCGGTCAAGGACCCGACAGCGCAGCGGCACGCATCACCGAGGCCAGCACCGAGCTGGTGCGTGAACTGGGCGAGATCGTGTGGACGGTGGATCCCGGCAACGACGCCCGTTCGGCCTTCCTCGCCTTCGTCCGCAGCACCCTCGGCCGCCAGTTCGACGACCTCGACATCCGCCTGGAGCAGGATCTGCATGTGGAGGAGGCGGAAGGCGCACTGCCCCTCCCGCCCGACGCGAAACGCAACACGCTGCTGATCCTGAAGGAGGCCGTGAACAATGCCTTGAAACATGCGCAGGCGAAGACCATCAGCGTGCGGCTGCACCTGATCGGATCGCGCTTGGAACTGGAGGTGAAGGACGATGGCCGGGGCTTCGACACGGCCATGAAGGCCCAAGCGGGGAACGGTCTGGCCAATTTCCGCAAACGGGCCGAGGCGGCAGGCGGCACCCTCACCGTGCACAGCGCACCGGGCGAAGGCACGAGCATCCGCTTCACCACGGAGAGCCTGCCTACTTTCATGTGAAAGCGCCTGCGCAGGTCACCGGTAGTTTCGCCCCATGCCGATCCGTGTAGCCATTGTGGAGGATGATGCCGAGCTGCGGCGCTCGTTCGAGGAGGCCATCCGCCAAGAGGGCGACCTGCAGCTCGTGGGCAGCTACGGCCATGCCGAAGGCTTCATGGCACGTCCCGAACAGCTCGAAGGGCTGGACGTGGTCCTGATGGACATCCAGCTGCCGGGCATCAGTGGGATCGACTGCATCGGCGACCGCAAGCCGCGCAACGAACGGGTGCAGTACCTGGTGATCACCGTGTTCGAGGACAACACCAACCTGCTGAACGCGCTCTGCGCCGGAGCCACGGGCTACCTGCTGAAGACCTCCACCGGTGAAGAGCTGGCCGCGGCCGTGCGCAGCATCCATGCGGGTGGATCTCCGATGAGCATGGCCATCGCGCGCATGCTGGTGAACACCGTGCCCCGCAAGAAGACCAACGCCGGACTGCTCGAAAGCCTGACGCCCCGCGAACGCGAAATGTTGGACCTGCTGGCCGAAGGGTATCGCTACAAGGAGATCGCCGACCGGCTGGACCTCAGCATCGAGACCGTTCGTACCTACATCCGTTCCGTGTACACCAAGTTGCAGGTGCACAGCCGCACCGAGGCGCTCAACAAGCTGTACGACCGTTAGCGTCCGGGGCATTCGCCCTTCGCCACCGCACGCACACCGGCCCGCCAGGCCGCGCAACGGTTGGAGTAGGTCCGGCCATCGCAACCGCACCACGGATCATACTCCATGGTGCAGGCGCCATCACCCACAGGGTCCGGCAGCGGGCAAGCCCCATCCTTCAGCATCGGCAACAGGGCGGCCTCGAACTCACGCGGACGTTCGATGTTCGCCACATGGCCGGCTTGGGGGATCATCACCAACCGATCCGCTGGTAGTCCGTTCACTTGGATGATCCCACGCCCCACCGACGGCGGGATCAAACGATCCCCTTCCCCCCAGAGCACATGCACGGGCATCGTCCACATGTACCGTTTCTCGGCGTACTCGGCCTCGCGGTCGATCAGGTCCATCAACAAGGCATGGTACATGGACTGCCGTGCTTGTCCCGCTTGCCACATCTGCTTCAGGGCGAAACGGGGCACCTTGCGCGGCGTGTAGAGGATACCGTTGATGTTGCGCAGGTTCTCCTCGGGTGTCGCGGGCGTGAAGAAACCCATGATGCCACCGGGTGCACCCAGCGCCTTCGCCGCGCTGTCGGCCACCGCACGCGTGTAGGTGTTGGCCGGTCCATCATAGATCACCAAGGAGCGTGTACGATCCGGCCGTTGCTCGGCGAAGTTGGCCGACATGGCACCGCCGTAGCTGTTGCCCACCACATGCACGGCCTCCTGCACCTTCAGGCTGTCGAGGATGAGGGCCATGTGGGCCACCTGCGCATCCACGCTGTTGCCGCTCCAGGTATCGGTGCTACCACCGTGACCGATCAGGTCGGGCAGGATCAGGTCGTACTGCGCGCTGAACACGGCCGCATTGCCGCTCCACATCCGCGCGCTGCCGGTGATCCCGTGCACCAGCATCAGCTTGGGTTTGCCCGTTGGTGCGGACGCCCACACATGCAGTGGTCCATTCGGCCCCTGGTAGGTGTGCTCCACCAGCCCGGCCTTCCGCAACGCCTTGTCGGCCTGACGGGCCTGCATCTTCACCACGTTGCAGGAAGGCAGGAGCACCAAGGCGATGGCCGTGATGCCCAGCAGGGAAAGAAGCTTGTGCATGGGCGAAAGGTAGAGGCCGAAGGAACACGGGGTCAGACCGGCGCCGGCCCGAACAACACCTTCCGATAACGCCGATCGAAGCAGCAGACCACCACCACGAGCAGGGCGATGGTGATGAAGCCCGCCACACCGGTGATGCCCGCCACCAACGGACGACCGCCCCAAGCGAAGATCACGGAAGCGCCGGCCGTGCCGTTGATCAGACCGTGCAGCACGCACGACGACCAGATGCTGCGGCTGCGCGTGCGGGTCCAGTCGAACAGGAACGCGAGCAACGTGCAGAAGACCACCATCAGGCCGATGCCGAGGAACGGATGCTCCGGATAGTTGTGGCCCATCAGGATCAAGGGTGCGTGCCAAAGGCCCCACACCACACCGGTGAAGCCCACGCGGCGCAGACCGCTCCAGTGCGCGGTGACGGACCAGAGGTAACCCCGCCAACCGAGCTCCTCACCCAGCATGAAAGGCAGGTTGACGGTGAGTGCAGCGAACAGGGCCGCGATCAGGAAAAAGGCCAAGGCCACTCCACCCGGAACGCCCGAGGCCCACGTCAGGATCTTCGAGGTGCCTTGTGAAGGGCTACCGGAAGCGTTGAGCATCTCCGCAAGTGCTTCCATCAGGCGCTCCGTGGTGATGCTGACCTGTCCGAAGCGTTCTGCACCCAATGCCTCGAACACGGCCAACACGCCGAAGAGGACCGGGATCAGCGACAGGCCGATGAGCACGGTGCCCAGGAACACCGGCCGGTCCGTAGGCCGCAACGGAAGTCCGAGCCCGGCCCACGGTGCACGGTCGATCAGCCGTTGTTGGATGATCGCGGCCAACGCGGGTCCCAGCATACACAAGGCCGCTACCAGGATGTAGAACGGATGGGCCGCACTGCGCACACCGAGCAGGAAGCCGGCACCGACGATGGCCCACGAGATGCCGAAGGCCCACAGCAGGTATCCACCGATGCGTCGCATTTGGACAAGATAACCGGCCCGGCCGGAGCGGGATCAGCGCAACGCGATCAACGCCGCGCGCAGGTTCTGGATGATCCCCGGGATCTCCTCCATGCGCAACGTCCCCACGGACACGCGGAACCACGGCTCCGTGCGTGATCCCCCGAAAGCGTAGAAAGGCACCAGTCCCACCTTGGCCTCGCGGATCAGGAAGAGCGTGACGTCCTCGGCGTTCGCGAGCGTGCTGCCATCGGGCAGCGTGGTGCCCTGCAGATCGATCTTCACGGTGAGGTACATGCCCCCTTGTGCGGGGATCGCATCCACAGGGAAGCCTTCCTCCTTCAGCGCGATGAAACCTCTGTACAAGGCCTGCACCCGTTCGCCGATCATGGCGCGGTGTTCGTTGATCAGCGCATCCACCACCGCTTCCTGCTTCAACAGGCGGGCCGTGGCGATCTGTTCCGGCTTCGGTGCCCAAGCGCCCACATGTCCGAGGATCGAATGCATCTTCTGCATGATCCGCTCCGGACCGAAGGCCCAGCCCACGCGCACACCCGTAGCGGCGAACGCCTTCGACACGCCATCGATGAAGATCGTGTACGGCCGCATCCCGGGACGCAGCGATACGGGGTCCACATGCTGCACATCGCCCAAGGTGAGCGCCGCATAGATCTGGTCGTACAGCAGGTACAAGGGTTTGCCATCACCACGCCGCGCGTTCTCCTCCAGGATCAGGTCGCAGATGCCCGCCAAGGCTTCGGCCGTGAACGAGGTGCCCGTGGGATTCAACGGCGAACACAACGCCACCATGCAGGCCCCTTCGAGCTTGCCGCGGAGATCGTCGGCCGTGGGCAGGAAACGGTCCTCGGGACGGGTCTGCACCGCCACCTGTTCGCCGCTGGAAAGGAAGGTGTAGTGGTTGTTGTTCCAGCTCGGGATGGGGAACACCACCCGATCACCGGGATCGGCCACAGCGCGGTAGGCCGCGTAGATCAAGGGCCGCGCACCACTGGCGATCAGCACCTCCTCCTTCGTGTACGCCAACCCTTGCGAACGTGCGATGAAGGCGCTCACGGCGCTGCGCAGCACCTCCATACCATTGGCCTGCGGGTAGTTGCTGTGGCCTTCACGGTACGCCGCGATGATCTCGTCCACATACGCCTGCGGCAGGGGGAACACCTTCGGATCGAAATCGCCGATGGTAAGGTTGGCGATCTGCTCCCCCGCTGCGATCCGTTGGTTGATCTGCGCGGCGATGCGGATGATCTCGGACCCGATCAGGTTCTCGGCAAGGTGGGAAAGGCGCGGGGCCGGGGGAGCGACGGTAGTGGGCATGGGCAGGGACTATGCGGCAAAGATGCGCGGGTTGGCCCTTACGAAGGCTTTACCCCAGGCGACCGATCTCATCCTTACGGACGACATGGGGCAACCGCTCCGGGAATGTTCGTCCTGAAAGGACATGAGGTCCTTCTCTCCACTCCCTCTCTGGAGCGTTCTGGCGGTGCAGCTCGCGGCCCCATGTTCCGCCCAGTTCATCGATCCCGGATTCGAGGGGGAAACGGTCGTTTGGCCCACGACGCATCCGGCCTGGACCAGCCTCACCCCTTCCGACGCACCGTACGGAGGCGTGTTCTGCAT
The DNA here is from genome assembly GCA_036405935.1 of Flavobacteriales bacterium. Lineage (GTDB taxonomy): Bacteria > Bacteroidota > Bacteroidia > Flavobacteriales_F > PHOS-HE28 > PHOS-HE28. The sequence continues at coordinate 28,350 of DASWWQ010000278.1, forward strand.
GGCCGTGCGGGCCGAGTCGCAGAACTTCCAGGAGCATCCCTTCTTCTACCAGGCACTACCCGCCGCAACGATCGGCGATCCGGTCACCGTGGACTTCTCCTGCCGCCCGAGCGTGCCCTCGGGAGGAGCAGCGGTGATGGCGAGCGCGATGATCCGTCTGTTGTCCATCAACAGCGCCGGTACGCCCACCATCCTGGACGGCTACCAAGTCAACTTGGGGATGGCCTGGACCGCGTCGAGCATCACCTTCACCGTACCCGCACTGCAGCCGGGAAGCACCTTCGGCGTCGGGTTCGGCGGCTACTGTTTCCAAGGGCAGGACTGCTACCTGCTCTATGACAATGTGCACGCCTCCATCGAAGGAAGCGGAGCCCGACTGAATGCGAAGGCCTGGCTGGACGGTGCCTACGTGCATGCACAGAACCTGATGCGCGACGACCTGCGCTCGGCAGGACTGGTACCTACCACGGAGGCCAACGGAACGGCCATGGAAACGTGGCAGCATCTCTCGGGAGGCGAGACCACCACCGCAGCGGTGCTCGCCACTTCGGGTCCCAACGCCATCGTGGACTGGGTGCGGATCGAACTGCGCATGGGGATGCCCACCGACAGCCTGACCTACCGCATGCGCAATGCGCTGATCCAGCGCGATGGCGACATCGTGGATGTGGATGGCGTATCGCCGGTGCTGCTTCCGGTGAAGGCCGGCAACTACTATGTCCTCATCCGGCACCGCAACCACCTGAGCGTGATGAGCGCCGTTCCGCTCACCCTCACCTCCACTCCCACGCTCTTCGACACCCGATCTCCCGCTACGGCGGTCTTCCTCCGCACCGGTGCCGCAACCGGCCCGGCATTGCGCAGCGTGGGCGCCACCCGCACGCTCTGGGCCGGCAACACCCGGGACACCCTCTGGAACAAACGCGAAGTGCTTTACACCGGCAACGGCAACGATCGCGACCGGATCCTGCTGGACATCGCGGGCATGATCCCCACGAACACCCGCACGGGTTACTTCCGCACCGACGTCAACCTGGACGGCGTGGTGAAATACACCGGCTCCAACAACGACCGCGACCTCATCCTGCAGACCATCGGGGGCGTGGTGCCCACGGCGGTGCGCCACGACCAGGTGCCTTGAGGAGGTGTGTAAGGTTGAAGGCTGAAGGGTGAGGTGTGAAGGAGCCCACACTTCACACCTCATGCTTCACACTTCGCACCTCACCCTTCACCCATAGCCCTAGCCCCTCCCCTAGCTTTACCCCATGCGTTCGGTCCTCGTCCTTCTGCTGCTGTGTGCCCAGACCCTTCACGCGCAGACCTCCGTGCTCTTCATCGGCAACAGCTACATCTACAGCAACGACCTGCCGAACACCCTGCGGCAGCTGGCGCTCTCCTTGGGTGATACGCTCACCGTGGCCAGCTCCGCACCCGGCGGCTACACCTTGTACCAGCACAGCTCCTACGCCCCCACCCTCGAAGCCATCAACGCGCAGCCCTGGGATTTCGTGGTGCTGCAGGAACAGAGCCAGCTGGGAGCGTTGCCCTCGGACGTCACCACCACGGAGTACGGGGCCATTGAACTGCTCACCGACATCGAAGCGAACTGGGAATGCACCTACCCGGTCCTGTACATGACCTGGGGACGCGAGAACGGTGATCCACAGAACTGCGCGAGCTTCCCGTTCATGTGCACCTACGAAGGCATGCAGCAGGCGCTGCGCAACAACTACGTGGCCCTCGCCAACTTCAACGATGCGTGGACCGCACCCGTGGGCGTGGCCTGGGCAACGGTGCGCGCGCAGCATCCGGAGATCGACCTCTATGTGGACGATGGCAGCCACCCTACCGTGGCCGGCACCTATCTCGCCGCCTGTGTGTTCTATACCACGTTGTTCCACGAAAGCTGCACGGCCGCCACGTTCAACGGAGGGCTGGATCCCGCAACGGCGGCCACGCTGCGCAGCATCGCCAGCAGCACGGTGTTGGACGGGTTCGAGACCTGGAACCTCGATCTGCCCAACGGAACCGATGCCCTGCTCGACGGCTACCAACTGGGTCCCGACTACGTCACGCTGATCCACAACGGCGTGGGCGAACACCTCTGGACCTGCACCAACGGCCAGAGCTTCACCACGGGAACGGTCACCTTCACCTTCGCGACCTCCGGCTCGTTCGTGGTGACGCACACCTACAACGACCCGTGCGGCAACAGCGACACGCGCACCTTCACCTTCGACATGGCCGTAGGGCTGGATGAGGCCTTTGCGCAGAGCAACATCACCGTGCGCTCCACCACACCCGGCACAGTGGAAGTGCAACAAGGGGAACCCGGAAGCACACTGATGCTGTTCGACGTGCAAGGACGTGTGCTGTTGCGCGAGCGGATCGGCAGCTCCTCAGCACAGATCGCATGTCCGGCCGGCTTGCACCTCTGGGTGCTCACCCAGCGCGACGGAACGCAGCGCAAGGGCAAGGTGCTGGTGCATTGACCCCCACCGCTTCCCGGAAGGCGGGCACTGCAAAGCAGTGCGGACCCGCCTATCCGGGATCTGAGCTCAACACGCCCCTCGCCCACGGGATTTGCACCCCACGAACCCGATCGTCAACGCGGATCCCGGATGCGCGGAACCTGATTGCTCCGCGATCTCCGCGCTCCGGGAGACGATCGGGGGATGGATGCGCGGGGCCCAGCCGCTAGGCGGCTCCCGCGCTCCGGGAGACGACCGGGTGACTTCAGCCTCAACCTACCGTCCTCATGCCTCAACAGGTCGTACGGTGAAGCAATGCTGGGTCTACATCATGGCCAACAAGCGGCACAACGTGCTTTACGTTGGCGTCACTTCGGACCTCACGCGACGGGTGCTCCAACACAAGACCGGCCACTACCCACGAGCGTTCACGAAGCAGTATCGCTGCAATGAACTTCTCTGGTTCGAGGAGTTCAACAACATCGTCGAGGCCATCGCCCAGGAGAAACGCCTCAAGCGCTGGCGCCGTGCCTGGAAGGATGAGATGATCACCAAGCTCAACCCCGAGTGGAAGGACCTGAGCGAAGGCTGGTACGACCCGCGCGACCTCGTCTAACCCCCCCGTCATCCCGGAAGGCGGGCACTGCGAAGCAGTGCGGACCCGCCTATCCGGGATCGCATTTGTACCCCACAACGTCATACCCATCCATCCGAGAGCCGAGCTCAACGGGCATGCTTCTACCTTAGCCCCGATGCAACTCCAGAACTACATCGCCGGCCAATGGGTGGCCGGATCCGGCAAACAAGCCGAGCTCGTTGATGCCAGCACCGGTGAGCTCGTGGCCACCACTTCCTCCGGCGGTCTCGACTTCGGTGCCATGCTCCAATACGGTCGCGAAGTCGGCGGCCCTCCCCTGCGCAAGATGACCTTCCCCGAGCGCGGGCGCATGCTGAAGGCCCTCGCCCTCTACCTCATGGAGCGCAAGGACACCTACTACAGGATCAGCTACAAGACCGGCGCCACCAAGGCCGACAGCTGGGTGGACATCGAGGGCGGCATCGGCAACCTCTTCGCCAACGCGAGCCTCCGCCGCACCTTGGGCAACATGCCGTTCTATGTGGACGGCGAGGCCATCCGGACCAGCAAGGAAGGCACCTTCATCGGTCACCACATCATGGTGCCCAAGGAGGGCGTGGCCGTACACATCAACGCCTTCAACTTCCCCATCTGGGGCATGCTGGAGAAGATCGCCGTGAACTGGATGGCCGGGGTGCCCGCCGTGGTGAAACCCGCCACCGTCACCAGCTACCTCACCGAAGCCATGGTGAAGGACATCGTGGCCAGCGGCATCGTGCCCGAGGGTGCCCTGCAACTGATCGTCGGTAATGCCAATGGCCTGTTGGACCATGTCATGCATCAGGACGTGGTCACCTTCACCGGCAGCGCCACCACGGGGCGTATGCTGAAACGCCACGACCGCATCATCGATGAGAGCGTGCCCTTCAACATGGAGGCCGACAGCCTCAACGCCATCGTGCTCGGTCCCGACGCGGTGCCGGGCACGGAGGAGTACGACCTCTTCATCAAGGAAGTGGGCCGCGAGATGACGCTGAAGTGCGGCCAACGCTGCACCGGCGCACGCCGCATCCTGGTGCCGCACAACCTGGTGGAGGATGTGCAGATCGCCCTGGGCAAACGCCTCGGCGGCACGGTGATCGGCGATCCGCGCGCGGAAGGCGTGCGTATGGGTGCCCTCGCCGGTGCCACGCAGCGCGACGAGGTGAAACGCGCCCTCGATGAACTGCTGAAAGGCAGCGAGATCGTCTACGGCGACCGCGACAGCGTTACGGTGACCGGTGCCGACGCGGCCAAGGGTGCCTTCATGAGCCCCATCCTGCTGCTGAACAGCGATCCCTGGAAGAACCAGGTGAGCCACAACGTGGAGGCCTTCGGTCCGGTGAGCACGCTGATGCCCTACACCGACCTCGCCGATGCCGTGGCCCTGACCAAGCTCGGCAAGGGTTCGCTGGTGGCCACCATCGCCACGAACGATCCGAAACACGCGCAGCAGTTCGTGTGGGGCGCCGCCAGCCACCACGGCCGTATGCTGGTGCTGAACCGCCACATGGCGAAGGAGAACACGGGGCACGGTTCACCACTGGCCACGCTGGTGCATGGCGGTCCCGGCCGTGCCGGAGGCGGCGAGGAGATGGGCGGCAAACGCGGCGTGCTGCACTACCTGCAACGTACCGCCGTGCAGGGCCACCCCACCATGATCACCGCCATCACCCAGCAGTACCAGCAGGGGGCCGAATACCACATCAGCGAGAAGCACCCCTTCCGCCTGCACTTCGAGGAACTGAACGTGGGCGACACGCTGATCAGCGAGAAGCACCTGGTGACGCTGCAGAACATCGAGGACTTCGCCGAACTGAGCGGCGACAAGTTCTACGCGCATATGGATGCCAACAGCCTCGACGGCACCGTCTTCACCGGCCGCGTAGCGCACGGCTATTTCATCCTCAGCCGCGCGGCGGGCCTCTTCGTGGATCCGCCCAAAGGCCCGGTGCTGCTCAACTACGGCATCGAGGACGGCCGCTTCCTGAAACCCGTGTACCCCGGCTCCACCATCCAGGTGAAGTTCACCTGTAAGGAGAAGCTCGATCAAGAGAAACGGCCGAAGACCGCCGACTCACCGAAGGGGGCGGATGTGGCACGGGGCATAGTCAAATGGCTCGTCGACGTCATTGATGAAACAGGGGAAACTGTTGCATTGGCGACCATTCTCACAATGGTCAAGAAGATCAACCAACGAGATGCTTGAACTAACCGGTAGCGAACGGGCTGACGAGATCTACGCTCGCCGGCAAGCAGTAAGTGGACAAGGCTTCCTGCTTAGCAGGAGTGCCATCGTTCGCATACTTGAAGACTTCACAGCAGGACGGCTCTCCACCTCGGAAGTCGAGCATTGGGCAGATTCTCTCGAGGCCATGGGTGACGTTCAGTACGAAGACGGCCACGAGGGAGTCATTGCTGATGTACTCTTTCAGCTTGGTGCCCCGGAGATCAACCGACCTCTGGATGCTGAAGTCGCCGCACACCTATTAGCCAAGTTGAGGCAATGAAGTGGCTGGTGGACGTGATCGATGAGACCGGCGAGACCGTGGCGCTGGCGACGATCTTGACCATGGTGAAAAAGCTCGACCAGTCGTAGGTGTTCTTTTGGGGCGTGCCCCGGCTCAAATCGCCGGGTCGGGCTATCCGCAGTAGTCCTCGCTCGCAAAGCCTCGCTGTGGGCTACTTGCTCCTATCCCTTACGCGCCCGACGCTAACCCCTACGTACATTCGCTTCACACTTCCAGCCAATGGGATCGCTAACACAAAATGAAAGAGCGCTTCTATATGCCCTACGGCTCAAGGCAGCAAGCGATGCCCGTGAAGAGGCAAGGAAAATCAAGGAGGAACTTGGCACACTAGTCTATTCTACCAACAATAAACGTCTCAGTCGAGCGGACAAGGTTGCCATACTCACCGAGACGAAGAAGTACCTGCGTGGCGGAACATTACTAGGCCCCCAGATACTTGTCGAGGCCAACGACAACAAGGGAACCATTGACATCATCGATAGCATCATCAACGATTTATAACACATGGCTGATTGGCAAATGGTTGAGGGTATCGCTGCAAGCGCCAGCGCGGCTATTTCCATCGGGGCAATTGTCATTGCGCTGAAAGCCAACAGTGCATCGAAGAAGAGCCTCGATGTCGCAATGGGGGGATTGGAAAATGAGCTACGCCGAAGTATCTCTGATCAGAGCGACAAAATCAATGCGGCAGCACTGGCGATGCGTCCTTTGCTTTCCAAGAAGAAACGCACTGAACTGACTCCGGACGAAGTTGACCTACTTGAAGCCCATGAAAAGAGTTTCGCAGCGTACACTGAGAATTGGCTCAATGCATACGAGGAAGCTTGCTCTAAGTATCTAGACAGGAAGGTGGACGTCGTGCGGTTCAAGAAAGCATATGTGGTTGAGGTACGTCAGCTTGTTGAAAGCCAGAATCTCAAAGCGAGGTTCGATCCGACGACGTCGCGCTATAAGGCGATTCTGAAGGTGTACACTGCCTGGGAGAATCATGAAGGTTGAAGTCTTTGTTCGCGACGACGGTTGTCGCGACTTTGACACCACATTACATCCTATCCAACACGAGCAGTAGGTGACCTTGCGAAGGAAGAAGGAGACGCGCAGCCTGAAGCCGACAGAAGGCTTCTTCAGCATCAAGGGCACAGACCTGCCCGTGAGACATGGCACTTTGACTTACACGCCAACGCGAGGAATTCGTTTACGTACTTACGATCGGTTCAAACCAGATGCAGACCGCTATTCGCAGGGTGACGCCAAGTACGATACAATACACGGAGAAGTTGAGGATGCCTCTCACGTTCTGCTGTACAACTGCTATGGGCATGAGTTAATCAGGCTGCCTGGCACTGCACATACCACCTACCACGCCGAGTACGTGGTCTACGGCTATTGCAGACTTGGATTGCACGACAAGCGCATCAACACGATGGTCGGTCGCCTTCGCCATCTGAGGAAGTGGCTTGACCTTCCAGGCTACCAGAGCAAGTTCGGACCAATTGAGGGCGACCCAGACAACAAGTACAAGCATTCTTTCATCAGCGAGCCATCTCGGAGAACACAACTCTATCAAGACCAAACTGTCGCTATCTCATTTGGCATTCAGCGGTTCGTACCGTGGGGCAAAGTGAAGAATCCCAAGCGGGCAATTTCCGAAACAGCTCAAGTGACGTTTCGCTTTTCCGCTGACGTGGATCTTCCTACCGCTGCGAAGTCCATGAAGGAGCTAGAACGCTTTCTAAGCTTCGTGACACAGATTGACATGCCCATCACAGGGGTTGGTTTGAAAGTCACTAAGCCAGAGTTAGACAACGTCACGGACAAGAGGATTCTGCATCAAAGAGACCAGGTCCATCCGATGTATCACTTCCTCTATCCCAAGATGAAGAAGCGGAGGATAGTTGGCGCAGACCCCTATCTGTACTCACTGGCCTTGATCAAGGATGAGTTCCAGAAGGCTTACTCCAACTGGCTCACTATCTACGATCGCATACGGCCGGCGCTCGACCAATTCTTCGAGCATCGCTACAACCATGAGGGATACGAGGCAACGAAGCATGCTTACTATAGTTTCATCTTCGAAGCGCTTCACAAGAAACTATACCCAGAAGTCGGCGCCATCAGACTCGAAAAGCGCTACGCCGCCGTGCTCAACGAATTCCTCGGGACAGGGCCATACTTCACACAGGAGCGCATCGACCTGTACAACCAGAAGTTGGTGGATGCGCGCAATCTTGTCGCACACGAAGGAATGCTTGATGAGAGCGGGCCGATCAATTTCAACAATCTGATTCAGTACAATGAGCTAAACCAGATGCTCATTACGTACATGGTGCTGGCTGCTTGCGGGCTTGAGAAGTCGAATCTGCTGAAGCGGCTAACTAGTCGCGAGCAGTTCACCTATTTCCAGTGGGCCAACGCTGAGATGTAGGTCCTCCCCTCAAGCGTCGTAAGGCCTAACGAGTCGGGTACAATGCCTGCATTACTCCAGGTGGGAAGATTGGAAGAGTTAGGTCGTTATCGGCCAAATGTTCTCGGTAGGACTCGATAAGTTCTTTCGCCATCGACAAATCGCTTCGCCCAGGGCGTTGAGCATGTGCCACGAGAGCATCAAACTCCTTTTGGACATCCTCCTTCAACTCCGAGAACCCTTTCCTGTGCGCATGTATATGCACCGTCTTCAAAATCTGCAACCCTTCGATGGTGAGCCATAGATCATTCCCGTGGATGAAGGAGTCGTAGGCAATCGAACTCCCAGCATCAATAGCCAGTTTCCCGATTGCATGCACTTTCTCGATGTTGGATTCTTCCTTCGACCATGGGAAAAACAAGTAAACCAATGAGCCTACGCTACCCGCCACTTCCCTTCTCATCCCACTTCGCGCGATGTGCGCAAGGTTGGATAAGAACTCGAACACAGCGTAGGAAATCCTTAGATTACTGTGCTCCGAGAACAAGCTCAGCCGTCGTAGCAGTTCGACCTTCTGTTCTTGGCTGGCACCGAAGCATTCATCTTCGATTCTGTCAATCTTCAACAAGATGGAAGCCGTGAGACTAGCACGAACAAGAGTCTCTTCGGTTAGAACGTCAACGCGCTCATCGACAACCGTCCGATCTCGGCGGCGCTTTGCTTCAACCGTGTCATAGTGATTGTCACGGTGCAATCTGATTTCACCTGCTGAGAGCTTCCGTCTTAGTCCCGTGGTTCTAGTTGCTTCATCATGGCAATCAAAACACAGTAAAGCCAAGTTGTCCTCTTTGCCATTGGTCCGGTCACTATCCAAATGGTGGATGTGATCGCCGCGCTTCTGACAGACGCAGCAAAGTCGATTGGACTTGTACATGACCCGGTGTTCAGCTGCTGAATTTGCCAATGCTCGATGCTTTGGGTCAAAGCTATCCTTAGCTTATTGTTTGCTCCCTTGCGCTCTTTGCGCCTCATCTCCAAAACTCCCGCTCAATGACCGATCCCGTGAGGTTTGCCACGTGAGCGTGTGAATCCGAAAGGCGTGACCGCTCAGCCCCGCATTTCGCGTGAGCGATTGCAGCGGAAAGCCCGCAGCCGGTAATCCGGCGAGGACTTGTAGCGGAAAGTGCGACCCGAGGCTTTGCGAGGGGCACGTCCAGACCATCCAAGAGCATCTTTGCCGCAGACCGTCACACTACCTCCGAAGCAAGCGTAGGATGAGTTTCCACGCCACGAGCTCGGAGACCTTTTCGGGATACACGTTCTTCGACGTCTCCCAGTCGTAGAACTTCCGCAGCGCCTCCAGGAATTCCGCCTCGCTGGAGAATACGACCGTATCGGGATGGTCGCCCTGATCGATGCGTACCCCGCTCGATGGCCCGGGCAGGCTACCCGATCCCGCTCGCTGATGGGGTGTCGCCTACCTTGGCCTCATGCACCGCACGAAGCACCTCTTCCTCATCGGCTACCTCTTCGTGTGTGCATGCAGCGGGCAGCAGATCGATAGGACCGTGCGCGCAACGGCGGACGAGGCCGCGCCCGAACGCCCGCTGGATACTTCACAGGTCGCCGAGTACATCGTCAGTGCCTTCGAGGACAGCAAGGGCAACCTGTGGTTCGGCACCAACGGGCAGGGCGTGGCGCGATGGGATGGCGAACAGCTCCGCTACTTCACCACCGCCGATGGCTTGATCGACGATGTGGTCACGGGTATTGCGGAGGACCGAACGGGCCGGCTCTGGTTCGGGACACAAGCAGGCGCCTCGCGGTACGACCCTGCGGCGGCACAACAAGCAGGCCGCCTGTCCTTCACCGGATACGGCCCGAGCGAAGGACTGCCCGGAGCGGGCTGCAAGGTGCTGGTGGATCGCTCCGGCAGCGTTTGGGCCGGCACGAGTGGCGGTGTGTTCCGGTTCGTTGAGGGTCGGTTCGCCCCGTTGGAGCTGCCTGCGCCGACGTTCGACTCGCTCAGCTGGAAGATAACGCCCGGCAAAGTGTGGGACCTGTTCGAGGACAGCAAAGGCAACATCTGGTTCGGGCTGGATGGGCAGGGTGCGCTCAGGTATGATGGCACCACCTTCACGCGCTTCACCAAGGAGGAAGGCCTTTGCAGCAACAACGTGGCCAGCATCCAGGAGGATGCGCAGGGCAACATCTGGTTCGGGTCGATCACCTCGGATCATCCGAAGTACATCGAAGAAGGAGGTGTGAGCATGTACGACGGTGTTTCGTTCACGCGGTATCCCGATGTACGTGGCCTCACCGCGAACGACATCTACAACATCTACGCGGATCGCTCAGGGAACATCTGGATCGGGGCGGTGCGCGTAGGAGCATACCGCTGGGATGGAAAGTCCTTCACCTTGTTCGACAAGACCGACCGGCCGGATCTCACGCGCTACTTCGCGATCCAAGCCTTCGTGGAGGACCGGCGTGGCAGGCTATGGTTCGGGTTCAGCGGCGGCTTGTTCCGCTTCGATCCGTCGGCCTCGCTCAGGACGGGTGGCAAGGGCTTCGTGCATGTGATGCGCGGTGGCCCGTGGGAGTAGCTCTTCCCGGTCCGGTCAACGGCGGTGGAAGGGATCGCCAAGGGGATAGGCGGGCGCCTGGACCGGCAGGCCGATCCGACGCTGCAGGAAGGCGAGGAGTTCATCGAGCAAGGCGCTGTATAGTTCAACCTGCTGATGCATTTCAGCAGCGTCGGGCAGCACGAAGTGTCCCGCACAAGCTTGCCGCATGAGGTATGCGCTGGTGTAGCTCTCGTGGCCGAAGGGCTTCTTCGGATCCAAGTAGTGCAATTCGCCCCGTAGGCCTTTGAACATGGGGAAAGGTGGTTCGCCCTCCGTATCGGCCACCAGCAGGATGGGCATCGGGTAGCTGTGCGTGGTGATGGCTTCCAACACTTGCGGCCATTTGTCGCGCACCTCGGCGGTATCGGTCTTCCATTCCATGGTGGTCTCCAGGCTCACGAAAGCATCGGCGAGACCAGGCTCGTGCAGGGTGCACCAGCCTTCCTGCGCACCCCAGCTGTGGCCGATGTAGAAGACCTTGTTGCCGTTGGCGAGCTTGCGCGCGAAGTTGAGCATGGTGCGAATGCTGCTGCGGTCCGGCTCCCACACGATCGGGGTGCCGTACATCCTCCCTTCGAGGGGCCAGTGGAAGTTGCAGGAGAGGAAGATGAAGCCGTTCTCCGCGAAGTGCTCGGCCATCCACACGTTCTCGTCGCTGAAGCCCTGCGAGCCGTGGTGGTACACGATGACCGGATGTGATGTTCCCGTGGGCAAAGCGGCCGGATACGCATGCGTGCCCAGGCCGAAGAGACTGTCCTTCACCTGCGCTTCGGTGAAGGGCGTGTAGTCAATGGGCTGGTCGCCACCGATGGGATACCGCAGGTCGTACTCGATGAAAGCGCTATCCTGGCGGAGGACCAGTTCGTTGTGCACCACCTGTAGTGATGCGGGCAGCTTGGTCCTGCGCAGTTCGCTGAAGCGCAGGTTGTGGGGATCAGTGCGACCGATCGGTTCCGCGATGGTGCCACCGAGCGGGAACCACGCCTGCACGAAGAGCGGCGCGGGGCCATGGTATCCGAACGCGTTGTAGTGAAGGCTGTCGTTGAAGAGCAGGGTATCGGCAAAGCCGATGGAAAAGGGCTCCCCTGTGCTAGGCTGGCCGGATATGGGCTGTGAAAGCAGAATAACGGATCCAAGCAGGGTAACGCGCATCGGGTGAAATGTAGGTAACGCATGTACGCTCCCGTGGACACCCGGTCACCATCCCCCTGTTGTCGCAAGTGCTCCTCGCGCATTCGGCGAGGGCCACTTGCGACCTTGAAGTGGCTATTGGCTGATGGTCACAAGAACCTCCCGCAGGGTCTCGCCTCGGACCCTGCGGCAAGAAACCTCACGACCCGGTCATCCGGGATCGCTTTGCACACCATACCCCCGGTGCTGCACACGGCCGCTTGCTTACTCAACGATCACCCGCAAGCTGCCCAGAGCGATCCCGTTGCGCAGAACACGCACCACGTACAATCCGTCGGCCAGGTCGGCGCGAGGCACGAACAACTGCATGGAACCTTCACCCCGCATGGAACGGACCAGTCGGCCATGGACATCGAACAACTCGATGCGGTCCGATCCGGAGAGCGGCACGGAGCACACCAGCAGGGTGCCGCTGCTGAAGGGGTTCGGCATGGCGCCGATCGTCGGGGGCGCATACCCATCCACTCCCATGCCGGTGACCACGAAAGGTGCCGACTGGGCCACACATCCATGGATGCTGGTGGTCTGCACGGTATAGGCCCCGTTCTCGAGGACCAGCAGTTGTTGCTGTGTGGCCCCGACGAGGATCTCCTCATCCAGGTACCATTGATAGGTCACGCCTTCCGATGCCAGAAGGACCTGTGCACCGGCCAGGCTCACCTCCGCTTCCCAAAGCCCACAATCCACCAACGTGTTCAACGTGGAGTTGGTGAGGATCGGCGGATTCTGATCGAAGTAGATGCCCACCGAATTGACGATCTCCGTGGTGTGCGGGAGACCGGGGCGCACACCGATCCGGAAGGTGATGAAGCCTTGGCTTCCGATCGGGTCCGATGCACTGTCGGGCAGCTGGATGCCCAGGAAACGGACCACGAGCTCCCCTCCGGCCTCCACGGCCACGTGCGTAGGCACATGCGAATGCGCGGTGACGAGGATGGTCATGGGATCCAACTGCTCCCGGAGCTGGTCGCGCAGCACCACGTCCTGCGCAGGTGCGCTGCCCGTGTTCTGGAAACGGATGGTGTATTCGAGCTGCTCGGTGCCGATATCCACGATGCCCGAAGGCCCGATACCCCGGGGGTGCACCTGTTTATCGTTGGGGTCGTACGCGCAGACCAGGATGTCGTCCAGCTCCGCGGTAAAGATCTCCGTCGGCGCTCCGTCCTCATCGGTGGTACGCACTTCCACCTGATGGAACAAGGTGTCGCCCAGATGGTCCACGCCGGGCATCTCGACCACGAGCTGAATGCCCCTCATCTCGAAGTATGATAGGTCCTCGAAGTCCCAATACAACGTATCGCCGATGATGGCGTCGGGAGGTGGCTCGCTGGAGAGGAAGGAGCACAGGGTATCGAGCATCACGGCCACGGTGCCCCGCTCCACGTACGTGCCGAGGTTGGTGTAATCCACCCACAGGGGCACGGCCTCCGAGCAGACCGAGCTGGCGGAGGTGACGATGCGGGGCACCACCGTATGGATATCGCCATTCGGGAAGAACCCGAAATCGAGGTCGTTCCATGCCGGTGCGTCGGTGGAAAGCTGTGCGGTGTGGGTCACGGGATCGGTGGTCTGCATCCAACCCGGGGCCGGCACTTGGGCGGACACGAGGTAGTCACCCGCACCGGCATAGGCCACATAGCTCCCGGTGGGATCAGCGGACCATACGGCATAGGCCTCCGGTGCCACGGTGACCAGCGCGCCGGGGATCAAGGGTTCACCGGCATCGTGCGTGGCATCCCCGTCCAGATCCGCGAACACCTTGCCGGAGATGGAGAAGGCACCGCCCAAGAGGTTCTCCAACAGCGCCACCTGTGCGCCGCCATAGCCCACGATGCGCCGATACACCACGTCCTGATCGCCATCACCGTCCGCGTCCGTCACTTGGAACCGCCGTTCCACGGTGGAATGGATGTCGGTGGTGGTGAGCGGTGCCAAGGGGGAGAACTGGCCCGTGCCATCGTTCAGCGTGTATTCGGCCGTGGGCTCTTCGTCGTGGAACAGGAGGGCATCGGGATCGCCATCACCGTCCAGGTCGATGTTCTGGGTCCTGCAGAAGGTGCAGGTGCCTTGCTCGAAGATGGGCTGGACCGGTCCGAACGTACCATCGCCCTGGCCCTCCATCCATGCGGCCATCGGTGCGGTGTCGTCCAAGGTCATCATCAGGTCCAGGTGGCCGTCCATGTTCACGTCCACCACATCCCCATAGGTCAGTTCGGCCGTGATGAGCACGCGGGTGGCGAACGAGAAATTGCCCAAATGCCTGAACCAGCAGACGCCTTGGTTCGCATCGTAGACGATGAGGTCCTTGAGCCCATCCTCGTCCAGGTCCTTAACGCCGATGAGCTGGAACCCGGCGAAGAAGGTCATGTTGACACCACCGGCGATGTAATCGAAGTCCCCGGTGCCGGTATTGCGCAGGAAGAACATGCCGGAGCCGAAGTTGCCGGCGGAACGCACGATGTCCTGCAAGCCATCACCGTTCATGTCCACCACCATCAGTTCGCCCCTGCGCCCGGTGGTGAAGGACATGAGCTGCTCCTTGACGAAGCCGCCCGCACCGTCATTGCGGAGAAGGTCCCACCCATCCATGCCGCCGATGATCACATCCTGGTCGCCATCGCTGTCCACGTCGCCGCAGGTGATGGCATCGAGGTAGTCGCCCTCGCCCACGAACAGCAGGCGTGGGGCACCGAAGGAAGCGCCGTCCGAGGGGCTCCAATGCACCTTGTAGTCGGCGTTGCCGAAGACCAGGTCCTTATGGCCGTTCCCATCCAGGTCGGCCAAGGTGAAGTACTCCCCGGGGTCACCGTCCAGCAGGGAGTGGGCGGAGAAGGTGCCGTCGGGTGCCGCGCGGTACACCAGCTGTCCGCCCCCGATGCGTTCCAGGATCACGCTGGACACGCCGTTATGGCGGAACACCTGGATCAGCCCTTCGGTCGGTCCTCCGAACAGAGTGGACTGCTGCAGCGTGCCGTTGGTGTTCATGAGCCCTTTCAGCTCGTCGTCGAGCACGTAGAGCAGGTCCATATCCCCGTCGGCATCCGGATCGGCGGCGAACAAGGGCGCGGCGGGCACCGCAACGAGGAGCTCTTGCGGCCCGAACGAACCGTTGCCCTGGTTGCGATGGATCATCAGGTTCCCTCCGATCCGGATGACCACGTCGTCGAGACCATCATCATCCAGATCGAAAGGGACCACGGTGGATACAGTGGTCAGCGTGGTCAGGCTCTCCATGGTACCTCCTCCCAGGTTGCGATGCACACGGACATCCGTATTCTGCTCCATGCTCAGCAGGTCCTGGAGACCATCGCCGTCCAGGTCGATCCGAAAAAGCTTCGACAGGGTTGAGGAACCATTGATGGTGGTGAACGGCGGGGTGGCCGACAAGGCACCCGCACCGTCGTTCAAGAGCATGATCACGCCGTTCCCGGATATGGCATAGACATCCGTGTCACCATCGCCATCCATATCCGCGAATCCGCCCCGTGCATCGTTCGTCACCAGCGGATGCAACAGGGTGATGGGCGCGAAGGTCGCACCGGGCAAGCCCTTCAGGAAGCGGATGCCCTCATCGTCCCCGACCACGATGTCGTTGATGCCATCATTGTCCATATCCAGTACCTCGAGGGCCGGGTCGACATAGAAGTCCTCGGGACCGGCAGTGACGATCATACGGCGCACATAGGCATCCTGATCCTGGTGGTATTCGAACAGGTGGATGGACCCGTACTCATAAGCGATCAGGTCCGTATCCCCGTCATTGCCGACATCACCCGACCCCCAAGCGAGAGAAGCCGATAAGTGGCGGGCCTGAACGATCTGCGGATAAGCGAATTGGGCGGTGGCCTCCAAGCTGCAGACAACGGCCAACAGGCCAAGGATCCGGTGGGTCAAGTACATGGGGGAAGTAAAAGTGGCAAAGTACAAGGAGGGATCTTACCCCAGGGTTATTCCGGAGACCGGGGCGCCGCAGGCGCAGGACCTGTTCATCCGGGATCTTCGTATCGCACACCGTATGAAGGGACCCCGGATGTGGTGCTGTTCGCGGTCCCGTCCCGGGTCCGTGCTCGGGATGATGGCCCGCAATGACAGAAGTACAGGGCAGCAGGGAGGTGCGACGCGCAGGGGTCGCACCGGATAGCATCGCGTGCTTGGCCTTCTCCAATGATCACACATCCAGGATCAGAACAAGCACATCGTCCACTTGCTCCTGTTTTCCCATCCATCCGGTGAAATGCCGGTCGATCGCTTGGGCAGCCTGGGCCGCATCCAGCATGGACTGCTCCACCAGGATCGAGAGAAAACCACGCCGGAGCAACTTCTTGTTCTGCTGCCCCCCGAACTGGTCACCATACCCGTCGGTGAACAGGCCAAGGCGATCACCGCGGCGGAGCTGGTGCCGATGCAGGCAGAACTCCTTCTCGCCGCACACCCAACGTCCTCCGATGGTGGCCTTCGATCCCGGGAAAAGGATCGGTGCCCCATCGCGGATGGCGAGCAGCGGCAGCCCCGCTCCGGAGAAGGTCAGTTCCATCGTGCGCTTGTCCACCACCACGACGGAAATGTCCATCCCGTCCATCACGTGAAGGCCTTCGGAGCTGGTGAACAGCCGGTTGATCGCGCCATCGAGTTGTTCGAGGATCCTTCGCGGATCGTGTTCACCGTGCTCCACCACGATGTGGTCGAGCAGATCATGGCCGAGCATGCTCATCATGGCACCCGGCACGCCATGACCCGTGCAATCGGCCACCGCCACCACGAAATGGTCGGACGTTCCATGGCACCACAGGAAGTCGCCGCTCACCACATCACGCGGGCGGAATACCAGCCCCATTCCGTTGAAGAAGTCGAACTTCCGCCGTTCCGGGATCAGCGAGCGCTGGATGTAGCTGGCGTAGGTGATGCTCGACATGAGCTCTTCGTTGCGTTTGACGATCTCCCGGCCAAGGCGCTTGTTCTTCTCCGTCTCCGCCTCCAGCTCCTCGTTCTTCAGCAGCAGTTCCTTGGTGCGCTCCACCACCCGGTCCTCCAGGAGCGCATGGGAGCGCAGTACCGCTTCCTGGGCCTCCCGGCGATCGGTGACGTCGAGGTGCATCACCACCGCACCGTCCCGGCTGGACAAGGGAGCGATGCGCAATTGGAACCAAAGCGGCGGCCCCTCCGCCGGACTCCGATACTCCAGGGTGAAACCCGCCGAGCGGCCCTGCAGCACGGACGACAGGCCATCGGCGACACCCTCGCGGCGGAAGATCTCCTCCCCCATGAGCAGGCGTGCCACGCTCCGGACATCCTCCCCTACGCCATGGTCATCGATCCGCAGGCCGCTCCGTTCCACAGCGACGCGCCAGGCCTCGTTGACCTCCCCGATCATGCCGGCCGGATCGAGCAACGCCACCTGTGCGGGCAGCGCATCCAGGATCGAGGCTTTCTGTAAGGCCGCTGCCCGCATCCGGGCATGGGAACGTTCCAACTCGAGCTGGGCCTTGCGCATCTCGGTGATGTCACGGCTGACCATGGCCACACCGACCACGTTCCCGTTGGCGCGGATGGGAGCATAGCCCACTTGCAGGTGCGCCTCGCGGGAGTGGGCCACATACTCCTCCGTAGTGAAGGCTTCGCCCCCCAGCGCACGTTCGAAATGCGCGTGCCAGTGCGTGGTGGCCGCAGCACCGGGCACGTCGGCCACCATCAAGCTGTCGCCAGGTTTGAACCGGGCCCCCGTGACCTCCTCCAAGCTGTCCAGGAACGGTTCGTTCGCCGCGATCAGCCGGTAGTTGCGGTCCGCGCTCCACATCAGGTCCTTCGTGCTGTTGATCATCGCCCTCAGGTTGTCCTCGTCGAAGGCCGGTGGCCACTGGGGCTTCAGGGCCTCCTTCCCATTGCGGTGTTTCGTGACGATTCCGCGCACCCCCATCTTCCACAGGTGGGTGAACCAGGCACGTATCCAGCCCCCAGGCAGCACCCCGCTCCTTCGCCAGGGCACCGTGCCGCCCAAGCTGGGGGCAGCGCTCACCTTTCCACCCGGTCCCGGGGAACACGTGTTTTCGGACATGGCGGCGAAATTCCCGTGGCGCAGGGGGCCTCATCGACCTTCCCGCCCGGGTCGGACGTCCGACTGTGCCAGCGCTTTCGAAGTCGTACCCGGGCTATCCGGTCCTGGGTATCGAAGGGGTGATGCCCGTGTGTTCGCGGAAGGCGTGCAACGCCGTTGCGCTTTCCGGCCGGTTCCCCCATGGCTTAAGGATCGATCCGCCACGCAGGTCCGATCGCCTTCTCCGGTGATCGCCTCGGACGCGTTGGCGGACACGGGCCTCGAAGCTCTCCGTGCCCACGGTGCTCATCGACCTTCCCGGCCGGGTCGGACGTACGACCTGGGCCGGATGCGTTCGGAAGTCGAACGCCCGTCGCCCTTAGGCGGCATCGCGGAACTCGGAAGGTGTGGTCCCGGCATGCTTCCGGAAGGCCGTATTGAAGCTGGACTTCGTATTGAACCCGGACTCCATGGCGATCCCGAGGATGGAGTAGAGCGCGTGCTTGGGATCCTTCAACTTGCGTTTCACCTCCTCCACGCGGAGGCGGTTCACCACATCGAAGAAATTGCTCCGGTAGTGGCGGTTGATCACCTCGGACACGTGATGCGGGGAGGCCCCCATCCGCTCACTGAGCTGCATCCGATCGAGGTCGTTGTCCAGATAGGCCTTGTCCGTCTCCAGTGTTTTCTCCAATCGGGTGACGAGGTCCCGGTAAAGCTCATCCGGCAGGGTATGCAACCTGCGCACGGACGAACCTTGACTTTCCCCGGCCGGGGTCGGGTCCGCCGCAGGTTCGGGGGTGATCGGCGCCACATGCCATCTGGCATACGCCAGCGCAAACAGGCAGCCGCAGAAGATCAAGCTGAGGATGGCGTTCATCACCAGGTGATCGATCTGCAGGAAAATGTTGAGCACATGGAGGCCGATCGCGGCCACCGCCACGCCGATGTAGGTCCAGAGGAACCGGGAGAGCCACGGCAGGTCCCGTGATTCCACGTGCGAGTACCGATCGCGCAAGGTGATGTGGTAT
>DASWWQ010000279.1:0-12048 GCA_036405935.1 Flavobacteriales bacterium
CCGTGTAGTCGGTCTTCGCGATGGTACCCGACTGCTCGTTCGAACCGTCGAGGTCCGCGTAGGTGAAGTAATAGATGCCTCCGTTCAGCGAATCGATACGCAGCTTCTTGTAGCTGGTGCCATCGACAAGACGCACCACGAAGAGTTCGGTGCCCGTTGTGATGTGGTTGATCACGCTGTACGTGCCCCAGCCGAGGTCGAACTCACCGTCGGCCGATGTGTTCAGCGCGCCGGCGCTCCAGGTCGTTTCCGAGTTGCTCAGGGGCGTCCAGGCCATTTCATCGGCAACGGTCACCTCTTCCCAAGCGGCCGAACCCTGGTTCGTGTTGAAGACGGCAAGACCCTTCGCCGTGTTGACGATGATGGAGGCATTGAAACCGGTGATCTCGAATCCGAGGTCCCATTCGGCCAGTGTGGCGGAGTTCTCCTGGTCGTCCGAGAGTCGGTACCAGACCTGGTCCGCGTTGGAAGGTCCCGTTACCACGGTCACCTCCGTCTGTGCTTGGAGCATGACCGGAAGGGCCATTGCCGAGAGTAGCGTAATGTGCTTCATGTGCTTTTTCATTTCCGGCCGCAAATGAATCCCCCGATGGGATCCGTCCGCAATACCATGATCACGGTACATACGGTGATCAGCACCGACCGGACCATCGCACACCCCTTGTCCTGCAAGGATTTGCGGAGCAACCGGGCCCGTTGAGCGTCATCCGAATATGACACGTGCGTGACGAAGGCCCACGTACCCCATGGGATAGTGGAGCGAACGTGTCATGGGCGCCCCCGGAGCAGCGATCGGTCCAACGCCGCATTGCGCGACCAGGGTCCCTCGAAGAGCAGGACATACACCAGCGAGGCGGTCAGGGTACCGATGAACGCACCGGCCAGCACATCCTCCGTGAAATGCTGCGACAGATATACGCGGGAATAGGCGAGCAACCCGGCAAGCAAGGCCAGTGCAATGCTCCAGGTGGGGCGTGCGATCAGCACCGCCAAGGCGCAGCACATGCTGAAGGCCGCCGTGCTATGTCCGCTCGGAAAGCTGTTGTGGTGGTTCATCACGACGCCTTGCACGAGGTGGAGTTCCGGTAGCTCGGCCAGGAATTCCATGGGCCGGTCCACCTCCGCGAACAGGGTGCGTTTGAGGGTCTGGGTCACCAGAGCGCTGAGCCCTGCGGACAGCCCGACCATCAGGAATCCACGCCAGCTGCGCAGCAGGAACAGCAACGATACGGCCAGCACCGTGAGCCCATCGCCCAAGTGCGTGAAGGGTGCAAAGAAGAGGTCGCCATAGGGCCCATGGAAGCGGTTGACCGCCAGATGGAGTTCCGTGTGGCCATGGGTGAACACCGCCCAGAGCCCGGGCACCATGAGGGTCGCCGTGCAGACCACGAACCATAACAAGGCCTTCTGCCGCATGACGGCGAAGTTATCCGCCCGTCCCGGTGGAGAAGCCGGCCGCGAATACCTCGATCGGGGTATGGTGGATGGGCCTTGGTGACGGTCACCTTCGTCATACCAATTCGCATCGTCATGGCCACGACCGGAAAGAAGTTCACCAAGCGTACCCAGGACCCGATGATCCACCGCGTGCTGGATGCACGGACCAAGGCGGTCCTGAACGCCGTGCTGACCGAGCGTCGCGGGCAGGCCCTTACCGCCTACCTGCGCGCCCTCAGCGAACGTAAGGACTAAGGCAGCTGCTGCAACCGGGTGGCCGTGGGTACCACACCGCCGATGCCCATCAGGATGGGATCACGGTCGTTGCCCGTGCCGGTGTACTTGATCACACCGTCCATGTTCACGTCACCCTGCAGATAACCGCTCGCGGTCTGCGTGGGCACTATGCCGCCCACGCCCATCAGGATCGGATCCCGGTCGTTGTTGGTCCCCGTGTATTTCAGCTCGCCATCCCGCAGCACATTGCCGGACCACAAGGCCTGACGTCCGTTGGCAAGCGCCGTCTGGGCGTTGGTGCCGTATGTGACCGTGATGGCCTGGGTGAGATCCAGATAACGATCATTGCCGTTCAACAGCAGCGTGGTGCCGTTCATGACACCCAAGTGGTTCCGGTGGCGCAACGCGATGCGGTAGTTGCCGGCAGCCACATTGAAGATCAGGCGACGGCGACCATTGACGTCCACGATATCGCCATCGCGTTGCAGCAATGCACTGCGCGTGGCCAACACGGCATGTGGGGCGGTAGCCGACCGTACTTCAACGAGCACCCAGTCGACCACGGCGTTCATTCCGGTGATCGCGAGCATGGCCGGAGCCACCGTTTCGCCACCACCGCCACCCGCATGTGTGAAGCCGAGACCGGTGTACGGTTCGGTCAAGGGGATCGATCCAGCTGCGCGGAGGTCATCGCGCATGAGGCTGCTGCCCGTTGCCTGTGCCCCCTGCAGGGAAGCACGAAGCGTGATGCTCGGCTGGCAATCCTGCCAACGCGCCAGGTTCGCCGCCGGGATCAGCGCGATCGTCTGGTTGCTCGGACGTTGCCAACGTACCGCCACATGATCACCGCCGCTGCCTTCCTTGTGCAACACTTCGAAGTAGTAGTAGGCGCCGGCCTGCAGCGTGATATTGGCACTGCGCTGCGTGCTGTACTTGGTGTACTCCTCGGCGCCGGTGTAGCCCGACACCGAGCAGATGGCCTGTGCATACTGCGGCTGTGCGTTCGGGCTCAGGCTGAACACCGAAGCATCGTCCGAGGTGAGGGTGAAGTTGTACACCCCCGTTTCCGGTGCGATGATGTAGCCCCGGATCCGCGTCCCATAGTTGTTCGCCCAATCGGTCGGACCTTGTATGGTCGTGGGGTACGTGGTACCGCTCGGTGAGTTCGGATACGAAGGGCTCGCCAGCAGGGTACTGACCGTTCCACCGCTCACGCCTGTCCAGTATTCACGCAACACGCTGCCGGATGCACCCACGCACTGGGGGGCATCGAGCGTGAGCACGGTGAAGGGCTTGGTGGTGCTGTTGGTCAGACCATCGTTGTCCGTTACGGTCAACGTCACCTGGTATTCCCCGACCTGCGAGAAGGTCTTCTCCACCTGCGGTCCGCTGGCCGTGGTGCCATCACCGAAGTCCCAGAGGTAGGATACGATGGTGCCGTTGTCCGTGCTCTCCGTACCCCGGATCGTGGTGGTGAAGGCCCCCACCGCGTATACCGTGCTGCTGCTGATGATGGCCGTGGGTCGGATGCTGGTGCAACGGGGCAGCAAGGTGTGCACCACCTCGGTGCTCAAACCATGGGCATCGGTCACGGTGAGATGCACCTTGTAGTAGTATTCCTCGTCGTAGCATCCAACGCCGGAGATCACCGTGTTGCTGGTGACGGCATGGTCGATCGCCTCGGGATGCGTATGTGCATTGTGGTGGAAGACCGTTTGCCAAGCGTAACCCAAGGGGATCACGCCTTGTTCGGCATCGCTTACCGCCGCCTGCAGTGCATAGATGGTGTCCACCCCCAAGGGATAATGGTGGTTGTCGGGGAAGCTGGTGATGGCCACCTGGGGGGGCGTGTTGTTCACGCTCACCAGGAAGGTGGTGCTGTTGGTCTGGGAAGCGTTGTCGGTGACCGTTAGCGTGACCGTGTAGCTGGTAGGTACGCCGGGAAGTGGCGTGAAGGTGTGTGCGGCATTGAAGCCGGTTGCCGTGCCCCCATCGCCGAAGTTCCAGGCGTAGGTCAGCGCACCGTTCTCCGGATCGGAACTGCCCGCGGCCGTGAAGGATACGTTCAGCGGACCCGGGCCATGGACGGCGCTCTGCGTGCCCGCTGCCGTTGGAGGCAGATCGGTGACACCGGCGGGCACCACCTTGCGGATCGCGTTCGATTCATACTTCACGTACCAAAGGCCGCCATCAGGACCTTCCTTCAGGAAGACAACCGCACCCATGGCCGTTCCGAAGTTGAAGCCTGCCGTGGGCTTCTCCTGGGCATTGAAGTTGAAGCGACGGATCCAGGCACCACCGTAGTCGGCCTGGAAGTAGGTGTTCTGATAACCCACCGGCCAACCTTGACCGGTGATCCAAGCGCTTCCGCCGGCCGCATTCCCCGCGAACCTTGGACCGGGCACCGGGGAGTTCACGGCATCAAGGTCATAGGTCACGGGGGTGTTCCCGTTGAACCCGGCGCAACGGCTCTGCGCCGTGCCGTGGCGCCAATCGATGGCCGGACGCGAATGGAACCAGGTGGGGATGTTCGTCGGCACCTGCACCATGGCATCGCAGGGGTTCGGGTGTCCGTTGAGGTGGATGGGGCTTTCCTGCTTCAGCAGATCCTGGAAGTTGAAGTACTGCTGTGTGCAGCCGAGTTGCCCGTAGAGCGGATTCGGGGCATCCTGATTGGCGGTGAGCGCAGCGGTATACTCGGTATGGTTCTCCATTCCCTCGAAGATGGGCCAACCGAAGTTCATACCGCCCTCATAGCTCACGTGCAGATCCTCCCACACGTTCCAACCCACATCACCGATGTAGAACGCACCCGGCCGCCCTTCTGTCGGATCGGTGCCGCCGCTGTTGGGGCGCAACGTCATGCGGAAGGGATTGCGCAGGCCCAAGGCCCACACCCGGCTCTTGGGCGAGCGCGGGTTGGCCGGGTCGTAGTACGGGTTGCTCGGCACACCATTCCCCGTCATCGGGTCCATACGCAGCAGTTTCCCGTTGTGGCAATTGAGCAGCTGCGACCGCATGGCACCAACATTCTCCGCTGGCCGGATGATGCTATCGAGCAAGGCCTGTGCGAAGTAGGTGCCCCCATCGCTTCCCACATCGACATTGTTGTAGCTCGCGCCATCACCCACCGTCAGCAACAGGGTGCCATCGGTACCGAAGACCAACTGCCCCGTGCTGTGGGATTCGTGCAGCATCGGTACACCGGTCTTCTTGGTCTCGCCCAACAGCACGAAGCGGCTGTTCGGGTCAACCGAATTGAAGTTGTCGGAAGCCAAGGCCTGGTAGCGGGTCACCCGCATGATGGTGGCCGCGTAGTACTCGTTGGTCGCCGCATTGTAGGTGGGCTTCCCGAAGTGCATCAGATGATGGCGGTCCACCGTGTAGAGCAGGTAGATGTAGCCGTTCGTGAGGAAGTTCGGGTCCAGCGCGAAGCCCAGGCATCCGTGGTCGCGCCAGTTGCCCACCTCCGGACTGATATCGATCAGGGGGGTGGTCCGTTTCACTCCGTTCTCCACAATGAAGACCTTGCCGGATTTCTCCCACACGTACCAACGACCGTTCGCATCGAACGTGAAACCCACCGGGGCCGTCCATCCACCCATCACCAGCACATCATTGAAACCGCTGGGCACCGACTGGGCCTGGACTTCAACCGGAGCAATAAGGGAACAGAACAGATAAGTGGAGAGGATGCAACGGAGCGTACGGAACAGCGTCATAGGCTTTATCGATTGGTTCTCGACCTTCAACGGGCAAAATTCCACATTCGCCCGAGGGATGTCAACGGCCTTCTACGCACGATCCGCCCCACTAGATTCGCCCTTCATGGAGCTGGTCCACTTCCGCCTTCTCATCACCGGTCGCGTGCAGGGCGTGGGCTTCCGCAAAAATGCGGTTGAGCAGGCCATCCAACTGGACCTCAGGGGATTCGCCATGAACTTGCAGGATGGCAGCGTGTTGATCGAGGTGGAAGGGGAACGGAGTGCCGTGGAGCGCTTCGTCCTTTGGTGCCGACGGGGACCGGCGTTGGCCCGTGTTGACAACTTGCGGATCGAGACCGGTCCTTTGGTCGGCCATTCGGGCTTCGCCACGCGCCGGTGAGATCTCCCGGCACCCCACTTGTAACGCTCCTGCCATGATCACCACACCTCGACTCCTCCGTACGCTGGGCTTCGTGGCCCTTCTCACCACCCTCACCTGCACGGCCCAGGACAGCGGCTTCGGCCTCGGCATCATGATCGGCGAACCCACCGGTCTCTCGGGCAAGGCCTGGCTCAACGGCGATCGCGCCATCGGCATGGGCCTCGCTTGGGGCGGCTGGGGACATGGCGGGTACGTGCATCTGCACGGAGACTACCTGTTCCACAACTTCAACCTGATCCACGTGAACAAGGGGAAGTTGCCGCTGTACTACGGTCCAGGTATCAGGATGCGGAGCTGGACGGGTGACCGGTACTGGCATCGGGGGCGTTACTACGATCACGACGGCAGTCATTTGGATCTGGGCATCCGCTTCCCGGTCGGCTTGGCCTATCTCTTCGACAATGCGCCCGTGGACCTCTTCTTCGAGGTGGTGCCCACCTTGGACCTGACGCCCAGCACCGGTCTCGACATCGACTTCGGTCTGGGCGCCCGATACTGGTTCTGATCGCGGCGTGAACGGAACGGATCGGGGAAGGCGCTCCACGCCGGCTCAGTCGAAAAGTCCCAACTGACCTTCCCGTGGTACCTTGAACAGCGTGTGGTCCATTTCCGGAAGCACCCGATCTCCGAAGTAGCGTTGGCGCATCACGCGGAACATCCTCCCGATGTTCTCCGCGAACGCTCCTTGTCCCTTCATCCGGCGTCCGAACTCACTGTCGTTCATGCGCCCTCCATGGGCATCGCTGATCTGCGCGATGATCTTGGAGGCCCGGTCCGGGAAATGGTGGCGTAACCACGTCCGGAAGACCTCCTGCACCGCACCGTTGGTACGTACCACCGTGTATCCTGCGCCCAACGCCCCTGCTTCGGCCGCAGCCTTCAACAACGTTGGCACCTCGTGTTCGTTCAATGCAGGGATGATGGGCGCCACCATCACAAAGACGGGCACACCGGCCTTGCTCAGCTGCTCGATCGCGTGCAACCGATTGCGCCCGGTGCTGGTACGCGGCTCCAGTACACGGCGAAGGTCCTCGTTCAACGAGGTCAAACTGATGGCCACCGTGGCCAAGCGGTCCTTCGCCATCTCCCCCAGGATATCAATGTCGCGCAGCACCAAGGCGTTCTTGGTGATGATGCCGATGGGTTGCCGGAACTCCTGCGCCACCTCCAACAGGCCACGCGTGATGCACTCCTTCCGTTCCACCGGCTGATAGCAATCGGTATTGCCGCTGAAGCTGATGGTATCGGCCTTCCACTTGGGGTGCTTCAAGGCCTTGCGGAAAAGCTCCACCGCATTCCGCTTCACCAGGATCGTCCGCTCGAAATCCAGTCCCGCGCTGTAGCCCCAGTACTCATGTGTGGGGCGGGCATAGCAATACGAACAGCCATGCTCGCAGCCTTGGTAGGGGTTCACGCTCCAACCCATCCCCACATCAGGCGAAGGCACCTCGTTGAGGATCGTCCTCGGGAATACCTCGATGTACTTGGTGCCCCCTCCACCATCGGGCAGCTCCTCCACCTCATCGATGCCCTCCCAATGCACAACACCATAGCTGTGTTGCAGGAAGCGGTTCTTCACCTGCTCCGCCGCCCCTCGGCCCTTGACGGGTTTATCGTCATTCATGGTCCGGATAATATAGCGGCGCGGACACGGCTTTGTGACAACTGGCAGAGCAATGACAAAGCAGCGCGGATGCGTGGATAGTTTCGCGGCCCGAAACCGATACCCCTTCATGCAACTGCAACGCGCCCTCCATCTCCTTCCCTTGCTGGCCTTCGGCTGCTCCGCTCCCGCCCCTTCGGAAACGACCACGGCGCAGACCGACACCGTTCCTGCGGTGAAGGACACCTTGATCGCCGAGGGTGAGAAGCACTTCAAGAGCCTGAAGAAGCTGACGTTCGGGGGTGACAACGCGGAGGCCTACTGGAGCTTCGCCGGTGACAAGCTCATCTTCCAAGCCAACAATCCCGCTTGGGGCGAGAGCTGCGACCAGATCTACGTCTTCGATCCCTTCACGGACGACCTCAGCAAGGGCGCTCCGCAGAAGATCAGCATCAACGGCGGCCGCACCACCTGCAGCTATTTCCTGCCCGGTGACAGCCTCGTGCTCTTCGGCAGCACGCACCAGAAGGACGCCGCCTGCCCAGCGCACCCCGAACGCCGCAACGATGGCAAGTACGTGTGGCCCATCTACCCGAGCTTCGACATCTATGTCAGCGACCTGAAGGGCAACATCCGTAAGCAACTCACCAACACGCCCGGCTATGATGCCGAGGCCACGGTGAGTCCCAAGGGTGATCGCCTCGTGTTCACCAGCATGCGCGATGGCGACCTGGAATTGTACACGATGAACATCGATGGAAGCGATGTGAAGCGCGTGACCAACACCTTGGGCTATGACGGGGGCGCCTTCTTCAGCCCGGACGGCACCAAGCTGCTGTGGCGCGCCAGCCGTCCGAAGGACAAGGCCGAGGAGGACGAATACAAGCAGCTCCTGAAGGAGGGCCTGGTGATGCCCACGAACATGGAACTGTACGTGGCCAACGCAGACGGCAGCGACGCCAAGAAGATCACCGACCTCACCCAGGCCAACTGGGCACCCTTCTGGCATCCGAGCGGCAACAAGATCATCTTCGCCAGCAACCACACGGCCAAGCGGGGGTTCCCTTTCACCCTCTATCTGATCAATACCGATGGCACCGGCTTGGAACAGGTGAGCTTCAGCGATCAATTCGATGCCTTCCCCGTGTTCAGCCCGAACGGCAAGCATTTGGTCTTCAGCAGCAACCGGGCGAACGGAGGCACCCGCGAGACCAACCTCTTCCTCGCCGAGTGGCAGGATTGAGGACGCAGGAGTTGTGTTCCGGTTACCAGCACCATCGCTCCACCCCGGATAGCCCACAACGGCCATCCGGCAACCCATAGCTACCGCGCTCCGATACCCCGATCAGGGTATTGTCGCCGGTCCATGACAAAGAGGATGGACAAGCTGCGATCTTCGCGCCCGCAATGAACGGTCAGGAGCAGAAGCAGGGTTGGATGGCGCGACTGGGCCGCCGTTGGGGCGTAAGCCCGGGGCGGGTGCTGCTGATCCTGCTCGTCTTCGCCTGCACGGGCTTCACGGTGCTCTTCCTGAAGAAACCCATCCTGGCCTACTTCGCCGGGGAAGGTGAACAGCCCGTGCTCTTCACGGTGCTCTACTACATCCTGATCCTGCCGATCTACAACGTGTTCCTGCTGATCTACGGGGCGTTGTTCGGGCAGTTCCGCTTCTTCTGGGAATTCGAGAAGCGCTTCTTCCGGCGCATCACCGGACGTTCATGATCGGCCTGCCCTACTTCCGGTACGGATAGTTCCGGGTGCGCGGGATGTTGTTCACCACCAGCGCCACGATCAACAGGATCAGCACGCCCGACATCACCGGCGACAGCACGTAGCCGTACCCCAGGCTTTTGATCCGCTCGGTGCCGATGTTCGCGATCAACGCGGTAGCCCCACCGGGCGGATGCATGGTGCGCGTCATCTGCATCGCCACGATGGAGAGCGATACCGAGAGCGCGGACGATAGCCAGAGCACATCGGGGACAAGCTTGACGACGGTGACGCCGATCACCGCCGAGATCAAGTGCCCGAAGAAGAGATTGCGCGGCTGTGCCAGGGGACTGTTCGTGGCGCCGAACACCAGCACGGCGGATGCACCGAAGGAGCCGATCAGGAACAACCGATCGAGCCGGTCGAACTGAAGGCTCTGCAGAAAACCGATGCTCCCGATCCCGATGAACGCCCCCATGAAGGTCCAGAGGTGATCCATCGGCTCGATGATCGTTTGCCGGTACACCACGTACTTGCTGATACGGTAGGCCCGATGCAGACGCTCCTTCATGGTCGGCGAAGGTACCGTGACCACAAAAGTGCTCCGGCCATTTGCATACTTAACACCGTTAACTATTTTTGCCCCCGTCATGGGCATCGCTGCACGCAAGGCCAAGGAGAAGGAGGACCTGAAGAAGGCCATCCTCGATGCTGCGCGCGAGCTCTTCATCGAACAGGGCTACGACCGCACCAGCATGCGCATGATCGCGCAGCGCATCGCGTACAGCCCCACCACGATCTACCTCTATTTCAAGGACAAGGACGCCATCTTCCATGCCTTGCACGTGGAAGCGTTCCAACTGTTGGGTGGCCGCATGGCACCGCTCGCACACGTGAGCGACCCGATGGAGCGGCTCACGGCCATGGGCAAGGTGTACCTCGAATTCGCGCAGGAGAACCCGGGCTTGTACGACCTCATGTTCATCATGAAAGCCCCGGTGCAGGCGCTCGATGAGAAGCATCACCTCTGGGAGGAAGGCGACCGCGTGTTCCAGGTGCTGGTGGCAACCGTGGAAGAGGCCATGAAGAAGAAGCTGCTGCGCAAGAGCGACGCGGAGATCACCAGCTTCCTGATCTGGAGCACCGTGCACGGCATGTCGGCCCTCTTCGTACGCGACCGTTGTTTCAAGGTGATCAGCGAAGCGAAGCAGGCCACCCTGCTCGAGGACAGCCTCTACCAATTCACCAACTGGCTGCGTAGCCTGAAGCCATGACGGCTCCCCTTCCCGCCCTTTTTTTACCCCTTGGGTTAACGTTGTTAATACGATGAACGATGTTCTTCCATAGATGCCGGATCCGCTGGTTGATCACTTGGCTGGTCCCCTTTTCCGCTTGGGCCCAACAGCCGCTCGACGGGTACATCGCGCAAGGGCTGGCGAACAACGTGGTGCTCCAACAGCGGAACATCGCAATGGACCAGGCCATCCTCGGGCTCCGAGAGGCCCGTTCGCTCTTTCTCCCCTCCCTCAACCTGAACGCCAGCTACATCACCGGTGAAGGCGGCCGCTATTTCGACTTCCCGGTGGGCGATCTGGTGAATCCGGTCTACCGGACCCTGAACCAGTTCATCGGTCAGAACGCCTTTCCGGAGGTGGAGAACGTGCAGGCCTACCTGAACCCGAAGAACTACTACGATGCCCACGTGCGCGCCAGCATGCCGCTGCTGAACACGGATCTGATCCACAACCAACGGATCCAGCAACAGGC
This sequence comes from Flavobacteriales bacterium, assembly GCA_036405935.1. Taxonomy (GTDB): domain Bacteria; phylum Bacteroidota; class Bacteroidia; order Flavobacteriales_F; family PHOS-HE28; genus PHOS-HE28. The sequence goes on from DASWWQ010000279.1 coordinate 10,901, forward strand.
CGTGCAGTTGCAGGAGTTCGAGGTGAGCATCTACCGCCGCGAACTGGTGAAGGACATCAAAGTGGCCTACTTCAATGTGCTGATGGCCGGTCAGGCCGTGCGCAGCTACACCAGTGCGCTGCAACTGCTGGAGCGCAACGTGGAGGTGACGCGCTCGCTGCAACGCCATGGTGCGGGTGTGCCGGCTCAGGTGCTCCGGGCCCAGGCCGAACGCGAGCAGATCACCGCGCAGCTGGCACAGGCCAGCAACCAGTACGCCAACGCCAAACGATACTTCAACTTCCTGCTGAACGTGGACCTCGAAGCCGCGGTGGATGAAAGCCTCGACGTGAACGCCGCGCTTTCCGATACCGTTGGAGCCGCGATCGCGGATATCGGTCGCCGTGAGGAACTCCAAGCCTTACGCACCGCCGTGGGCCTGCACGATGCCCGGACCAAACTGACCGACAACTACTGGGTCCCGAAGCTGAGCACCTTCGTGGACCTCGGTTACCAGGGCATGGACTGGACCGTGGACGACTACGCCGACTACTACCTCTTCGGTGTGCAACTGGATGTGCCGCTCTTCAATGGCGGTCGCAACCGCTTCAAGAGAAACCGAGCGCAGTTCGACCGGGACATCGCCGAGCTGACCGAGCGCAACTCCACGCAACAACTGCTGTTGGGCGCTACGCAGGCGGAGACGGAACTGGCCACCGCACAAGCGGTGCTCCGCAGCGCGAATGCCCGGAACACCAGCGCCATCAGCTATTTCAACCTCATCGAGAAGGGCTTCAATGAAGGCGTGAACACGCAGATCGAATACCTGGATGCCCGCAACCAACTGACCGGGGCCGAGGTGCAACTGGCCGTGGCCCGCACGACGGTGCTGCAGAAGCTCGCCGAGATGGAAAGACAGAACGCTTCATACCCGCTGAAATGAGAACGACACGGAATACCGGTGCAAGCGTGAGCGCGTACAAGGGTGGAAAACTGCTGGAGTGCGAGGTTGGGAAAGGACGATGGCACCTGACCCATGCACGGCACTTCCCTATCGCACTCTCCTACCCGCTCATCCTCGCACTGGGATCGGGCCTCCTCACCTCCTGCGGCTCCGCCGATGCGACCACGGAAACGACCGACAGCACGGCCACGCCCGTGACCGTGAT
>DASWWQ010000280.1:0-9585 GCA_036405935.1 Flavobacteriales bacterium
CACCGCCCGATCGCTGCCCCCCACCAGGATGGTGTTGAAGCCGATCTGCCGCCCGTGCACCTTGCGTACCGTGCTGCTGGTGAGCATGAAGCGCAGGCTGAACAGCAGCACGAAGTTCAGCAGGAACAATACCACGAAGGAGCGGTAGTAGTAGGTGTAGCCGGCCACCTCGTCGTCCAGCAGCAGCACGAAGAAGATCACCAAGGAGCCCAACAAGGTCACGACCAGGGTCTGCCCCAGTTCCTTGATACGGAACCGGCGGAACACTTCGGAGTAGCCACCGATGGCCAGGAAGGCCCCCACCCAGAACAGGGGGATCAGCACCAGGCCGATCCAGAAGTTGGCATCCACCTCCAAGGGTACCGGATGGTGGTACTTGATGGGTTCCAGGTAGGCTTTGCGGAAGAAGTAGAACAAGGCCCAAGCGGTGGCCGAGCCGAAAAGGTCGGCCAGCACGTACCGGGTCACCTGCTTCCGTTTGTCCATGATCACGGCCGCACCAGCCGGATGTTGTCCACGTGCAGCTGTCCTTGCGTGAGGTCGCCGAGGGTGGTGCGGATGAAGAAGGTCTTCTCGCTGGAGCTGACGGAGGCCCAAGGCGTGGCCATGTCGATGTAGATCTTGTTCCAGGGCATGCTACCGTCTCCCCGTACGGTCGGGTTCACGGTGATGTACGGGGCATCCACAAGGTTGCCCGCGCTGTTGAGATACCGCAGCCCCACCTGGAACTGGAGGTCGCAGCTGTAGTCCAGTTCCAGGAAGGCCGCCGTGCCGGTGGGGATGCTGAAGTTCTGGATGGCGTAGCATTGGAACGAGGGATGCGCCGCATCGATGTAGGCGGCCCCATGGTCGTTGCCGGAGCCATCGCTCATACGGATCAGCACCGTGTCGCTGTAGGAGGTGTCCACATCCAACATCACCCCGGCATTGCTGAAGCTCTCCTCCCAGATGGATACGTTGTCGAAGTAGCGGAAGGCGGGCGAGAGCACCACGTTCTGCTCGGGTACCAGGTCCACCACCGTGCTCCAAGTGATGTAGAAAGGGTATTGGATCCGGTCGTCGATCACCCCGTTCTTGCGGATCCCCGCGATCAGCTTGATCTCCGAACTGCCGCTGCCGATCAAGGGGATGCGCTCGCCGATCTCCCAGACCCCGACGGGTTCATCGTTGATATACACCCAGAGGTCGGTGATGCGGGAGGTGACCGTGTCGGCGCCGTTGTTCACCACCACCACCGGGGTGTTCACCAGGATGTAGGCGGGCACCGCACCGTCCTTCTTGCAGCCGGATAGCAGCAGGAGGAGGGCAGGGAGGAAGCGCAGGGCGCGGGTCGGCATGTTCCAATGCCGGTAACGTAGGGAGAGCACGATCAGTATGGGCATCGTTCAGGCATGGATCACCCCCATGGCGTCCAGTATGCGGTGGGCCACTTCCAGCGCTGCCAAGCCGTCATCCGCAGGCACTTCCGGGTCAAGGTCGTTGGCGATGGCCAGGGCGAAGGAGCGCAGTTCCTCCCGGATGGCGTTGTGCGCGGGCACCTCCGGTTTCTCGAAGGCGATCTCGCGATGTCCTTTTCCGGGTCCCAGGTCCAAGGTCACGGCGAAAGGGTCCGGAACGTCCACGGAGCGCATACGGATGATCTCGGTCTCCTTGGTCAGCAGGTCCACCCCGATATAGGCGTCGCGCTGGAAGAAGCGGCTCTTGCGCATCTTCTTCAGGCTGATCCGGCTGGCGGTGAGGTTGGCCACGCAGCCGTTCTCGAATTCCAGCCGGGCGTTGGCGATGTCGGGCGTATCGCTCACCACGGCCACGCCACTGGCGCTGATGCCCTTCACCGGCGAACCCACCACGTGGAGCACGATGTCGATGTCGTGGATCATCAGGTCCAGTACCACGCTCACATCCGTTCCGCGCGGGTCGAACTGTGCCAAGCGGTGTGTTTCGATGAACATGGGCCGGTCCATGGAGGGGTAGGCCGCGCGGAAGGCGGGGTTGAAGCGTTCCACATGGCCCACCTGCACCTTCACCCCGTGCTGCGCAGCGAGCGCCACCAGCTCCCGTCCCTCCGCCAAGGTGTTGGTCAGGGGTTTTTCGATGAAGACATGCCGCCCCGCCCGGATGGCCGCGCTGGCACAGGCATGATGGTGCACCGTGGGGGTCACCACATCCACCACGTCCGCCGCATCGATCACCGCCTGCATATCAGGCAGCACGGCCACACCGAACTCCGCTTGGATCGCAGCGCACTTCTCGGGGTGGGGGTCATGGAATCCCACGACCTCGAACTCCGGTACCTGTAGCAATTGCTGGATGTGGATGCGGCCCAGGTGTCCTGCCCCGAGCACGCCGATGCGCAGTGGTTTTCCCATGGAAGGGGTGCAAAAGTAGCCGGATCGTCCGGCCACCTCCGATCAGGGCATCCCTAGCTTTGGACCCCGCCCTTTTCCATGCAAGACGACTATCGCCACCAAGGCATGCGACGCCGTTTGGTGGAGCTGCTCCGCCAGAAGGGCATTACGGACCGCCAAGTGCTGGAGGCCATCGGCAAGGTGCCTCGGCATCGGTTCATCGACGACAGCGCCTTCCTCGGGTTGGCCTATGCCGACCAAGCTTTTCCCATAGCCTGCGGACAAACCATCTCGCAACCCTACACCGTCGCCTTCCAAAGCAGCCTGCTGCAGGTGGCCAGAGGGGAGAAGGTGCTGGAGATCGGTACGGGCAGCGGATACCAGACGGCCGTGTTGCACGAACTGGGTGCCAAGGTCTTCACCATTGAACGGCACAGGCCCCTGCATCTGGCAACGAAGGCCAAGCTGGCGGAGATGGGCTACCGGGCCAACCAGGTGCATGGCGATGGTTATCTGGGTCTGCCGTCCTATGCTCCTTTCGACAAGATCATCGTGACCTGCGGGGCGCCCACGGCTCCCGAGGAGCTCCTGCGCCAACTTCGGCCCGGGGGCAGCCTGGTGGTGCCCGTGGGAGGGGATGGGGCACAGACCATGCTCCGTTTCGTACGACAAGGGGCGGCGGACTGGATCAGGGAGGAACATGGAGCCTTCAGCTTCGTACCCATGCTCGGTGATAAGGTCAGGTGAAGATTTTTTTGTGGTTCCGATCCGGATGCTAGTTTTGCGGCCGCTTTTGGAGCTCGACAGGAAGGAACGGATGGCTTGAACAAGGGAACGGCCGAAGGGATCAACAAAAAACGGTTGATATGTCTTCGGGATGTTTATAAGTTTGCCGCCCCGAACCGGATAGTTTCGCCGACCAAGGAATAGAACAACCACACGTAAGCACACGTCAAACCAAAACGTCATGAAGAAGACTGTACTGTTCGCCGCAGCGCTCTTCGCCGTAACGGCTGCTAACGCCCAGACGGGCGAGATCACCAGCAACCGTGGCGAAAACTGGCTGTCCCAAGATGGGGATTGGGGTCTCACTTTCGAGGCTACCCCGCTCTTGAACTACGCCGGTAACCTGTTCAACGGCACCAGCGGCAACGGTGGCGCTGCCCTGAACAACCTGAACACGGGTATCTTCTCCGGTAACTCCGGAGTGGTGATCGGTGGTAAGAAACTGGTGGATGCCAACACGGCCTACCGCGCTAAACTGCGCATCGGCTTCGGTAGCACCAAGAACACGGATCTCGTGGCCGCTAACCCCCAGCCTACGCCTGTTCCCAACCCCATCGCAACGGTGGAGGACGTGGAGAAGAACAGCTACATGAACATCGCTATCGGTGCAGGCATCGAGAAGCGTGTGGGTAGCACCCGCGTAGTGGGTATCTACGGTGCTGAAGTGATGGTCGGTTTCGGTAACAGCAAGACCACCAACGAGTACGGCAACGCTCTCACCGCCACGAACGCTGGCCCCCGCCAGACCGAGCAGAAGAACGGTTCCACCTTCGGCATCGGCCTGAACGGCTTCGCTGGTGTGGAATGGTTCTGCGCCCCCAAGATCTCCCTGTCGGGTGAGTACACCTGGGGTCTCGCCATGACCAGCACCGGTACGTCCGAAACGACGACCGAGCGCTTCGACACGGCTGCCAACGCCATTGTGAGCACCACCACCGAAGGTGATGGTGGTCTGCAAGGCACGGACAAGACCAGCAACTTCTCCATCGACACGGGTGTGAGCGGTGCTCGCATCGGTATCAACTTCTACTTCCAGTAAGCGGAACCGCTTCTGATCGAAAGGCCCCCGGCAACGGGGGCCTTTCTCTTTTTACCCCCGTCCCCTGTCTACCTTACCTCCATGATCCCTTTGCTTTCCGTCCGGCAGCTTCGCCAAGTGGAGGCCCGTACCATCGCGCAAGGCGTTCCGGCCTTGGACCTGATGGAACGGGCTTCGGCGCATTGTGTGGATCGGCTGCTAGGCCTTTATCCCGCCTCCAAGCCCATAGTGGTGCTCTGCGGGATGGGCAACAACGGGGGCGATGGCCTGGTGATGGCCAAGTTGCTCCAGCGCTTGGGACGCTCCGTGCGGGTCGTGGTCGCTCCCCATCGCACCCAAGGGTCTCCGGAGTTCGAGACCCAACTGGCACGTTGCCGATCCGTTGGGATCGATCCGGTGCAATGGGATGAGGGTCAGCTGGATATGCCTTTCTCTTCGGATGATCTGGTGGTCGATGCCCTGCTGGGTAGTGGCTTGGACCGCCCTCTTGCCGGCGTGATGCGCACCGTGGTCGCGAAGCTGCTGGAAATGCGACCGGAGGTGATCGCCATCGACCGGCCTACCGGCTGGGGGGTGGAGGAACCCGCCGCCGATCGGTTCTGTGTCCGTGCCACCCACACCTTCGTCCTCGAGCTGCCGGAGTACCGGATGTTGTTGCCGGATGAGGCGCCCTTCATCGGACGGATCCATGTGCTGCCCATCGGGTTGGATGCCGACGCCATCCGTGCGGAGCCGACCAACTACTACCGGTTGGAGCCGTCGGATGTCCGGGCGTTGCTGCCGTATCGGGCTTCCCAAGCGCACAAAGGCAGCTTCGGACACGCGCTGTTGATGGCCGGAGGTCCGGGCAAGGTCGGGGCCGCCTTGTTGGCCACCCAAGCTGCCCTGCGCTCGGGATCGGGTTTGATCACCTTGCGGACCACCGCTGGGAATGAGGTACTTGTGCACGCCTCGGCGCCGGAAGCCCTGGTCTCCGTGGACGCTGGTGGAGAGGCGTTGTCCATCCCTCCGGAGCTGACGGCCTATTCCGCCATCGGTATCGGACCCGGGATCGGCACGGCGGAGGCCACGGCCAAACTGCTGAAGCACTTGGTCCAGGAGGTTCGGGTACCCTTGGTGCTGGACGCCGATGCGCTCAACCTGCTGGCACTCAATTCGACGTGGGTTCCGTTCTTGCCTCCCGGTTCGATCCTGACCCCGCACCCCAAGGAGTTCGACCGGTTGGCCGGGAGCAGTTCCTCTTCGGTGGAACGGCTCGAACGGGCCCAAGCCTTTGCCCAGAAGAACCGGGTGATCCTGGTGCTGAAAGGAGGGCCTACCGCCATCTGCTCACCCGACGGGCGGGTCTTCTTCAATCCCACCGGCAATGTCGGCATGGCGAAGGGGGGGAGTGGCGATTGCCTCACGGGCATCATCACCGCGCTCTGTGCCCAAGGTCTTCCCCCCGAAGCAGCCGCTTTGGCCGGGGTTTACGTGCACGGTTCGGCGGGTGATCTGGCGGCAGCAGCTTTGGGGACGCAGGGCATGCTTCCCACGGACCTGATCGCGGCCCTTCCCCAAGCGTGGGAACGGGTGCGGACGAGTGCCTAGAACAGGTCGTCCACCGGACCTTTGCCTTCCCGGATCACCTCCGGAGCGGGGCCGCTGAGGTCGATCACCGTGGAGGCTTCGAGTCCGCACATCCCGCTGTCGATCACCAGATCCACTTGGCGGCCGATGTGTTCCTCGATCCGTTCCGGGTCGGTGGTATAATCCATCAGCTTGTCGGGGTCGTGCACGCTGGTCACCACCAAGGCATGGCCGAGCGCTTCCACCAAGGCCAAGGGAACGGGATGGTCCGGAACCCGGATCCCCACCGTCTGTTTGTTGTTCTTGAACAGCTTGGGGATCTCGTTGCTGGCCGGGACGATGAAGGTGTAGGGGCCGGGCAGCGCCTTCTTCATGGCCCGGAAGGCCGGGGTGCTGATGGCGCGGGCATAGGTGCTCAACTGGCTGAGGTCCTTGCAGATCAGGGAGAGGTCCGCTCGTTGCGGTTTCGATCCCTTGAGCTTGGCCACGGCTTCGATGGCCCGGGGCTGGTGCGCGCTGCAGACGAAGGCGTAAACGGTGTCCGTGGGACAGACGATGACCCCACCCGCATTCAGGCGGTCCACCACCTGTTGGATCTTGCGGGGTTCCGGGTTCACCGGATGGATCGCCAACAGCATCCTAGCGTGCGGGGGCCTTCTCGGCGGCCTTGCGGTGATCGGCCAGGAACTTCTCCAGCCCGATGGTGGTCAGCGGATGGTCGAAGAGCGCGGTGATGGCGCTGAGGGGGCAGGTGGCCACATCGGCACCGATCTCCGCGCATTGGATGATGTGCATCGGGTGACGCACGCTGGCGGCCAGGATCCGGGTGTTGTAGCCGTAGTTGTCGTAGATCGTCCGGATCTGCTCGATGAGGCCCACCCCATCGGTGCTCACATCATCCAAGCGGCCGATGAAGGGGGAGACGTAGGTGGCACCGGCCTTGGCGGCCAATAGGGCTTGCCCCGCACTGAACACGAGGGTGCAGTTGGTCTTGATGCCCTTGTCGGTGAAGTACTTGATCGCCTTCACACCGTCCTTGGTCATGGGCAGCTTCACCACGATGCGGGGGTGCAGGGCCGCGAGGTTCTCGCCCTCCCGCACCATGCCTTCGTAGTCGGTACTGATCACCTCGGCGCTGACGTCGCCCTCCACGATGTTGCAGATGTCCACGTAGTGCTTCAGTACGGCGTCCGTGCCGCTGATGCCTTCCTTGGCCATCAACGATGGGTTGGTGGTCACTCCATCCAATACCCCCAGGTCCTGGGCTTCCTTGATCTGGCTGAGGCTGGCGGTGTCGATGAAGAATTGCATGCGGCTGGGCGTTGGGTCGTTGGGGCCGCAAAGGTAGCCCCAACGACCCGATGCCGAGCAGCTCAGGGCTTGACCCAGCGCACCACGCTGCGCCGGTCCGACGTGATCAATTCGATCACATAGGCCCCGGGAGCCAGCTGGTCCGCGCGTGCCGCAATACGCCCGCCGGATGGAACAGCACCGGTCCGGCGATCGATGGCGGTGCGGCCCGCAGCATCGGAGATGCGCAGACGCGTATGCGCGGGCACCGTTTCCAACACCAGGAGTTCGGCATCCCCGTGGGCGGTGGTGATGACCTGGAAGAGCTGCGGGTGATGTTCCCCGATCGAGTTGGCGCCATCCACCAGCACGCGTTGGGCATAGACACCCCCTGCAGCGCGTTCGTCCTGCCAGACCGCCACGGCTTGACCGTCCCGGATGGGCGTGAGGGTGGCATCATCCTTACCGCTGCTCACGGTGGAGATGGAACTCAACGGGTTGGGGCCGGTGGGCTCTCCGCTCAGGTCGAGCTGCATGGCCAACATGGTCTGCGCGTTGAAGCCACCGATGGTCCAGGTGTTCAGCAGACCGTTGCCGGTGGAGCGGTTGGCGAAGGGCGAGGGGAGTTCGGGGGTCGATGCCACCACGAGCACGCCTTCCGGTCCGAGCTGACGGTTGCCGGCCGTATCGAGGCGTTGCACGGCGATGCCGCCTTCGGACTGTCCGATGTTCGTGCGGCTGTAGCCGAGCATCAGACCGGCCTGGTCATCGATCAGTGCCGGCGTGGCCGATTGGGTATAGCGCTGCGTGCCGGTGCCCGTTTCCACCGGAGTACCGGCCGCACTCCAGACCGAGCCGTCGGCCCGCTTGCGTTGCACGTGGATGTTGGTCAGGCTCTCGTTCGCATCGTTGCCCGTGTTGAACGCCACATAGAACCCGTTATGGCCATCGGGTATCGGTTCGGGGAAGTAGAAGCCGGAGATCGTCTTCGTGCTCACGGCGCCGTTGGTTCCGGGCACTGCTGCGCCCGCGGCGTCGTAACGCTCGGCCATCAGGGTGCCGGGGGAAAGGAAGTTGCCCGACTGCTGCACCCATTGCATCCAGAAGCCGCCATCGGCACAGGGCACCACGCGGGGGCGGCCCAAGGTGGCTGCGGCCGTGATCTCCGTTGGCGCACCCAGGGTGGGAACACCCGTGGCCGGGATCACCTGATAGGCCACCGTGCTCGGACTGCGGTCCGTGTTCCACGCGATCACCGTGCGGTCGTCCTCCAGCACGCCGATCACCGGAGCCAGCCCGGTGCTTTCCGGCGTGGGCAGCTCCAGACCTTCGCCCCAGAGCATCTCGCCGCTGGGCGAGACCTTGTAGGCCACGATGTCCAACGTTCCCGTCCGCTCATCCTGGAAGGCCACGATGGCGTTGCCTGCGTGGTCGCTCTTGAAGTCGTAGCGGAACAGGGCGCTGTTCTGCGGCTCACCGCTCACCAGCAGACCTTCCGTTTGCCAAAGCCGGTTGCCGTCCACATCCAGACGTTGCATACGCAGTTCGTAGCCCCCTGTGTTATCGAACCACACCACGTAGGTGCTTCCGTCCGGGCCGGGTGCGCTCAGTGGCGTGGCGGTGGGACCGACCCGAACGGCCGTGTTCTGGTCCGGTGTGGTCCATTGGGCCGATGAGATCAACGGCAGGACCGATAGCAGGAATAGGGTGGAGGTACGCATAGGGTGAAGGTATCCGCCCCAGGACGTGCGGTGATCCGAACGCGTTGCTCTTTCCCGGCGAACGGGGAAAGCCGACTCATTCGTAGTGTTTTCCCACCATCCGCTCGAAACGGCGGCCTGGCAGCAGCTTCTTCAGCAGCACGCTGAACTTCTGGACGCCTTGGGCCACGCGGTAGGTGAGGGCGGGAGCCGGGTCGTTGATGATGCGGGCCACCACCACCGCAAGCTCATCCGGATCGCGGCTGTAATGCATGCTTCCGCCGAGCACTTCCATGGCGCGATCGTACCCCTTCGCGTAGGCGGGGCTGATGTGTTCCGGACGCAATCGGCCCGTGGCGATGCGGGTGTTGAACTCGCCCGGCTGCACCACCACCACCTTCACCCCGAAGGGCTTCAGTTCGATGCTCAGGGCCTCGCTGTAGCGATCCACCGCGGCCTTGCTGGCGCTGTAGAACGCCCGGTACGGCAGGCCGAAGTTGGCGGCGATGCTGCTCACGTTGATGATGAGGCCCCGGCCCTGCGTGCGCATGCCCGGCAGCACGGCGCGGCACACGCGGTGCAGCCCGAAGAAGTTGGCGTCGAACAGGCGCTGGCCCAGTTCCGGGGTGATGTCCTCCGCCGGACCTTGGATACCCAGCCCGGCGTTGTTGATCAGCACATCGATGCGGCCGTGGCGGGCCAGTACCTCCTGTACGGCGCGGTCCACACTGGCCGCATCCGTGATGTCCATGGCCACCAACGTGTAGCCATGGGGTTGTTCCTTCGGATCACGACCCGTTCCGATCACGGTGTGGCCAGCGGCCGCCAACCTGGAGCACATGGCCCGACCCAA
>DASWWQ010000281.1:0-4429 GCA_036405935.1 Flavobacteriales bacterium
GAGCGATCCGGCATGAAGTCCATCCGGACCAAAGCTAATCGCCGCATTGTTGTGCCGATCAGGAGGCCCTGCACGTGGAACGCGTGTGGTAGGAATGATACGAACCACCGGTCGATCGGCCGTTGCCGGATGCTTTTTCCATCCGATGGAAAGTCATCAACCGAGCATCGTGGAACAATGGATCACCGAACCCTCATGGATACGGGATCACTGTCATTTGTTTGCAGGATGTATTAGCTTAGGTGCACTACGGTCCATGGAAGCCTCTCCCCTCCCGACCGCCAGGTTGCTGTTGCGTCCGGATCGGTCCGGGAACGGTGGATCATGGCAATTGGCGTACGCGAACCGTGCATGGCAGCGGCAACACCTTGGCGTGGTGGACACCGGTGAGGCCGTGCAAGGATCGCCCGGATTGCTGGAGGTGATCACCCGCGCCGCACGGGAACAGCGACCGGTCTGGTGGGATCCGGAGGATGGCCCCGCCCACCAGGTGGTACCCCTCGCCGCGGACGAGGTGGTGGTGATCGCGCAGGAGGAAAGGCCCCAGGTAGCCGCGGCCTTGCGCCAATTGCTGGACGTGGCCCCCTATGCCATGTTGATCCTGGACGAGCAGCAGGTGGTGCGCGGTGCCAACGAACAGGCCGCACACCTGTTCGGCCGTCAACGCGCGATGTTGGCGGGGCTTCCCGTATCGGCCCTCATCAACGGCGAACTTCCCCTCAGCGCAGGATCGTCGGATGTTGAAGGGCGCCGGAAGGACGGCACCGTCTTCGCCTTGGAAGTGATGGTCGGACCGTGGTCCACCCCGCAAGGCCCGCATATCGCCTTGGGCCTTCGCGACATCACCATGCGCAAGAACGTGGAGGCGGGGTTACGGGAAGGTGAGGAACGTATGCGGCGCATCGTGGACACGGCCTACGACGCTTTCATCGCCATGGATGACCAGGGACGGATCACGGCCTGGAACACCAAGGCCGAAGCCATGTTCGGACTGCCCCGGGCACAGGCGCTCGGTCGTGATCTCGCGGACACCATCATCCCACCGGCCCAGCGCGCGGCCCATCGCGAAGGCCTGCGCCGCTTCCTCACCACGGGCCAAGCCCCGTTGCTGAACAAGCGATTGGAGATCACAGCGGAACGTTTCGACGGAACCCCCTTCCCGGCCGAGATGACCATCACGGCACTGAAGCACGCGAACACCTTCAGCTTCAACGCGTTCGTGGCCGACATCACCGAGCGCAAGACCGGCGAGCTCCTGTTCCGCGATCTGCTGGAGGCCGCCCCCGATGCGATGGTGATCGTGGATCGGGCGGGGTTCATCCGGCTGGTGAACGCCGGTACCGAGGAACTCTTCGGCCACAGTCGCGATACGCTGATCGGCCGCAACGTGGAAGTGCTGGTGCCGGAACAGCATCGTGCCGACACGGCACCGCTATTCACCCGGCTGTTCAACGACTCGAGCGCGGGCGTGCATGCCCGCACCACCGAGTTCCATGGACTGCACCAACACGGGCGTGAATTCCCCGTGGAGATCAGCTTGGGTCGCCTGCAGACCCCCGATGGCATCTGGATCAGCGCCGCCATCCGGGACATCAGCGAACGCCGTAAGGCGGAACAGGAGATCCGCGACCTCAACCGCAACCTGGAGCAACGGGTGCAGGAACGCACCGATGCACTGCTGCGCAGCGAGGAACGATTCAGCGAGGCCATGGCCGGCATGCTCGAAGGTGTGCAGGTGATCGACAACGATTGGCGCTACACCTACGCCAACGAAGCCTTGGTGAAACAGAGCGGTTATCGCCGCGAGGAACTCCTGGGCCGCACCATGATGGAGCTGTATCCCGGCATCGAACATTCGGACATGTTCGCGCAACTGCGCGCCAGCCGGGCCACCGGACAACCCCGGCTCTTCGAGAACCACTTCACCTTCCCCGACGGCAGCGAAGGCGTTTACGAGCTCAGCGTCCGCCCCGTGCACGACAGTCTCTTCGTGCTCTCCAGCGACATCACCGCCCGCAAGCGGGCCGAACAGGAGGTGGTGCAACAGAGCGAACGCCTGATGCGACAGAACCAGGAGCTGGAGCAGTTCGCCTACATCGCCTCGCATGACCTGCAGGAGCCCCTGCGCATGGTGACCAGCTACGTGGAACTGCTGCAGCGGCGATACGCCGGGAAGCTGGACGCGGACGCCAACGAGTTCATCGGCTTCGCGGTGGACGGTACCAAGCGCATGAAACAACTGATCCAGGACCTGCTGATGTTCTCCCGCGTGGGACGCACCATGACCTTCACCCCGGTGAAGCTGGACGACGTGCTCGATGAGGTGCAACGCAACCTCAGGGTACGCATGGGCGAGACCGGTGCGGTGATCACCCGCGGCTACCTGCCCACGGTGACCGGAACACACACCGCATTGGTGCAGCTCTTCCAGAACCTGATCTCCAACGCCATCAAGTTCCGCCGCCCCGAGGAAGCGCCGCTCATCCATGTGCAGGCGCAGGACACCGGTGCGCAATGGGCCGTCAGCGTGCAGGACAATGGCATCGGCATGGACATGCAGTATGCGGACCAGGTGTTCATGCCCTTCAAACGCCTGCACGGCAGCGACACCTATTCGGGCACCGGGATCGGCCTGGCGGTGGTGAAGAAGGCGGTGGAACTACACAAGGGACGGATCCATTTCACTTCGGAAACCGGCCGGGGCACCACGTTCGTGTTCACCCTGTCCAAGAACATCCATTGACATGAGACCCATCGAGATCCTGCTCGTGGAGGACAATCCCGGCGATGTACGCCTCACGCGTGAAGCGCTCATCGAGAGCCGCATCGAGAACAACCTCAGCGTGGTAACGGATGGTGCCGCCGCCATCGACTTCCTGGAACAGCGGGGCGAGTATGTCGGCGTGGCCCTGCCCGACCTGGTACTGCTGGACCTGAACCTGCCGAAGATCAGCGGTCACGATGTGCTGCGCCGGATCAAGAACTCCGACCTCCTCAAGCGCATTCCCGTGGTGGCCCTCACCACCTCTTACGCGCAGGCGGACATCGATGCCTGCTACGACGAACATGTCAACTGTTACATCGCCAAGCCCATGTCCTACGGTCCTTTCATGGACGTGATGCGTTCCGTGGAGGAGTTCTGGCTGAACTGCGTGCAACTTCCCTACAGACCCCACCAGCCATGGAATGCCGAGCCGTGAACATCCTCCTGGTGGAGGACAACCCCGGTGATGCCCGGCTCATCACCGAGATGCTCCGGGAGACCGCCTTCTCCGGGGCCAACCTGGTGACCACCACCACGCTGCGCGAAACACTGGACAAGCCGGTGGAGCCGAGCACGGTGGCCATGGTGCTGCTGGACCTCAACCTGCCGGACAGCAATGGCATCCACACCTTGGAGCGCGTGCTACCACCGTATTCCGCCAGCGCCATCATCGTGCTCACCGGTCTGGAGGATGAAGGTCTGGCCCTGGATGCCTTGCGCCATGGTGCACAGAACTACCTTACGAAGGGTCACATCGGCGCCGAGCAACTGGAACGTGAACTGCGCTACGCCGTGGAACGCCATGGCTTCGTGATGCGCCTGCGCGAAGCCGACAACGAACTCGTGGGCCGCGAGCGGCGCTTCAGGTCCTTGGTGGAGCACAGCTCCGACCTCACCCTGCAGTTGGACAACAACGGACGGATCATCTACGCCAGTCCGGGTGTGCACCGCATGTTCGGCCATACTCCCATGGGGTCCGACATCCTGGCGATGCTGGATCCCTTGGACGAGGCACAGGCGCGCGCGTGGTTCGATGAAGCGCTGGAGCACCCCGAGCGTCCGGTATCGGTGCTGCTCAAGAGCACCACGCATGACGGCCGCCGCTACACGTTGGAAGGCACCATCACCAACCTGCGCCATTTCGAGGGTGTGGGTGCGCTCGTGGTGAATCTGCACGACGTCACCAAGCGCGACCTCGCCATGGAGGAGGTGGTGTCCGAACGCAACAGCAAGAAGGCGCTGATCAACAGCAGCACCGACATGATCTGGAGCGTGGACCGCGAGTTCCGCATCATCACCGCCAACCGCTCGTTCGTGAACCGCGTGAAGGACCTCGCCGGGTTCGATGTCAGTCCGGGGCGCACCATCGTGCCGCCCATCCGCTTCGGCAGCTACGACAGCGAAACCTGGAAGCGCTACTATTCCCGGGCGTTGGAGGGGGCCTCCTTCGTGATCGAGGAACATTCCGACGGAGAGGACCCCCTGTGGGGCGAATTCACCTTCAATCCCATCCTGGAAGGGGACCGCATCACGGGGGTGGCCTGCGCCTGCCGCGACATCACCGAGCGCAAACGGACCGAGCAGCATATCCTGCAGCTCAACGCACGCTTGGAGGAACGCGTGGAGGACCGCACCCGGCAACTGATGAACACCAATCAGGAGTTG
>DASWWQ010000282.1:0-10060 GCA_036405935.1 Flavobacteriales bacterium
CTCCTCCATTGATGCTCGTCGACCACGTGTTCGTTGTGGCCGTTGCACCGCTCAGGGACACGGTGGTGCCACCGTTCGGGCATACGATACCGCTGTTGGGGGCGGTCAAGGTCCCGGTGGAGCTGAGGGCATCCACCTGCACGGCATGTGTCGTGCTGGATGCGCTCACCGTGTAGGTGATCTGCACCGGTCCGGAAAGGCCGGACGGGTCGAAGGACGTTCCGCTGACACCGGCCCCGCTCCAAACGCCGCCCGGTTCCGTACCCATGTCCTGGAACACCCCGTCCACGCTGAAGTTGGTGGTGGAAGACATGCGTGTGATGCGGACATAGCGGGTGGCGATGGGCACGGGGATGACCGTGATGCCGTGGGTGGAGGAGTTGGTCTGGAAGCTTCCGGCGGAGGTGAAGGAGAGGGCATCCATGGAAACCTCTATGTGTGCCGTGGCGGCCATTGTGCCGCTGCTGCGCCGCCAACGCATCAGGAGGTTCTGCCCGGCGGGCACGATCGCGGCGGCGCCCATGTCGATCGTCACCCGGTCGCCGTTGTTGTCGAACAGGGCCTCGCCACCGGGCTGAAGGCCCAGCGCGCCGTCGGGGAGGGCCACGCCGTTCGAGCTCTGCACCGCTGCCCCCGGTCCGGCCTGCAAGGGGATGTGCGTGGTGGTGAGGTCCACCGGGCCGCTGTTGGCGCATACGGGTCCGAACGGTGTCCAATCGGACTGCTTCCGGGAAGCGGATACGCTGAAGTGGATATCGTTGAGGTGGGCGAGGAAGAGATTGTTCCCCCCGTTCGCGTCGAGCTCCACGTTGAACGTGATCTCATCGTTCCAGGTGCCGCACACGCTGATGCCACCGTGGCCGTCCGTGGCGATGCCGTTACCGAGGTCGTCCTGGTTGCCGGTGGCGGCCAAACCCCATTTGAAGGCCCCCATGGCACCGAACTTGGCCACGAAGACCTGCTTGTCGCTGGTCCCGTTCAACGTGCTTCCGTTGGGCAGTTCCAAGGCTTGTCGGAAGGAACCGATCACACAGACATCGCCGTTGGCATCCACCGCCAGGTCGCGTCCGGCCTGCATGTGGTCGGATCCTCCGCCGGCCGTGCTCCGCAGCGTGCGCACCCAGGTGGTGGTGCCGTTCACCTTGCTCAGGCGGGCGATGTAGGCATAGTCATGCGGGTTGCCGCTGGCGTTCACCGTGGTGTTGCCGGGGAAGGTGGTGCCGTTGTGGGAACGTCCGGTCACGAACACCCCTCCGGGCGAATTGGCGATGGCCAAGGCTTGGGGCTTGTCTCCACCGGAGGCCGCATCGCTGATGGCCACGTTCCAGATGAAGGCGCCGTTGTGGTCGAGCGCGACCACGATACCGTTCTCCGTGCGGCCGGCCGGCGTGGTCAGCGCCGGACCCAAGGTGGCGGAGGAGGCATACAGCTGATAGCTGGTCCCGGTGAATTGGCCGATCGCATAGACGCGTACATCATCGGCGGTGATCCCGTTCAGGTAGCTGGGGTTGGCATTGGCGCCGTCCACCCGCCAGAGGCCGGCGCCGGTGGTGGCGTCGTAGGCGGCGATGAAGGTGTTGATGCCGGTGGTGTTCACCGCGCTGCTCGAGGCCACATCGGCCACGTTGCCCGTACCGGTGATGGTACCGGTTACGAACACCTTCCCTGCGCGATAGGCGATGGAGCTGCCGTTGTCGTTGCCAGCACCGCCACCCCTTACCTTCCATTGCAGCACACCGCTGGGGTTGTAGCAGGCCACGAACAGGTCCGTGCCACCGGCGGAGGTCATCGTGTGCCCGCTGCCGAACACCGCATTCGTTCCGCTGAAGCGCCCGGTGACGTAGATGTTGCCGTTCGGCCCGATGCAGACATCGGTGCAGCGGTCCTCACCGGTCTGGCCGATGGTGATCGTCCATACGTTGTTGCCGTTGGCATCGGACTTCACGATCAATCCGTCGTAGCCGCCGCGCACGCTCAGGCCGAGCACCGCCAGCAGCCAATCCAGTACACCGTCCGACTGGAAATAGCCCACGGTATAGTGGGCGCCATTGGTGGTGTCGATGGCCACGGCCTCACCGCCATCGTCCAACGGACCCGTCACCGTGCGCGACCAGTCCCATCCTTCGGGAGCTTGGGCGTGCAAGGGTGCACCGGACGCCATCAGAAGTAACGCCAGCACCCAGCAGGTCCACCGGAAGCGGATCGGCTGGAGGCGTGGAGCCAAGGGGGTGCTATGTCCGGGCGTGGATGGCGACATGGGACCCATTCGGCCTGTTGCGGCAGAGGCTTCCGGTCGTGAGCAGGGTGGCGTTGTGGTGGTACGGAGCATTCCCCTTCGCTCCAGGAAGGGTGCGCGGAGCGGCGTGTACCGGTTGTTGGCCGGTGCTGTCCGGGGCCGAGGGGAAGCGGTCCATGGTGTTGAAAGGCGTCCGTTCCCCCGGGATCGGGGCATGGAGCCCGGGTTCTTACGCAACGCCTCGCAGAACGTTTCGTCGCACGCGGATCCCTGTTCGTCGATCCCGGCGGTCGGTGGGCGAAGTCCGGATATGGCGCAGCCTACTTCCGAAGCAGGGTGAAGTGGTCCCCTTGGAAAAGGAATCTTTCCTCCATGGTCTGCTCGATCATGCCCAGCAGCTTCCGCGCGCCCTTGCTGCCGGCGGAGAGCGTCACCAGTAGCTCACTCTCCCCCAAGGGCAACAGGCGCCGGTCCTCCGCGATCTTCAGGTCGGGGAAATAGGCCCGGATCAGTTCGCGTTCCTCGGGCCAGGAGCCCGACAGGGCTTCCTGCACCAGCTTGCCGAAGGCGAATAGGTCGCTGTTGCGGAGGGGGCGGGTGCGGGGGCTGGCGAAGGAAAGCATCGTGGGCAAAGCTATCGGCGTTACTTCCGGGCACCACCGGCATTCCACGTATCATCGCCCCCGGCATGAGCATCAGCGAACAGGAAGAGATCGCCCGCGCACAGCGCGACGCGCAGGCGTTCGCCCCCCTGTACGATCGCTACTTCGCTCCGATCTTCCGGTTCCTGCACCGGCGCGCTGGCGATCAGGAGCTCACCGCCGACCTCACGCAACAGACCTTCCTCAAGGCCATGCTGGCCCTGCCCCGCTACCAGCCTCGGGGACTACCCTTCCAGGCCTGGCTCTACCGCATCGCGCTGAACGAACTGCGCATGCACTGGCGCAAGCGCAAGGAAACGGTGGTGGAGCTGAGCTTCCTGGAGGTGCGGGGACTGGGTGAGGAGATCGGCCTGCAGGAAGCGGACGAGGACATGCAACGGCTGGCCCGCGCGCTCTCGGCCCTGCCGGAGGAAAAAGCGCGCCTCATCGAGCTGCGGTTCATGGATGGTCTTTCCTTCGCGGAGGTGGGGCAGGTGTTGGATATCGGCGAGGACGCCGCCAAGATGCGGACCCACCGCGTGTTGCAGGGGCTCCGCGAAAAACTCGGGCCAAGGACATGAAGCAGCGGTACCATATCACCCCCGAAGGCCGGGCCCCGCTGAGCGATGCCGACATCGCCAAGCACCGTGATGTACGCAAGGTGATCTACAACTACCAGCGCGCCCAACATCTGTTGCACCGCAAGCCGCTGTACAAGGACCGCCGCGCCTTCCTCGCCCTGTTGCTCATCGTGCTGCTGGCGGTGCTGCTGGCCGAGGCCGGAAAGAAGGACGAGGGGCCGGAACCGGGAAAGGAGCAACAGGCCCCGGCGCCTTGATCAGGCGGGCCGGCGCAGCACATGGCGCAGGCTCCAGTAGAGGTAGCACCAGTTCAACACCATCAGCAGGCCGAAGAAGCTGAACAGCTGCCGGTCCACCAACAGCATGGGGGCCAGCACGCCCAGCAGCTGCGCCGTGATGTAGATGTGCAGTCCGTCGGAATGGCCGTTCCACATCCGGACAGTGCCCACCATACGGGCTGCTGTGCGGAGCAGGTAGATCGTGAAGAGCAATACGCCGTGGGTGCGCAACAGTTCGCCGAAGGGCAGCAGCTGTTCGATCTGTTCCGGCGTCAGCAGCATCGCATAGCTGCGCTGGGCCAGTGCGGCGAATTCATCGGCGGGCATGTCCTTCAGCGCGAAGGCCGCCAACAGGCCGAAGGCATAGAGGAGCAGGAAGAACGATTGGTCGATGCCGCTGGCGATGCACAGCCACCGTAACACCGGCGGGCGCTGCCAGGTACTGTTGTTCTCCGGGATCGTCGTTCCCTCCATCGTGGGGCCAAAGAACGGTACTGTTCGGGTGTCGTCGCACAAGCGTCCCGCTTGTGCATGCTCTGTATCGCACAGGCAGGATGCCCGTGCTACGGAAAAGAAAAGCCCCCGGTCGGTCGCCGGGGGCTTTCGCAGGAACGGAGCGCCGCTCAGCGCATATGCTTCAGGTTCACCGCATAGAGGATGACGAACACGATGGAGATCAGCCCCGCGAAACCGAGCGTCAACAGGGCGACCATGCTCGAGCCCAGCCAGATCAGCGGAGTGATCAGCCCGCCCAAGGTGGCCAGCAGGTAGATCCAGAAGCCGGTCTTCTTGAGGTTCCACATCATCCATACGCCGAGCAAGCTGAGCAGGGAGAGCGCGATGCCCGAATAGCCGATGGGTGCCTTGTGGGTCACGCTGCGTTGGCCCACATCGAGCATCGAGGCCCAGACCCCTTCCATCATCGCCCCTTGATCGCCCATGTCCGACCGTTGCTCCTCCACCTGCGCCTGGATCTGCTCGTAACCCTTCTGGGGGGAATCGGTGAAGGCGCTGCTGATGCCGCTGTAGATGCCGATGAGGCCGGCGATGAAGCTGAGCACGCAGATCACGGTCAGCATGGTCGGTCTGGCCGGTGCAGGTCCGGCGGCGTTGAAGTCGTTCATGGTTGTGGGGTTAGGCGAACGAAGCTAGCGGGATGCGATGAACGTGGACGACCGCGGTCGGTGCTTCCTCCAACGCATCGGTGTTGACGGCGGGGGGCACGGGAGCATCACGTCGGTCGGACTACCTTCGCGGCCACTTTCCAGCATTGCAACCATCATGAGCTACGACGTAATCGTTCTCGGCAGTGGCCCCGGAGGCTACGTGGCCGCCATCCGTGCCAGTCAACTGGGCCTGAAGACGGCCATCGTGGAGAAGGAGGCCCTCGGTGGCATCTGCCTCAATTGGGGTTGCATTCCCACCAAGGCGCTGATCAAGAGCGCGCAGGTGTTCGAGTACATCAACCACGCGAAGGACTACGGCATCACCGTGGGGGCGCCCAAGGCGGACTTCCCCGGCATCGTGGCCCGCAGCCGCGGAGTGGCCGATGGCATGAGCAAGGGGGTCACCTTCCTCATGAAGAAGAACAAGATCGATGTGGTGATGGGCAACGGCAAGCTGCTGCCCGGCAAGAAGGTGGAGGTGACCGGCGCGGACGGCAAGAAGCAGACGCTGGAGGCCAAGCACATCATCGTGGCCACCGGGGCCCGCAGCCGCGTGCTGCCCAACCTGCCCCAGGACGGCAAGAAGATCATCGGCTACCGCGAGGCCATGAACCTGCCCGCTCAGCCCGCCAGCATGGTGGTGGTGGGCAGTGGTGCCATCGGCAGCGAGTTCGCCTACTTCTACAACGCCATCGGTACCAAGGTCACCCTGGTGGAGTTCATGCCGAACATCGTCCCCGTGGAGGATGAGGAGGTGAGCAAGACCTTGGAGAAGAGCTTCAAGAAGCAGGGCATCGAGGTGATGACCTCCGCCGAAGTGACCAGCGTGGACACCAAGGGCAAGGGCTGCGTGGTCACCGTGAAGAGCGCCAAGGGCGAAACGAAGATCGAGTGCGATGTGGTGCTCAGCGCCGTGGGAATCGCCACCAACCTCGAAGGCATCGGCCTGGAGGAGGTGGGCATCGTCACCGACAAGGGCAAGGTGAAGGTGAACGAGTTCTACGCCACCAACATCCCCGGTTACTACGCCATCGGTGACATCATCCCCGGTCCCGCACTGGCGCACCTGGCCAGCGCCGAGGGCATCACCTGCGTGGAGGCCATCGCCGGCAAGAACCCGCATCCGATCGACTACGGCAACATCCCCGGGTGCACCTACTGCAACCCCGAGGTGGCCAGCGTGGGCATCACCGAGAAGGCGGCCAAGGAGAAGGGCCTGGAGATCAAGGTGGGCAAGTTCCCCTTCAGCGCGAGCGGCAAGGCCAGCGGTGTGGGGGCGAAGGACGGTTTCGTGAAGCTGATCTTCGATGCCAAGTACGGCGAGCTGCTGGGTGCGCACATGATCGGCTACAATGTCACCGAGCTGATCGCCGAGTGCGTGAGCATCCGCAAGCTGGAGACCACGGGCCACGAGATCATCAAGACCGTGCATCCGCACCCCACGATGAGCGAGGCCATCATGGAGGCCGCCGCTGCCGCCTACGGCGAGGTGATCCATCTTTAAAAAAGGGAAAGCGGAGAACCGAAACCGGAAACGTCCCGGGTAAGGCCCACGGCCTATGGCGAAGCCCCCACCAGGTCGTTCCCGGTTCCGGCTTTCAAGTTTCAGCTTTCACGTTCCACCTTTCCCAGTGAGCTCCCCGGTCCAGCACGAACAAGCCGCGGCCTTCTTCGATGGCGTGAGCGCGACCTACCGGGACAAGTACGGTAAGCGCAGCCCCTTCCATCACTACTTCTTCCACGAGCGCATGGAAAAGGCCACGGCCGGGCTGGACCTGGCCGGAAAGGACGTGCTCGACATCGGCAGCGGCACGGGCAACCTCTACGACCATATCCGCGGAAGCCATCCCGATGTACGCTTCTTCGCCACCGATGTCAGCGCCGGCATGTTGGCGCAGAGCAACGTGCCGGTGGAGCGCCGCTTCGTGGGCCACGCCTATGACCACCGATTTCCGGTGCAACGCTTCGATGCGATCTTCATGCTGGGGGTCACCACCTATCTCTCTCCCACGGAACTCGAGCGCAATCTGGCGTTCATCGCCCGGAGCCTGAAGCCCGGAGGGTACGCGGTGATCACCTTCTCCAACAAGCACGGTCTGGATACGTGGATGCGCCTGCTTGCGGAGCCTTTCCTGCGTCTGCTGGGACGCCATGACAAGGTGCTGGGTTCCGGACTGCGCCGCTACACGCATTCGCTCGGTGGGATACGCAAAGCGTTGCACCCGCATTTGCGGATCGTGCGCACGGATGGGTTGAACCACACCGTTTTCCCATGGGGATTGCTGCTGCCCGGTGCCTCCTTGCGGATGGCACGGCGACTCTCCGCAGTGAAGGGAACGCCGGCATGGTTGCGTTTCCTGAGCTCCGATCTGCTGGTCCGGGCCACGGTGCACTGACCCGCCGCTTCAGGCAACCCGCGTAGCAACGGACGTCTATCCAACGCCCCGTGGTCGTCCTTCACGGATACCTTTGGGCCCTCCCAATGCCGCGCGTTCTTCGCATCATCAACCGGTTCAATCTCGGAGGCCCGACGCACAACGCCGCTTACCTGACGCGATACCTGCCCGGCCAGTACGAAACCCTGCTGGTGGGCGGCGGACAGGAGGCGGAGGAGGAGGGCAGCGGTCACATCCTGGAGGCCATGGGCGTGCGGCCGATGATCCTGCCCGAGATGCAACGTGAGGTGGCTCCATGGAGGGATGGCGCGGCCTACCGCCGGATCCGGCAGTTGATCAAGGACTTCCGGCCCGACATCGTGCACACCCATGCGGCCAAGGCCGGTGCGGTGGGCCGCATGGCCGCAGCGGACATGGGCGTGAAGGCCATCGTGCACACCTTCCACGGGCATGTCTTCCACAGCTACTTCGGTCCGCTGCGAACGGCCCTCTACAAGAACATCGAACGGTTCCTGGCCCTGCGCTCCTCCCACATCGTGGCCATCAGCGACCGCCAGAAGGAGGAACTCGTGCAGGAACATCGCATCTGCCCGGGCCGCAAGGTCAGCGTGATCCCCTTGGGTTTCGACCTGAGCAAGTTCCAGGAGGACCTGCCGCGCAAGCGCGCACTGTTCCGCAAGGTCTACGGCTTGGCCGACGATGAACTCGCGGTGGGCATCATCGGACGTTTGGTGCCGATCAAGAACCACGAGCTCTTCCTGCAGGCCGCGCAGCGGGTGCACCAACGCACGGGCCGGAAAGTGCGGTTCTTCATCGTGGGCGATGGGGAGGAACGGGAGCGGCTGCAGGGTGTGGTGTCCGGGTTGGGTCTGAGCAGCACCCAAGGGCCTTATTTCAACGGCCATGGTTTCGGCCACGGGCTGAACGGTGGGCCGATGGTGGAGCGGGTGCAGGTCACCTTCACGTCGTGGATCAAGGAAGTGGATGTGGTGAACGCGGGCCTGGACATCGTGGTGCTCACGAGCCTCAACGAGGGTACCCCGGTGAGCCTGATCGAGGCGCAGGCCGCCAATCGCCCGGTGGTGAGCACGCGCGTGGGCGGAGTGGAGAACGTGGTGCTGGAAGGAACCACGGCACTGTTGAGTCCCGCCGCCGACACCGAGGCCTTCACCACCAACCTCGTTCGGTTGATCGAGGATGATGCCTTGCGCGCCACCTTGGGCACGTCCGGCTGGGAACATGTGCGCGAACGGTACCATTACACCCGTTTGGTGAGGGATACCGCCGAGCTCTACGAACGCTTGATGGGGTAGGGAATGGGCATTGCTTACTTTCGCCCGAAATCGGTTGGAATGCGGAGGTTGTGGCCTTTGGTGTTGGTGGTCCTGTCGGCGACGTCCTGCACCATCAACCGTGATATCATGTTCAAGACCCCCGTGGACTACGTCTACGACCAGGGTGCGGACAGCCTGGGCAGTCAGTTCAAGATCCAGTCCAACGACCAGATCACCTTCCGGCTCTTCGCCAACAACGGTTTCCGGATGATCGACCTCGTGGACAACGAGGTGGGCAACGTGCGGAACAACATGAACCGGATCGTGTTCAACTACCTGGTGGACAACGACGGACGCACGAAACTGCCCTTGCTGGGCATGGTGCAGGTGGCCGGTCTCACCATCCGGGAGGCCGAATTGATGTTGGAGGAACGGTACGTGAAGTACTACAACGAACCTTTCGTGCAGCTCACCGTGAGCAATCGCCGTGCGGTGATCTACCCCGGAGGCGGGGGCGATGCCAAGGTGGTGGCGTTGGAGAACAACAACACCACCCTGTTGGAGGCCTTGGCCGAAGCCGGTGGCATGGCCAAGCGGGGGGATGCACGCCATGTGAAGCTCTTCCGCCGGGACACGGACGGCACCCGGAAGGTCTACAGCTACGATATGTCGGACATCAGTGGCCTGTCCTATGCCGATGTGGTGTTGCAGGCCGACGACATCATCTATGTGCAGCCCGTTCCGGAGTTGGCCCGTGAGGTGCTGAACGATATCACGCCCCTCATCACCCTGCTCACCACCACGGTCCTGGTCATCGGCATCGTACGCGGGTTCCAATAAGCCACCATGCTGCAAGAGGACGCGAGCAACAGGTCGAGCAGCTTCGACAGTTATCGTGAACGCATAACGAACTTCAGCAATGAGTTCGATCTCGGCCTCTTCATCTACATCGTCAAGCGGTCGTTGATCTGGATCGCCCTCTGCCTGGGCCTGGCCTTGGCCGCGGCCTACATCTACCTGCGCTACACGGCCCCGACCTACGAGAGCCGTTCCGTCATCCAGCTCAGCCAGACCAACAACGCCCAGAAGGTGTTGAAGATGAACGATCTGGTGGAGGACGACAACCTGCGCGCCGATGTGGAGCTGCTGCGGTCCAAGTTCTTCATCGAGCGGATGCTGCGCCGGTTGCCCTTGGAGATCAGCTACTATTTCAAGGGGCAGGTGCTCACCACGGAGTACTACACGGCCACCTTCTTCCGCCTCACCGATGTGGTGGTGAAGGATGAGGACCTGCGCGGCAAGCCCATATCCTGCACGCAGAAGGGCCCCGACGGGGTCACCCTGTCCTATGCCATCGGGAAGGAGCAATTCTCCTTCGAGCAGCCGATGGACGGTCCGTTCGTCACTCCCCATTTCACCGCGCGGGTGGAGCTGGAAAAGGGCAACACCTTCCAACGGGATGAGGACGGCACGGTGTTCTTCGTCATC
>DASWWQ010000283.1:0-2892 GCA_036405935.1 Flavobacteriales bacterium
GAGGTACCGTACAACTCCGCGGACTGGGCCAGCCTGGAACGCTCCTTGGACGGCAACAAGGCCCGGTTGCTGCCGCGGGCCGGTCTCATCGCGGGTCTGCTGCTCGGCGGACTGATCGTGGGTGGTGCCACTTGGTACGTGATGGCGGACCGCCACACCCCGGAAGGCGCTGCGCAGCCGGCGGGAACCGCGGAAGCAGCAACAACGCAGGCGGTGACCCCTCCGTACATGCCATCGGCAACGAATACACCTGCAGCCCCCATCGGCGATCGTGGAACCGGGACCTCCGAGGATGCAGGCACCGCGGATAGCCGATCTGCCGCCAACGACCCTGCGACAAACCCGGCGCAACCGGCTTCCCCAAGCTCCGGTCCGGCCCCCGGTAACGGTACCCAAACCGCGGCAAGCGCCGCCGCCCCCGCCAAGGCGAGCACCACGAAGGCCGGTGATGCCGCCATCGTGGTGGCCACGGCCAAGGAGGGTTGCAGCGGCAACACCATCACCTTCCGGGTGGAGAACATGCCGGACAATGGCATCTATCTCTGGAACTTCGGGGATGGAAGCTTCAGCAACAAACCGGACCCCGAGCATGTGTTCAGCAAACCCGGGCGCTATCAGGTGATGTTGTCGATGTCCGCCCCCGGGGTGGGAACCATCCACAACAAGCCCACCGGAGATGCGATCATCATCCATGAAGTGCCCAAGGCGGCCTTCCATGCCATGAAACAGGAGTTCGATGGGCATATCCCTTCAATGCATTTCGAGAACCGCAGCATGGGCGGTACCAAGTACCATTGGGACTTCGGCGATGGCGGTTCGAGCACCATCGCCCACCCCGATCATGTGTACAAGAAAAAAGGCGTGTACCAAGCCGAACTCACGGTGGTGAATGCCGCCGGCTGCGAAGACAAGACCATCCGCGAAGTGCGCGTGGAACGGGACTACAACCTGGATGCCCCGGCCAGCTTCAGCCCCAATGGGGATGGGACGGACGAAGGGTTCATCCCTGCTGCGCTGCGCGACCTGGGCGTCGAATTCACCTTGATGATCTACAACACCCAAGGTGACCTGCTGTACCAGACCAACGATGCCTCCAAACCTTGGCTGGGCAAACCGAACAACCGTGGCGAGGTGTGCGCCCCTGGTGAATACGTCTGGGTGGCCGACATCCGGGAGAGCCTCCACCTGTCCGAGACCTTCACCGGCAAGGTGAAACTGGCACCCTGATCGACACTTCATCCCGTAAAGCACGATCCCCGACGAATGCCGGGGATCGTGCTTTATCGGGGCTGGCCTTCCAATCCATTGCGCACACCGCCATGGACCGGCCGCATCGGATCGCGAAATTCGGGCACCGTACGCCACCCCAGGCACGTCAACGGACCATGCAGCAAGGCCCTCTCCCGAAGACCAGCTTCCTCCATCGGTTCTCCCTTCTCCTCCTTCTGCTGGCCTGTTCTTGCTCCACCACCTTCGCGCAGATCTTCTACACCATCGCCGACGGCGCCATCACCACCTGCGCGGGTCCTTTGTTGGACAGCGGTGGCCAAGGAGCGGGTGGATACGACAACAACGAAATCCATACGCTGACCATCTGTCCTGATGCGGCCGACGTGGGCATCTCGCTCAACTTCATCACCTTCAACCTGAGCACGGAAGGCACCGAACCGTGGGACCATCTGCAGGTTTACGATGGCAACTCCACCTCGGATCCGCTGCTGGGTGATTTCAACGGTACGAACCCACCCGGTATCGTTTCCGCATCGTGGTTCAACACCACCGGCTGCCTTACGTTGGTTTTCACGTCGAACGAGACCGGTACGGGTGTCTTCGCTGCGAGCATCACTTGCTACGAGCCCTGCCAGCCCCCCACGGCCGCAGGAAGCATGAGCGAAAGTGCGCCGGCGCTGATCTGCCAGAACGAGATCGTGAGCTTCAACGGGAGTGCTTCCTACGGCGCCGCGAACTACACCATCGACCGCTGGATCTGGACATTCGATGATGGTACAGCGGACAGCACGAACGGCCCATTGGTGAGCCATGCCTTCAACATTCCCGGTGAGTATGTCGTGCAATTGCAGGTGGAGGACGAGAACGGGTGCGTGAACACCAACCCCATGGAGCTCCAGATCCTGGTGAGCACAACGCCGCAGCTCGAGGGCTTCGCGAACCAGACCCTCTGCGTGGGGGAATCCGCGCAGCTTACTCCCAGCGTGGTGGAAGGCACGATCTGGACGGGTATGCCGGAGGCGAACTTCGGCGACGGGGTATACCTACCCGATGAGTTGGGCATCCCATTCGTGAGCAGTGTGACTTTCAACGCCTT
This sequence comes from Flavobacteriales bacterium, assembly GCA_036405935.1. GTDB lineage: Bacteria > Bacteroidota > Bacteroidia > Flavobacteriales_F > PHOS-HE28 > PHOS-HE28. The sequence goes on from DASWWQ010000283.1 coordinate 2,327, forward strand.
CGCTCCAGGCCAGACCCTTACGAACATCAACGATCTGCTCTCGCTCTGCGTGACCATGGAGCACTCCTTCATGGGCGACTTCGTGCTGCAGATCACCTCGCCCAACGGCCAATCCGTGCTATTGCACCAACAAGGTGGTGGCGCAACCTTCCTCGGTATTCCGGTGGATGATGACAACCAGCCCACCGTACCAGGCACCTGCTGGCAATACTGTTTCACTCCCGATGCAACGAACGGGACATGGGTGGACAACGGCAACGGGGGCACCCTGCCCGCAGGTGATTATGAAAGTCTTCAGCCCCTCACCGGCTTGTTGGGCAGTCCCTTGAACGGGGTTTGGACGCTCACTTTCACCGATCTCTGGGGCAGTGACAATGGTTTCATGTGCGCTTGGAGCCTGACCTTGGATCCGGCCCTGATCCCCGACGCCACCGTCTACACGCCGGTTCTGGGCACGGCCAGTCCGGACAGCACGTACTGGAGCGGCCCCTTCCTGACGCCCGACCCCGCCGTGCACCAGAACGCCACGGCCACCCCCACAGCTCCCGGCACCTACCAGTACACGT
>DASWWQ010000284.1:0-13645 GCA_036405935.1 Flavobacteriales bacterium
TCCACCACTTGGCCAAGTTCATCGTACAGATAGGTATGGTCCTCGGCCAGGTCGTTCCGGTCCCCATCGATGGGCTCATCGATCCTGCTCAAGGCATTGTGGTGGGTGCCGTTCGTGTACGAGTAGGTGATCGCGTCCATCGGATCGCCGGATTCATCGTTGCGTGTGAGGGCTACGAGGGGTGTCCCGGGTTCTTCGCTATCGGCATGGAAGAAGTTCCCATTGGCATCGTAGCGATAGGTGGTGTTCCAGGCCAAGCTCGCGCGGTCGTGCCAAGAGCCGTCATCGATCTTGAGGGAGATGGAGGCCCGTATGCGGTTGAGCGCATCATACCGATAGCGGAAGGCGAGCGGGTCGGGTGCGGAGAACGCCTCAGGGTCATGATCGGCCTCACAGTCATGGTGTTGGGTATTGAAGGCCCAGGCGGAGATGTTGCCGTTATAGAGCGGATGTTCGCCGGGTTGTGCACCGTTGAACGGGGAGCTCTGACTTTGGAAATCACCGGGGAAATAGGAGAGCATCATTCCGAAGGCATCGTGGGCCACGGTGCTCGCTCCCGTGCCATCCCCTCCGGCATCACCACCGGTGAGCATATGGTCGTTGATGCCCTTGAGCCAGCCGTTGATGGTATAGGTGTGGTCGGTGCCTTGGACCTGGTCCTCACCCAATACGGTGCGCTTCAACGGGCCGTGCGGGTAGTAGGCATAGCTGGCATCGGTGTCCCAGATCCGTCCATCGATGCTCGTTTCGGCCTTTTGGATCCGTCCATCGGCATCGTAGGCGTACCGGTGGAAGAACTGGTCGGGCCGGCCTTCGTTGTAGCGCACCTTCAATACGCGACCGCTGATCAGGTCGTAGTCGTATGCGGTGTACATCCGTCCGAGCCCGGGGATGTCCTGCATCAACCACTCCACGTTGCCGTGGGGGTCGTAGCTGTAGGCGGTGGTTACATTATCGTGAAGGGTGAGCGGATCACCATCGCCATCGGCCACGGAGCAGCTCACGCGATCGAGCAGGTATCGTTGTTCCGTTCCATCGAGGTAGGTTGCTCCGGGGGCCGGTTCCGTGTAGGTGGTGGTGGTGCGGAAGGTGTGGAGGCTGCAAGGGAATTCGGGATGATCGCTCAGCACCCTGCCGATATCGTCGGGCTCGTCACCGAGGAAGGCCGTGAGCACACCACCATATCCGTACCCACTGGGGACCTCCGTGCTTTCCCCCGCATCGATCATGCGGCCCAAGGCATCATAGCGCGTGTAGGAGTATGAATTGACGGCCAACTGTCGATCGTTCTGGGAAAGCCGGAGCCGTCCCAAAGCATCGTAGAAGAAACGCACGGTGCCGCCATCGGGCATGTCCTGTGTGATCACCTGACCCAGGCTGTTGTGGGTGTAGATGCTGGAGGCCGAATGTTCGGTGGGGGTGGTCTGCCAGGTCGAGACGTCCGCTTCCTCGTCGAGCTGGTCCATGGTCACCACGTCACGCGGGGCCACGGTGCGGATCAGGTTTCCTGCACGGTCGTAGTAATAGAGGGTGTAGTGATGCTGTTTCCGATCGAAGGTGTAGGTCAGTTGATCGTCGATGTTCGCCGGGTCGCCACAGGAGATCCGGTACTGCTCGGCGATACGTTCCTGGGCGGCCGAGATCACATCGTGCTTCAGGCCCAGGATCAGGTCAACGTAATAGGCCTCCTGCATGTCCTCACATTCCAGTATGCTGATTTGGTCGGCCTCTCCGTGCGTGGTGAAGTCCGCTGCGGGAAGCCATCCAAGGCACAATGCATCGTTACAATCACGCTTCGCACCGCAACCGGCGCCTTCGAGATACTTGATCATGTTGGCAGGTACTTCATCCACTGGACTCGCAAAGGGAACGTCCAACGTGGAAGTGCCAGGATCGAGAATGCTGAATGGAGCATACCAATAAGTGGAGCTCCATTCCGGGTGGAGTGGATAGTGGGCCATCGGCCAGTCGGTGCCATCGGTCATGACGAATCGGATGCCGGAGTTCGATGGGGTCGGGTCGTAAGCGAACTTGCCACGTGTGGAGGTGAAACCGGGTTGCCCATTCTGGCCAGCGGCAAGCATATCCGCCATTGTGACCACTGGAACATCGAGGAAGTAGAGCGCGCCGACGATGTAGCCGTTCAGTCGGATCAGCATGTTGAAGATGGCGAACTTGGAAGGGTCGTCGCAGGCGACACACTCCAAGCAGAACCACTCATTGCCAGGAGCGGGATTGGTGGATACGCAGGAACTGCAAGTAGGCGTATGTCCATAGTGAGGCCATGATAGACCGACTCCGATCTCCAAGCATCCATCAGGATCCTGCCATCGGGCGAAGTTGGAGCAACCCGCAACGAAAGGAGATGGGGTTACATCCCAGTTGAGCAGCGGTTGCAGGTCCCCTTGGGCCATGAAAGGGACGAAATCGTTCATGGCTCGATTGAGCCGGTCCACCAAATCCTGGCCTATCGGCTCGTCGTAATGGGGTATCTGGATGAATTCGACCTCTTTGGCCCCGGACCGGCATAGTCCTTCCTCCGGTAGGCTGACCTCGGGTACGCCCGAAATGATGTTCTGTATCACTTCCAAGGCCAGGTCGGTTCCCAGTACATTCCCTTGCACGGATGCAACATTGCACTGTGATCCGCATTCCAGGACCAAGGCATCCACCAAACATTCGATCTCATCCGCATCAGAAGGGTTTTCCGGATCCAGTTCAAGCTCTTCCAAGGCCAGGACGCCCTGGCGGAACTGTTCACGTCGTTGTTCGCAAGCATCCCGACATTGTCCACGCAGGGCTTGGAGGAAATTGTCGAGGTAGTCCCCGTAGTCCCCGATCTCCACTGTGGGGTTCGAGGGTGAGATGGATAGCAGGCAGTCGTAATAGTACTGCCATCCGGTGATCCCTTCCAAGTTCGGATCGGAGGACCCCAAATGCCAGTCCGCGGGATAACCGAATTCATCCTCCACCTGATCGTGGCAATCCCCCATGTCCAGCTCTTCCATGAAGAAACAGGCGAAGGCATGGGAAAGGTATCCGATGGAGGAGGGCATCACATACGTGCCCGGCGCAGGAAGAACGACGGGTGCACAAACAGGGCTTGAGATACAATCAGCCACATCCGAGAAGCCCTGAATACGGCGTCCGGCGCAGTCGAGGAAGATGTCGATGAGGTGGAGGTTCATGGTGCCTTCCACGTCGGCCCCACCATTGGCTTCTTCGATGGTCTCCTCATCGATGGGTATGTTGGTGGTGCCGTATTGCGCCACCGCTGCGGTGAAAACCTGAACGGCCCCGATCCAGCATCCGCGGACTTGCTCACACTCATACCCGTTGATCAGCATGTTCTGAAGCAGCAGGGCGAAGAGGTCGCCCGTGTACTTGGCACTGGGGTCCAAGCTCTCCGGATAAGGCAGTATGTCCTCGATGTCGTCATCGTCCAAATCGTCGAAGGGTGTGATGTGGGCCAGGTCATCACCGGTGGTCGGGTACTTGGCGTTCCACTGATCAATAGCATTGTTGTATTCGACAACGAGCACGTTGTTGAGCAGGTCCAAGGCATCCACCGAGCAGGGAACACAGGGTTCAAGGGGTAGTTCATATGTAGTACAACCGGCCTCGAGCGTGATGGAGGGGTCCGTTTCGGGATCCACACCAAGCTCGGAGAAGAAGGCTTCGAGTCCGTTGGCAGGTTCAGGCAACTGCAACAGGGAGACGAGATGGTCCCAATAGGCGAACACGCCTTCATATTCCTCCGCGATCTGGGTCTGGTACAGCTCCTCGAAGTTCGTGGTGAGCGGACCGCCAGGCCCGTCCGCGAGGTTATTGGTCCGGACACGCTTGATCAGCTGGTAGATGCCTGGGGGTAATGATCCGATGGTGAGGTTCCCTTGGACCGCCACGGCGGTGGAGCAGATCAGGGCCTCGTGGTCAATAGGCTGGAAGCTCTGCCAGGTACCAGTGCCGAACGGGACCGGATCATCGGGGATGAAGTTGTCGTCTGGATGTTCCGGATCGATCAGGAACAGCTCCACGGTGTAGTCGCAGGTCCTGCAGAAGTCCACATCGCAGGAAGGATCGTTCAAAAGGTCGGAGGAAATGCTGTAGTGGATCTCAATCCCCTGGCCGGGCGGGTCCACGGTGATGTAGGAGATGGATTGGGAAAGGTGTTGGTCGATGGGCGATGCAGGGGGCATTTCGACGGGAATGGAATAGGCGTCGTTCTCTTCCGAAGGAAGACCCACCAGCGGCCGTTCCTCGCTGTCCAGCGGATGGGTACTGGTCTTGATCAGGCTGGTGGCGAGCACCTTCCCTTCCTTGTCCTGATAAGTGGTACTGGCCTCTCCGTTGGCATCGATGGTCAGCACCTGATGTACCGCACCACCTTGGTATGCCTCGTTACCGAAGATCCGGGCGAGCTCGGCGTGCGCCACGCCCGAGTAATAGGTCACTGGGGTCTTGGGTGCCGTGGTGGAGGTGACGAATGAGAATGAACTGGAAGGTGCACTGGCCTGTTTCACCCGGCCATCGGGATGGAACAGCGTTCGGCTGAACGGGTATCCTTCCGCTGAGGCCACCTCGGGCTCATTGGAGTTCTCCGTGGAGAAATAGTTGAAGTACATCGTTCCATGGTCCTGATCGGCCGCAGTGTTGGAGTCGTAATTGGCATCGCTGTCGAAATGCAACGCGGAATAGTTGTTGGCTGCAGGCGTCAGTTCGTCGATGGGATCCAAAAGGTGATGGACGAAACCGAGGGAGACCTTGTCCGTGATGGGGACGGCCATGGTGCTCAATGCGGGTCTTCCGGTATGGTCCAGAACGCTCTGTCCCACGATGGTGGAATTGGAACCAACGAGGTGGGTCTGCTCCTGCTGAGGCTGGAGCAAGGTGGTGGCATACGTGATTCGTTCGCTCAATCGAACACCGATGTCCGAATTCGCGGTGCCTTCGGAGAAGGTTCGTGAGTAGGCCCAGTTGCGATCATCATCGAACTGTTGGTAGAAGAACACTGCATCGGACCCCGCGGAGGTACCCCGAACCACGATATCATCGCCGGAATGGGAGGTGCCGGAGGCCGATAGGCTGAAGCCGGGTGAGAGGCTCGGTGTGGTGGACCAAGCGCACCAGTTCCGCGGATCGGTGAAACCTTCCGCATACCATTGGGTCAAAGGGCGAACCCGCCAGATGTAGAACCCGGTGCCTTCAGCCAAGGTGAGTGCCAACTGGGTCACCGGAGCATCGATATCGATCGTGCTGGCCTCGCTCCAATCCAACACGCCCTCCTCGAGCTCATCCTCCTCGCCGTTACTATCGTGATCATGGAGACGCAGGACCTGCATTTGGTATCTAGGGTAAATCACGTCGCATCCCCCCACCTCGTTGGCCCATTGGAAAAGCACTTGGTTGGATGTGGGAGATACGGGTAATACGGCGGACGGGTCACCCGCCGTAAGGGTGGGCCGGATGTTCTGCTTGGTTGTCAGCCATGCACCGAAGTGGATCCGTTCCGCTGGCAGGGCACCGATATCGAGTGCGCTGTTGCTGGCGCGCCGGATCTCCACCCGATGGATGTCCGGATACCAGATGGTGATATCCCTCTCAAGGACTTCCTGTGGATGTTGTTGATCGACGTGCAGGGTGTGGACCTCGTCCATGATCAGGTCATCACCATCCCCGAACGCCCTGATCCGGAGGTGCAGGGCGGCTTGGAACTCGTATTGGCCGAGATCATGATGCTCACCGGTGCTCAGCTCCACCTTGAGCAAGGTACTCACCTGATGTCGGTTGTCCAGTTCACATTCTTCTATCGTGGGTGCATGGAAGGGTTCGTCGAACGATACGATGGTGAAATCGCCCGTGAAGGCTTCATCATCACAGGTGAATGCTGCCCCAACGATGCGTTCAGATAGGATCTGTGCATGAAGGATCGGCGACATCACCGAGCAGGCGATCGCCAGGAAGATGCGCTGGAGGAGCGAGGAACGATCAGTCCACATGGGAGGAGGGTTGTTTGCGCGGGGCCTTGTCGCGCAGATCGTTGATGGTATGTTGGGCGAATTCCGCACGCGGCTTGCCGCTGGTGAGCACGTTGGCCAGCGCGGAGCGTTCCAGTCGAGAATCCAGTCTGCCGGGCACCAAAGAGCGGTACAGGATGGTGCGGGAGCGGTGCGGCTGCCCTTTCCGATAGCGGATATGCAAGGAGATCAGACGTTGAAGGGCTGGGTCCACCGCATAGGTCACCTCCTGCATGCCACTGACATCATCGGTGGGCAATTGGAGCGTGGCCTCAATCCGATCAGCTCCGGATCCATGCACCTTGCGGCAGACCGAGAGCTGAGCCACCTGGAAGACACGTTCGTTGCCATTGGCCCAGCGTTCGAAGGAGGGCGGCGGAATCCCCTTCGGCTGGTCGTAGATGAAGACTTCCTTGTCCAAGTGCATCACCAGCACGCGATGCTCTTGGTCCTGGAAGAGAGTGAAGTGGTCGTTCTCGGTGACCAGACGGTCGTTCCCACTTCCTTGTTGGAGCTTTTCCACGGACGGTCGCGTTCGGTCCGCGGAGACCGTTGTGATCTGCAATTCGCCCCAGAGCGCATCCTGCTCTTCCAAGGTGTGGCCCACCTGCTCGAGCACCGCTCTTACTTCCTTCATGCAGGGTTCGTCCTGGGCCCGTAGGGCCGAAGGTCTCAGCACGAGGAAGAGGGTCACGGATGCGAAGAAGGCGACAAGGCTCATGGCACGTTGGGTTGACCGGGTGAATTGTACTGCGTTTCCTGCATGGTGCGCATGCCCCGCTCGGTCTCTATCATTTTGCGCACCAACCTTCCTTCGGCATTGTACTGGTAGAACAATCCGAAGTGCTGATCATCGAAGGTGGCCAGTAGCCGGAAGTTGGCCGGGTCGTAGACATAGGTGGTCATCCTGGCCTCCACCGGCTGGATGCGCACATCATCGATCCATGTCGTGCTTCCATCGGAGTTGGTGCAGGTGATGGTGTAGGTCACCGAATTCACCGCGGGGGACACGGGCATTTCCGCGCTGTACAGCACCCACTCACCCGTACGAGCAACGATATGCATGGGAGCCGAACCGGAGGATACCGCATTGAGCGTGACATTTTCCGCAGTGCGCGAGATACCACTGGAAGTGCGGGAACGGATCCATGCTTTCACCACATATCCCGCGGTTCGCTGGCGTTCGGGGTTGATGGTAGGCCAACGGGTGGTCAACGTCTTGCCGGAGAAAAGCAGTCCTGAGGCATTGGAGGTCTTGTAGCTGACCTTTCCGCTATGGGCTGCAGTGGCGTCCAGTGAACCTGTGCTGGCCCACGTGCTGGAGAAGGGAAGCTGGTCCTCGAAATGGGCGGGTGAGGTGTAGTTGCGCTCGAAGCTCTCGAAGAGCACTGACCCCGTCCAGCAGTTCTGTGCCACCAGATAAGGGAGCATGCGGTCGTAACCGTACTTGGCACAGCCGGGTCTACCCAAGGCATCCACTTCCTCCAAGGCATGGCCATCCGGGGAATAGGCTGTGATGCTATCGGTCATCACCCAGGGCTTCGACCGATTTGCAATGGGGTCGTACCAGTTGAGCAGGTACAGGGTGTACAGGCCTTGGTCCCGGTTCGTTGTACCCGTGTGCAACCGATCCAGATAGGCGTAGTTGCTCAGGGCACGCCACTGGCCCCTTTTACCGAGCTCGAAATCGTTGAGGTCGGTCATGGTCGACCAAGGACCATACTCCCCAATGGGATAGTCCCACTGGTCGCTATGGAGCGTAGCGGCACTTTGCACCACGTTGGCGATCCGGGTGGTCGGATATGCAGGCGTACAGAACTGGGGGCAGGGCACTGTGATCGGTGAACATTCAGCGCCCAATCGATAGAAAACGATGTTTCCATTGTCCGGGTCGAAGCCGAACGGCATACCCGGGCCCGTGGCCCCCATACCGAGGTCTATCGTCGTGTTGCAAAGTCCGTCGACGTCCAAGCTGACGTTCTTGCCATCCTTCTGTACCCGGATGCCAAGGGCCTCCCCACAATTTCCATCGGGCCCTAGGAAGAGGATCGTTCCATTGGCATTGATCTCTGAAGGGTTCAGTTCGGTGTCCCCTCCGGCCACGGCATTGTTCAACATCTGCACGAACAGTCGTCGGGCATCGCTCCCGGTGGCATCTGTGGCGGTCACCGACCGTTGTCCGTAATAGGTGTAGCTCCCGGCGAGTTCCTTCAGCTTATTGTCGCAACCGCTGCGGACCGTGGTCAGCTGCACCAGTGAGGTGGTGAGGCCCAGCGGATAGGGTGTGTAACTTTCCGCGATCAAATGCAGGTCGGTGCCATCCCGTTCCTCCAAGCGGTAGAAGTAGAGATGACCGTCATCCCCCTTGAGCTCGAAGAGATCGCCGGTACACATCGCACCCAACAGGTCGCAGAGGGAGACCGAGACCGGCGAGGCGTATGTCGCTGCGGAACTGAGCCCCATCTCTAGAACGACCTTGGGGCCTGTTGCGGACAGGACCGTTGCACAAGCCGCTTGTACAAGGTTGTCGTCGGGGTCGACCAGCACGGTAATCCTCCGCTCTCCGGGGGCTGCCTGTCCCATATCGCGATGGATCATGGCGGCCGGGATCGATACGCTGGTGTACGTGCCATCATCGTCATCGCCCAGATCGGGAGCGGAGCTCACGTTCCCTTCGTAGAAACCATCATGGGTGCGCACGATGAGCGGGTCACCGGTATTGCGGTCGAAGGCGATGTTCTCCGAAACGTGATGGATACCGTCCTTGTAAACCCGCGTGCGTTGCACCACAGCGGGATAGCCGACCACCTTCGTGATGGAGTGCGAGCTCATGGAAGTGCTCACATGGCTTATCGTGGGCAATAGCGAGAAGGTGGGGAAGGGAATACCGAAGAAGCCCACCCCAAGGTCCATTTCGACATTGCCATCATTCATGCGGTCGTGCATGAATCGGGTCTCGATGGCTACATCCTGCTCACGGCCCAAGGGAAGCCCGATGGGATCGATATCCCCCTTGGCGCTCTTCATGATCGGCAGGTTCTGTCCCAGTGGGAAATAGTCCGTGCGTGTGGAGGCCTGCAAGAGACAGGGTGCTTGGCTGAGATAGTCCTCCGGTGTGCCTTGGTAGCTGGACTCCGCGCGTGGTTTTCCGTGCATGTCATTGAGGAAGACCGTATAGCCTTGGCTGGCCCATGCATTCGTGCGAACGATGTCGACGATTCCGGTCGTGATCGGTAGATGGTCCTGCGCCGGCCGATCGATCGAGGTGGATTCCACACGCACGGGGTGGTCCTTTGCGGTCAAGAACTCCTTCACGGAGAACGCAGGTGCTGTGATGCCTTGGTGGATGTTGCGGATGATCACCTGGGAGTAGCCCACGGAAGCCCCCGGATAGAGGCTCTCGGCGAGGGGACCTTCCGACTGCACGCGGTCACGGCCAGCGACGGCCTTGCTTCCCCAGCTCTGGTGCAAACGGTCCAAGGGCCGGACCAGCACGTTCTCTTCGCGTAGTCCACCGGGTTCGTTCGTGGCCACACCGCTCGAGATGATCCGCCCTGAGCGGTCGCGGGTGCGATAGATGTACTCACTTCCGAACAGGGCCGGATACCCTTCGGAAACGCCTTGTTGATCGAGCATCAATAGACGCTTCACCCGGACACCGCCACCCAACTTGCGGCATCCGATGGGGATGCGGAAGTAGGACATCCCCGTTTGGATGGAGTGACACGGCATCGCCATGGCGCTGCCGACGAAACTGACGAAGCTCCGGATGATCTGTGCAGGATCACTGCTGCCGGTGCTGCTGACCGCATGGTCGCTGAAGACACCTGCGGCACAGCTCTGGGAAAGGTCCTTGCCCCGCTTTTCCGAGTTGTACAGGTCGTTGCAGACCTGCACAGGCAAGGAGTGGTCGCCGGTATGCTCCAAGGTGATCTCTATGGTGCCATCGTCCACCTCGACATCCTCCACCGAGGCATAGCCGGAGATGTACTCCCAACGCAGGTTCGTTGTTTCAAGGGGGTCGGTTGCACCCGCGGTCAAGGCGTACAGCGTTTTGAAGAAGATCTTGCGCCCGGCGACCTGGTAGAAATCGCGGATCGCCTGGCCGATGGTCTCGGCGGTATGGCCGTTGGCGATATCCTCCGCCGAAAGCACGTCCTCGAGGTCCATCCGGAACACGTCGTTGCCGGTGGTGCCGGTGATCGCGGCCATCACATGGGCCTTCTCGTTCTGGACATGGGCATAGTCGTCCTGTTCATATTGGATGTGAATCTCCCCTCCGGAAGGGAGGATGATCCGTTTCAATTGGTGGGCGGCCGGATCGAACTGTGGATCATGCAACGGATCCTTGATCCTCTGGTCCAGCCAAGGCATGTATTGCTCGTATCGTACACCGTCACTGCGATAATTCCCCCAGGGGTCGGTGCAGAAAGGGGAGAAGGGCGGATCCTCGTCCAGTGTTCCCATGTTCAGATCGACATAGGGTTCGGGATAGGCTTCCGTAGGGTACTCGTATTCGAACTGGTAAGGCGATATGCGGGCGGGAACGATGCCATTGTGTTCGAACCAGACCTTGCGCAGGGTCAGCTTCCGGCCTTGCGCATGGGTGCTGTTGGGCGTATCGCGCCACACATCGTAGTCGTAGTCGAAATGGACCGTGCTCACGAGTTGGTCGGCCGTGCCGCCGATGGCCCAGAGCTCGATACGGTTCAACCGCTTCAGCGTCTGACCGGCACCACCGAGACCGTCGAGGCGATCGCCAAGGATGAACCGGGCCTCATGGGTCTTGGTGATGATCTTGTCCAAGTAGTAGACCTGTTTCTCGCCTCCCGTGAAACTGATGCGGTTGTCCGTGCAGTCAGATAGTTCATCATTGGAGTAGGAGAAGCCTTCGTACGGCATGCGCCAATCGAAATAGGGATCCCCGGAATGCTTGTGCTGGCTGTAGGTGAAACGGGTATAGCCGCCCAGGTCGTCGGGTGTGGGGCCATCAAGCTCCCGGTCCACGAAATCCGGGGTCAGGATGCTGGTCAGGAGGAAGGCTGTGGCATAGGAAGCGTTCGTCTCCGTACCGGTCTTGAAGCTGGAGGACTCGGGATTGTCGGGCCCTGCGGTCCAATGCGAGCGGTGGTCCGTGGCGTTGAAGTGATAGCTCAAGGAACGTTCGTTGCGGGAATAGACGGGCAATGCGTAGTTGTAGCGTTGTCCCGTTTCGTTGAGCACGGAAATCTCACCGATCTGCTCCTGGTCCAATGAGGCCCGCGTGGGTCCGTTGTGCACGATACCTTCATCGGCGGTGGCGCTGGACAGTACAGTGCGTTCATACGGCCACTTCGTCATCCCGCCATTGAGGCTGTAGCCGACATGGCTCGAGCGCCCACTTCGTGCACCATCATTCGCGAGCGAACTGGATATATAGCCCTGATCGTAGCTGCCGGAGCGATAACCGGTGGCCCCGCTCGTGTTGATGGAGGCGTTTGTGGGGGCATCACCGCTGGTGTAGGCGAACATGCCCCCTTTGTCGTTCACCATGCGCAGGGTGAAGGGTTCATCCAAGGGGTCGCTCATCGTGGTCGGTCCACCCGGCCACGCGCCGGACACGATGCGTTGGTCGCCGATACCCACGTCCGCTCCGGCCCCGTTGTTCATCGTTGCGTTCAGTTCCACACCGATCTGTACCATCTGCGTCCGGCTTTCGGTAGCGGCCGGGCGGTACATGGCGGGTCTGGCGGAGTAGAACCGCATGCTGCCCATCACTCCTTCACCGGTCGCCATGAACCCATCGGCGTCCGCCACGGGCAGGGGAAGGAACTTGTCCCTTTTGTTGTAGGTGTTGGCATGGTCCGCATGATAGTCCATGGAGCTACGTGCGTTGTCCGCGTTCTCGGAATGCAGATAGCCATAGGCATCACGGGACACCAAGGGGGTGTTGATCTGTTCGGCGTATCGGCCGCTCAGGTTCGTGATCATACCTCCTTCGAAGGGGGCGAACGTGATGTTCAAGCCCACACTGAGCTGGTGGCTCAAGCCGTTCATCTCGTTCAAGGCTTGGGGGAACGCGGGGGAAACGATGTTCCGAAGTCCATAGTTGCTGCTCATGCTGAGCGAGGAGAAGGCGTTCCGGGCACGCGATTCGGACAACTGCTCCTTCGCTCGATCGACGCTCGCGTTCATCTCTGCGATACAATCCGGTGAGTTGTCGGTTTCCACTACCTGTTCTTCCTTGCAGTTCTGCACGTCCTCCTTTTGCAGCCTGATCTTCTTGGATAGGAGTTCGCCGGGATTGACCGTCAGCGAGAAACTGCTTTGTCCATCACTGACCTGGAAGCCCAAGCTCACCACCCCTTGGCAGAACTTGAAGCCGAGACCTGCGGAATATCCGAACCCTGTGTAGTTATTGTACCGGATGGACGTGTTGGCTCCTACGGGTATATCATAGCTGGTGATTTCGGGTCCCATGTAATTCCCCGCGATGCTGACGGTCTTGCTGGCAGGAGCCTTGTTGAAGTGTTTGATCGGTTTGCCGTTCCAGTCGTCCGGTATGCCCTTCATCTGGCGGCTGATGGATCCAGGGTTCAACGTCCAGCCTGCTCCCACCCAACTGGCCTCTTCCTCCGGTGTGACGCCGCTGTGGTAGGAGAGCGAAAGGGCATATCCTCCACCGTCCGGTCCTGGTATCTGCAATACCGGAAGGTTGTAGGTGAGGTCGCCGGTGAACTCGTTCACCATGGTGGTGGTGACCACGGGCTCGAAACTGGTGAACTCCGGCTGCGCCGGTCCGGAGGTGAGCGCCCAGGTGACGGTGGGATGCAGCACGTCCGTCAGTAGGAAGAGCCCCAGCAGTGCTGCGATGATGCGGGTGCACCGGGAAGTGGGATGGAAGCGCATGGCGGATCAGACTTTCGGTTGCGGGACCTTCTCGATGTCCGAGCGGTCGAACTTGAAATGCTGTGTACCTGTGCCGAAATGGTCATCGTGAAGTACGAGGTCCAGTTCGGGGGAAGCGAACAATGCGGTATCCGAGAGGGAAGCGGGAGCGAAGACCAGGACGATGTTGCGCCCTTCGGTCAATCCGTACGTGTTCTCCAAGGTGCTGAGCACGGGATGGTAGGAGACATCACCGCAACGGAGCTCCACGCGCTCCTGCCAATCGAAGTTCATGGCCAAGGCCCGATTGATGAAGGCCGTGCGATCGGCGACGCCGCTGTACATGATGTCGCCTTTGGAGCGCACACCGTCCGGAGAGAAGGTGAGCGTCATGCTCACTTGGCCGCGGTGCTGAGCCAGGAGGGTCTCCAGTCCATTAGCGCAACTGTCGCCGTTCATGCGGAACTCCCGCAGCGCGCAGAGCTCCGAAGGAAGGATCCGGATGGAGGTTGTGATGCCGTTCACCGTCCTTTTGCGCACCAGGCCGTTCTCCGGATCGTTGGAATACCGCTCCAACGATGCGATGTCGACGGACCGTTCGGAGCTCCCACATCCGATCACGCCAAGAAGGGCAAGGAGGGTGAAGCACTTCATGGTTGGATTCCTTCATGGTCCTTGTTCAGCGCCACCATCAGCTCATCGGTGATGTCGTAGGCCCCGTTGCCGTAGAGCAGACTGCCGGAGGCCGTGGTGCCCAGCAC
>DASWWQ010000285.1:0-8071 GCA_036405935.1 Flavobacteriales bacterium
GAAGATCTGGGCGGGCAGGCCGATCACGGCATCGAGCACGTTGAGGTCGCGGATCAGGTATTCGCGGATGTGCGCCTCGGCCGCACCTCTGAACAGCACACCGTGGGGCAGCACGCAGGCCAGCGTTCCACCATCCTCCAAATGGTGCAGCATGTGCAGCAGGAAGGCGAAATCGGCCTTGGTCTTGGGGGCGAGTTTGCCCGGTGCGCTGAAACGGTCGTCCGTGCTTTTGGTGGGCCCGGCGTTCCATTGCGCGCTGAAGGGCGGGTTGGCCACGATGGCCTCGAAGCGGTGCTCCAGGTGTTTCGGCCGCTCCAAAGTGTCCTCGTTCTCGATATCGAACTGGCGATAATGCACATCGTGCATGATCATGTTCATGCGGCACAGGTTGAAGGTGGTGGGGTTCATCTCCTGCCCGTAGATCATCCCGACACCATTCGGCGTTTCCCTCTTTACCCGTAACAGCAACGATCCGCTGCCGCAGGTGGGGTCGTACACGCTCTTCAGCCGCTTCTTGCCCGTGGTAACGATGCGCGCCAGCACGGTGCTCACCTCTTGCGGGGTGTAGAACTCGCCGGCCTTCTTGCCCGCGCCGCTGGCGAACTGCGCAATGAGGTATTCGTAGGCATCGCCCAGCACATCGTGCGCGGGGTCGTTCAACTCGAAGTCCACGGTGGCCAGCTTGCGCAGCACCTTCACCACCAGGTTGTTCTTGTCCTTCTCGCCCTTGCCGAGCTTGCTGCTGGTGAGGTCGAGGTCCTCGAAGAGGTTGGCGAAATCGTCCTCGCTCTCGTGCCCGCGCGTGCTGTCGCTGATGTGGCGGAGCACGGCGGTGAGCTTGTCCAGGATGAAGGGCGCATCGGCACCTTCGGCCTCTTCGCCTTTGGGTACAATGTTCTTGAAGAGTTCTTCGGGCTCCAGGAAGTAGCCGAGGTGTTCCACGCTCAGTTCGCCCACGGCCTTCAGGTAGGCCGTGCGGTCCTTGGTGCTGGGCTTCATGGCGTCGTAGGTGATGCCGTCCGGGTGCAGGATCTCGTCGGCGTAGAGTTCCATCTTCTCGCTGAGGTACTTGAAGAAGATGAAGCCGAGGATGTAGTCGCGGAAGTCGTCCGCGCTCATCTTGCCGCGCAGGGTGTTGGCGATGTCCCAGAGGGTGGCTTCGAGCTTTTGCTTAGCGGTCACGGTCCTTGTCTTTCGTTGCGGCCCGGGCGGATGTGTGGTTCGACCCAAGGCGAAACCACTTCTTCTCGTTCCCTTCTTGTGCCATGGACGGCCAAGATAGAAGGGGGTATGCAACACAGAGAGAGTGACGCGAGGTGGCAGCATCGGGGCCGAACCATCGGATGGATCCGATCCACACCCCCGTCCTTTACACGGGGCAGATCCCTTTTCGTCCAGCAGTCCCAAGGCCGAAGCCGCAGTGATCCAAGCTGACAATCGGCCTAGGCCGGGAATAATGAAGAAGGGGCAGCCACCACGCTACCCCTCCAGTTCACGCCAGGCCTCGTTGTACAAGGCGATGGCGGCTCACCACGGCATGAACACCCGAAGGCGGAAAGAGGTTCGGGAGGATGCCCCGGCCCAAGATCTGCGCGGCTGGGCGCATGCAGAAAGCCGGACCCAAGCGGGCGCTCCGCCCCCGCCAACAGCAACGTGCACCCGGATCGGAAGCCGCCATGCGGCCGCGGCCGGAGGCCTACCGCGATCACACGCCGCTCCGGCTCAACGGCAAGGTGGCCCTGATCACCGGTGGTGACAGCGGTATCGGGCGGGCGGTGGCCATCGCCTATGCGCAGGAGGGTTGTGATGTGGCGATCGCCTACCTGAACGAACATGCCGATGCCCAGGCCACCGCCGAGCAGGTGGAGGCCCATGGCCGGCGGTGCCTGTTGCTGCCCGGTGATCTCGCGGACCGCAAACATTGCATCGCCACGGTGCGCAAGGCCCACCGCACTTTCGGCCGGCTGGACATCCTGGTGAACAATGCCGGCATGCACACACCCCAGAAGAGCTTGGGCGACATCACCGAGCGCCAGCTGATGCGGACCTTCGCGGTGAACGTGTTCGCCTGCTTCCACCTGGCGCAGGAAGCCCTGAAGGTGATGGAGCGCGGGGCCTGCATCATCAATACCGTATCGGTGACCGCCTATCGCGGCAGCGCCCACCTGATCGATTATGCCGCCACGAAAGGAGCCTTGGTCTCCTTCACGCGTTCGTTGTCCGCGTCGCTGAACGGGCAAGGCATCCGCGTGAACGCTGTGGCACCGGGCCCCGTGTGGACGCCCTTGATCGCCTCGAGCTTCCCGCCGAAGGAGGTGGCGCATTTCGGTTCGGACTCACCGATGGAGCGGGTGGGACAACCGGCGGAGATCGCGCCGTGCTATGTGTTCCTCGCCAGCGCCGACGCCTCCTTCATCACGGGCCAGGTGCTGCACCCCAACGGCGGGGAGATCGTGAACGGATAGGCCACGATCCCTTCCGCTTCGGGCTTCTCCGTCCTCGCCAAAAAGTAACGCCTCCATCCCTTGCGGGACGGAGGCGTTCGTTCATGGGCTTGCCGGGTTCAGGCCGCTGCGCCAGCGAACGGCCCGCGCACTTCAGGCCATGAGGCGCTCGTCGTTGCCTTCGTCGTTGTCACGGTCATCCGTGTCCTCGACCTGGTCGCGACGGCCGTAGCTCGAGGAGATGTTGCGGTCCTCGCTGCTGCTGTAGCGGCCTTGGCGTTCGTTGCGATCGTCCATGCGGCCGCTGTTGCGGTCCTGGCCCCATTGGCCACGGTCGTTGCCCCGGTCGCTGTCATAGCGCTGTCCCATGCCGGAGTTGCGGTCGTTGCCGTATCCGCCTTGGTCCTGGCCGCGGTTTCCGTAGCCTTGGTTGCGATCGTTGTCGTAGCGGCCTTGGTCCTGCCGGTAGGGCGTGCCGTAACCGCCGCTGCTGTAGCCACCGCGGTCGTTGCCGTAGGAACCTTGGTCGCCGCGCGAGTAACCGCCTTGTCCGCGGTCCTGGCCGTAGCTGCTGCTGTACTGGTCGTTGCCGTAGCCGCGATCGTTGCCGTAGCGGCCTTCCTGACCGCCCCAGTTGCTATTGCGGTCGTTGCCGCTCCAGTTGCCACCGTTGCCCCGCTCCTGGCCGTACCGGCCTTGGTCGTTGCCGTAGTTGCGCTGACCACCGTTGGAACGGTCGTAGCCCCGGTCATTGCTGGAATAGCCTTGGTCTTGACCGCCGCGTTCCCAGTTGCCGCCTTGGCCGAACTGCATGCCCTGCTCGAACCGGCGGCCGCCTTCCTGGCGGTAAGCGCCTTGATCGTTGCGGTCCCAGTTGCCTTGGCCACCGCGTTCGTTGCGGCCCCAGTTGTCGGAGCTGCCGCGGCCCTGGTCGCTGTAGCTGCCCTGGTCGTTGCGGTCGTAATTGCCGGAATGGCGGGACTGGCCACGATCCTCGTACGAACGATCGTAGTTGCCGTTGCTGTTGCGGTCATCGTAGCCGCGTTGATCGCGTTCGGACGTGAACCGGCCTTCGGTGTCGCGGCCTTGGCTCCGTTCGTCGGAACGGTCATCGTGTGCGGCGCGGGCGGACGAGGTGCGTGTGCTGGAGAACTGGCCGTCCTCGTCGCGTTCACGGCCCTCCGTGCGGCTGCTCGTGGAGCGGGTGCCGCTGGTGCGTCCGGTGGAAGTGCTGCGCCCAGCGCTTCGGCCGGACGTGCTTCGGCTGGTGCCGGAGCTGGAAGTGTTCTTTGCCATCGTAATAGGTTGTTCGGGTTCGCCCGTCACTACCAAAGGGGACGCCGATCGGCTGCTTCCTGCGCTCCTTCCCCCGTCCTCCGCCCGATCGGAAGGTCGTGCGCCACGGAGGATGCAGGAGCGCTGTGGCCCACTTTCCTCATGATCGTTGCGCGCTCCTCAAAGGCTTCCACAACGGGTCCGGCCTTTACGTAGGACGCTGATCCCGGGACGGGGCTCCGCCACCTCCTCCCAAATTCCACGAAGGGTGATCCGGCCTCCCTGAAAGACGCGTAGGTGACTTGGGCCATGGAACTTCCCGTGGCCCGAAAACCAGATCGACCTATGAACAACCGTACCCTGTTGGTCGGGACGTGCATGGCGATGGGTGTCTTTTCCGGGCCGTGGGCCTGGGCGAGCAGCCACCGTGAAGCACCCCTGATCGCCAATGACCCGTTGGCGGACAATACGGATCTCTACTGCTTCCGCAGTCCGGATGATCCGAACACCATCACCATCATAGCCAACTACATCCCGGCGCAGCTTGCGTTCGGGTGAGGATGCCGTACCCCTGGCCCCGCTCTTCACCACCATCGGCGGCTTGGCCTACAAGCAGGAACGCGGCCTCAATGCGGGCCTGCGCTACCGCCACATCGCCGATCGCCCTGCGAATGCCGACAACAGCGTGGTGGCCAAAGGCTACTTCCTGTTGGATGCCACGGCCAGCTATCGTCTGGCCAAGATCGAGTTCGGTGCCAGCGTGGAGAACCTGCTGAACGTGGAATGGAACCAGGCCCAGTTCGACACCGAGAGCCGCCTGCGCAATGAGGCGGAACCCGTGAGCGAACTGCACTTCACGCCCGGCACCCCGTTCTTCCTGAAGGGCTTCGTGAGCTATCGGTTCTGAAAGAAGGCGAAGGCCTGTACCTGCAACAGGTGGATGATGTATTGGTCCTGTTGCTGGATGTGTAGGCGCAGTGGGATCGGCGATCCGTAGGTAACCGCGGTCAATACGCGTATCGTGCGGTAAATTCGCGATCCGTCCGCAGCACCGCTGGTCGCTGAGCGGACGGCCCCCTCCCCTTGCCTTTCGAACTGACCTCTGAATTCAAGCCCACCGGCGATCAACCCGAGGCCATCCGCCAACTGGTGGCCGGCGCGCGGGAAGGCGTACCCTTCCAGACCCTGCTGGGGGTCACCGGCAGCGGGAAGACCTTCACCGTGGCCAACATGATCGCGCAGCTGGACCGTCCCACGCTGGTGCTGAGCCACAACAAGACGCTGGCGGCGCAGCTCTACGGCGAGTTCAAGCACTTCTTCCCCAACGACCGGGTGGAGTACTTCGTGAGCTACTACGATTACTACCAGCCCGAGGCCTACCTGCCGGTGACGAACACCTTCATCGAGAAGGACATGTCGATCAACCAGGAGATCGAGAAGCTGCGGCTGAGCACCACTAGCGCGCTGCTGAGCGGGCGGCGCAACGTGGTGGTGGTGGCCACGGTGAGCTGCATCTACGGCATCGGTAACCCGGCGGAGTTCCACAAGAGCATCGTGCCCGTGCACAAGGGCATGAAGGTGCCGCGCAACAAGCTTTTGCACCAGTTCGTGGAGAGCCTCTACAGCCGGCGCGATGATGATCCGGCGCGCGGCAACTTCCGCGTGCGCGGCGATGTGGTGGAGGTGTACCTGGCCTACGCCGACGAGGGCGTGCGCATCCACTTCTGGGGTGATGAGATCGAGAAGATCGAGCGCTTCGCCATCGAGAACGGCAAGACGTTGGAGACCGTCGAACAGATCCAGATCTATCCCGCCAACATCTTCGTGACCAGTCGCGACACGATGAAGAGCGCGATGGACAACATCAAGGCCGACATGGAGAAGCAGGTGGCCTTCTTCAAGGAGATCGGCAAGCACCTCGAGGCGAAGCGCCTGGAGGAACGCACGCTCTACGACCTGGAGATGATGCGGGAACTGGGCTACTGCAGCGGCATCGAGAACTACAGCCGCTACTTCGACCACCGGCAGGAAGGTCAACGGCCCTTCTGTCTGCTGGACTACTTCCCGGACGATTTCCTGATGGTGATCGACGAGAGCCACGTGACCATCGGGCAGATCGGAGCGATGTACGGGGGCGATCGCAGCCGCAAGAAGAACCTGGTGGAGTACGGCTTCCGCCTGCCCAGCGCGATGGACAACCGTCCGCTGAAGTTCGAGGAGTTCGATGGCCTGATCGGGCAGACGGTGTTCGTGAGCGCCACGCCGGCCGACTTCGAGCTGGAACGCAGCGAAGGCGTGGTGGTGGAGCAATTGGTGCGCCCCACCGGCCTGTTGGATCCGCCCATCGAGGTGCGGCCGAGCAAGGACCAGATCGACGACCTGCTGTACGAGATCCGCAAACGCGCACAGATCGAGGAGCGCGTGCTGGTGACCACCCTGACCAAACGTATGGCCGAGGAGCTCAACGACTTCATGGCCCGGAACGGGGTGAAGGCGAAGTACATCCACAGCGATGTGGAGACGCTGGAGCGCATCGAGATCCTCCGTCAATTGCGGTTGGGCCTGTTCGACGTGCTCATCGGCGTGAACCTGCTGCGCGAAGGCCTCGACCTGCCGGAGGTATCGCTGGTGGCCGTGCTGGATGCGGACAAGGAAGGCTTCCTGCGCAGCAACCGCTCCCTGACGCAGACGGCGGGCCGCGCCGCGCGGAACGTGAACGGGAAGGTGATCTTCTATGCGGACAAGATCACGGACAGCATGCAGCGCACGATCGACGAGACCGACCGCCGCCGCGAGAAACAGATCGCCTACAACGCCGAGCACGGCATCACCCCCACACAGATCAAGCGCGACCGCAGCGACGTGCTGCGCCAGACCACCGTGGCCGACAACCAGGCCGGCGGCAGCAGGAGCTACGCGGAGCCGGAGACCCGTTCACTCGCCGCCGATCCCGTGGTGGGCTACATGACCGTGGAGCAGCTGGAGAAGAACGCCTCGATCCTGGAGGACCAGATGAAGAAGGCGGCCAAGGAGCTGGACTTCCTCACCGCCGCCCAACTGCGCGACGAGCTCTTCGCCATGCGCAAGCTGATCGATGAGCGGGTCAAGGTGAAGTAGCCCGTAGAGGAGTAGGAAGGGTGAAGGGTGAAGGGTGAAGGGTGAAGCTTGGAAACCCGAAACCCGGAACTCCCTCAGCGAACCATTGCACCAGGCCGCGGACGGATGCTTCGACAGGTTCAGCATGACAAGTGGTCGAGCGAGCCGTTAGGCGAAGCCTCCACGACCTCCTCCTTCCATCCAGGACTTGGACCGTGGTGTTCGCGATGGTTGCGGCCGATCCCCCGGTGCCTCGTACTTTTCCAGCCTACCGGACCGTCCACCCATGAAGCGATCACTACACGCCCTGCTGCTCCTCGGCGCCTTCGTTGTCACCCCCTCCCTGCTGGCCCAGCGCTCCTTCGGAGGCACGCCTTTGGGACCCAAGGGCTCGCGCATAGGGCTGCCCGAAGCACCGGTGATGACCTTGCCCTCCGTGGACGTGGAGACCCTCCGGGCCGAGGATGCGGCCAACGCCGCCAACGGGATCAAGGGTCCTTGGCGCTTCGGCTACCAACACTTCACGGACATCAGCATGTCCACCTCGGGCGTGTGGCACACGCTGCCGAACGGCGATCGCAACTGGCGCGTGGTGCTGGAGTGCCGCGGTGCGGTGAGCATCAACTTCGCCTTCACCGAATACGTGGTGCCGGCGGGTGCCCGCGTGTTCGCCTACAACTGGCACGGCGACGTGCTGGGCGGCTTCACCGCGGAGAGCAATCCCGGCCGCACGCAGCTGGGTGTCGCTCCCTTGAAGGGCGAACGCATCATGGTGGAGTACCAGGAACCGGCCGCCGTGGCCGGACAGGGCCACCTGACGATCGGCAAAGTGACCCATGGCTACCGCGATGCCAGCGGTGCCCAACGCGACCTCGGGGATAGCGGTCCCTGCAACGTGAACGTGATCTGCCCCGAGGGCGACGACTGGCGCGATCAGATCCGCTCCGTGGCGCACATCATCGAGGGTGCCGGAGTCTGCACCGGTACGCTCATGAACAACTGCGCCAACGACAGCACGCCCTACTTCCTCACGGCGCACCACTGCCATCCCGCCGACGAGGACCCCGCCACATGGGTCTTCCGTTTCAACTGGGACAGCCCCATCTGCGACCCTACGGAACAGGGCCCCACCGACCAGACCATCAGCGGCGCCGAGATCCTCGCGGAGAACCCGGGCACCGACATGCTCTTCCTCGAACTGAGCGCCATTCCTCCCGTGGACTTCAACGTGTACTACTCGGGCTGGGACCATACCG
>DASWWQ010000286.1:0-2106 GCA_036405935.1 Flavobacteriales bacterium
GGGTGGCGTTCAGGAGCAGCACCCCTTGTCGGGCCCATTTCGTGAGGTTCCCCGTACTGGGTGGGGGGACGGCCAAGGAGCGCTCGAGCTCCTTGAACATATTGAGCAAGGAGGGTGGGGGTGGAACGCCGTCCGGAACGGAGAAGGATAGACCGTGGGCCTGCCCCGGTCCGTGGTAGGGGTCCTGCCCCAGGATCACCACCCGCACGGCCTCGAAAGGGGTCAGATGGAAGGCATTCAGGATGTCGGCGCCTTTGGGATAGACCGTGTCCCGGGCGCGCTCTTGGATGAGGAACTCCTTCAGGGACAGGAAATAAGGTGCTGAAAACTCCGCTCCCATACGTTCGGTCCAGGCGGGTCCGAGCAAGGTGGCGGTGCGGGGATCCACGGAGGAAGAGATTGAGGAATGTGACACGAGCGGGCGGATCGGATACGCTACGAAGTTCGACGATCGTTGTGTTGAAACATTTTGGATGGGAACGCAGTAGAAGGGGCTAATTTTGACGTCAACGGTAACACCGTACCAAACGATGAAAAAGGTGCTCAAGGTATCCGCTCTTCTGATGGTTGCAGCCTTGCTGTTCAGCGCATGCAAGGGTGCCCACGCCTGCCCGGCCTACGGCAAGGTGCAGAAGACCACCACGGAAAAACCCGCTTAAGCGGACCCCTTCACGCGAGATGCAACCCGGACCGAAAGGCCGGGTTTTCTTGCGTTGTGCCTATCGATAGGTGAAGGTCACCTCCTGCACCAGGTCCTCCCGAAGGCTCAACGCCACGGGGCAGGTATGCGCCGCGCGTTCCAGGATGGTGCGCTGCCGTTCATCCAATGTGGAACCATCCATCTCCAGATGCACTTCGATCCGCGCCACCCGCCGCGGGGCGGGCTGCATGTGCTTCACCACCCTGGCCTTCAGTTCATTGAGGGGTATTCCTTTGTCCCGTGCGGCGATGCCCATGATGGTCATCATACAGGAAGCCAGCGCTGTGCTCATCAGGTCGCTGGGCGAGAAGGCCGCACCTTGGCCCTGGTTGTCCACCGGGGCGTCGGTGATGATCGTGTTGCCGCTGCGGACATGCACGGCTTCGGTGCGCAGATCGCCCAAGTAGGTCAGGTGTGCGGTATCCATCCGGAAAGCCCTGTGGCGGGCGCACGAAGTTACACGTGTACCGGCGTAGCTTTGAGGCTCGGCGATGATGTCCATCCGCGCTCTGTTCGCACTTGCCCTGCTGGCCGCCCTGGATTCGTTCGGGCAGCAGGCCAGCATCTATGATGATGCCACGCGCACGCTCTATTCGCGTGAGAACTACGGTGGACCCGTGCTGCATGGCGACGGCTGGGGCGTGCAGTTCTTCCATGGACGCTATCGCACGGCGCGCGATCGGCATCTGCTGGGCGTCGAGATCGTGGGCATGAAGCATCCCAAGGAGATCAAGAGCTTCAATCCGTGGTACGAGGATTCGCGCGGCTACTTCTACGGCAAGCAGAACAGCATGATGATCGTGCGGGCCATCTACGGACGCAAGCACCGCATCACCGAGAAGATCCGCAAGAGCGGCGTGGAACTGAACTACGTCTGGGGCTTCGGTCCCGCCTTGGGTCTGTTGAAGCCCGTGTATCTGCAGATCGGCGAACCCCGTGATCCACCCTACACGAGCATCGCGGTGGAGCGTTACGATCCGGAGGTGCACTTCGCCAACAACATCTACGGACGGGCCTCGTGGTTCCGGGGGTTGGGCGAGATGGAGGTGCGGCCGGGTGCCCACGCGCGACTGGCCCTGAATTGCGAGTACGCCGGCGACAACACCGGCATCCGGGCGTTGGAGGCGGGTGCCACCATCGATGTCTTCGCGGAGAAGGTGCCGATCATGGCCGAGTTGAACGGCGTGGAGAACAAGCAGTTCTTCCTTGAATTCTACATCGCGCTGCAGTTCGGCAGCAAGAAGATCCGATGAGCGAGACCGCGGAAGTGCAGAGCGTAGCGCCTCAACGGCGTCCCGATTGGTTACGGGTGAAGCTCCCCACCGGGGAGAACTACCGGAAGGTGCGCAACATCGTCAGCGAGCACAAGCTCCACACCATCTGCCAGAGCGGCAATTGCCCGAACA
>DASWWQ010000287.1:0-3521 GCA_036405935.1 Flavobacteriales bacterium
CCTGGTGCGCGAGTACCAGGAGAAATGGCAGCAGATCGGACCGGTGGCCCGCGAGGAGTGGGAGACCATCCGCGACGGGTTCTGGAACGCCACCCGCGTGGTCTACGACCGCATCAACGAATACTACAAGGCGCGCCGCGCGGAACACGAGGCGAACCTGCTGGCGAAGCAGGCCTTGGTGGAGAAGGTGCAGGCCCTCACCGCAAGCATCGAGGCCTCGAACGCGAAGGACTGGAAGACCCTCACCGACCAGGTGATGGAACTGCAGACCGCGTGGAAGAGCGTGGGCTTCGCCACCAAGAAGGACAATGAGCGCGTTTGGAAGGAGTTCCGCAACGCCTGCAACGTCTTCTTCGAGAAGAAGAACGACTTCTTCACCCAGCTGAAGGACCAGTTCAAGGGCGTACGCGAGAAGAAGGAGGCCTTGATCACCCAAGCGGTGGCGTTGAAGGACAGCACCGAATGGCGCAACACCGCGGACAAGCTGAAGCACCTGCAGGCCCAATGGAAGGAGGCCGGAAGCGCCGGGCCGCGCGATGAGAACCGTTTGTGGACGCGTTTCCGTGAGGCCTGCGACGGCTTCTTCCAGAACCGCAAGGCCACCTTCGATAAGCTGGACGCCGAACAGGCCGTCTTCGCGCAGCAGAAGGAGGAACTCCTCAAGGAGATCGAGGGCTTCCAACTGAGCGGCGACCGCTCGGCGGATATCGAGATGCTGAAGGGCTTCAGCCAACGCTGGCTGAACAGCGGCCGTGTGAGCCCCAAGTTGTACGATGCCTTCAGCACGCGTTACCGGACCGCGCTGGACAAGCACTACGGCCAGCTCACCCTCAACGAGGACGAGCGCCGCCGCATGCAGTTCCAGAACCGGGTGGAGGACCTGCGCTCAAGCCCCGATGGCAACTTCCAACTGGAGAAGGAGAGCCGCTTCATCAAACGCAAGATCGAGGAGGTGGAGAACGAGATGCGCATGATGGAACGCAACATGGGCATGTTCAACTTCAAGAGCGCGAGCGGTGCGGAGATGAAGCGCGACATGGAGAAGAAGATCGAGAAGGCCAAGGCGGATGTGGAACGCTTGAAGAAACAGCACCGCCAATTGGTGCAGGAGATGCGCGGCACAGCGCCCAGACCCGAAGCTTCCGCGAAGGAAGGGAACATGGAGGAAGGCTCCGCGCAGGCTTGATCGTTCGCTGGAACGCACGCTGCGCGCGGACCATGGATCGTACCATGCAATACCGGAGCCGCCCGATGCAAGTCCATCCCCTACCCGCACTGATCCTGCTCATCACCTGGGCAGGCTGCGGCGGGCCGGCCGCACCACCGCCGGTGGATACGGTGCCGGAGCCCTTGGTGCAGGAGCGGGTCGACCCTTGGGGACCTTACGCCGACCTGGTGGGCGACCACATCGATCGCACCACGAGCGACAAGTATGTGACGCACGAGAATTGGCGCCGCGAAAGCGATGAGGTCCTCGTAGGCAAGGGCTTCGCGTTGAAGGGCCGGGACACGGTGTTCGTGGAGGACCTGAAATTGGAACGTTCCGCCGATCATGTGGTGTATTCCGCGCGTATCCGCTCGGAGAACAACGGGGAATGGGTCCCCTTCACCGCACAGCCGCACGGCCCGGATTCACTGGTGTTCGAGAACCCGGGTCATGATTTCCCGCAGTGCATCACCTATGTACAGGATACCACGGACCTCAGCTGGACCGTGCGGGTATCGGGCATGGAGAACGGCAAGGAACGATCGGACAGATACCGCTTCACTCCGGTGGATGCGGTGAAGTAGACCTTATATGGCCACCACTTAAAACCAAACCACATGGGAATGCTGAAGGAATTCAAGGAGTTCGCACTGAAGGGCAACGTGATGGACCTCGCCGTGGGCGTGATCATCGGCGGTGCATTCGGGAAGATCGTGAACTCATTGGTAGCGGATGTCGTGATGCCGTTGGTGAACCCCCTGATACCGGGCGGTGATTGGAAGACCATTGAAGTCGGTCCCGGTGTGAAGCTCGGCAGCTTCCTGGGCAACATCCTCGACTTCCTGGTGATCGCCATCGTCATCTTCCTCATGGTGCGCGCGATCAATGCCACCCGCAAGAAGGAGGAGGCCGCACCGGCTGCACCACCCGCCCCGAGCAATGAGGAAAAGCTCCTGATGGAGATCCGCGACGCGTTGCGCAAGTGATCCCTCCAACCTATCGGATGAAAGGGCTGTCCTGCGGGACGGCCCTTTTTCCTGGTGGTACTTGCCCTGTTCTTCTGTCACTGCGGGCCTGACCCGCAGTCGCGGAAGGAATGGGCCCGGCATTCACGCGACCGGCTCAGGGCCGGGCTGACAACGCCGGAGGGGCACTCAAGGCGTGA
The DNA here is from genome assembly GCA_036405935.1 of Flavobacteriales bacterium. Lineage (GTDB taxonomy): Bacteria > Bacteroidota > Bacteroidia > Flavobacteriales_F > PHOS-HE28 > PHOS-HE28. The sequence goes on from DASWWQ010000287.1 coordinate 2,373, forward strand.
ACCGGTGCGTGCCCTGCTGCGCATCGAAGCGTATGCCCGTACCGGCAAAGGCCTGCTCCAACACACCGGACGCGATGGCTTCCTGCGGTGTCCCCTGCCAGAGCGGGGCATCCTTGCGCATCAACAGCAATCGGTCGCAGAGATCGATCGCCAGCTGCAGGTCATGCGTGCTGAAGAGCACGGCCTTCCCTTCCGCATGGGCCACGCGGCGCAGGGTCCGCACGATGTCCACCCGGTTGGGCAGGTCCAGGAAAGCCGTGGGTTCATCCAAGAGGAGCACCGGGGTGGCCTGCGCCAGCGCGCGCGCCAGGAGCACCTTTTGGCATTCGCCATCGCTGAGGGTGGACAGGGAACGGTGCTGCAGATGGGACGCCGCGGTATGTTCCATCGCTTGCTGCACCAACCGCTCGTCCTCCGCTCGGAGCATACCCCACCGGCCGGTCCATGGGTGCCGGCCCATCGCCACCACCGTGCGCACGTCCAAGGCACCGACGATGGGCCTTCCGGTGAGGACGATGGCGATGCGGCGCGCCCTTTCACGGGCGGTCAATCCGTCCAGCGGTTCGTCCACCACCACGTGTCCGGACCTCGGGCCGTGGAGGCCTGCCAACGTGCGGAGCAAGGTGCTCTTGCCGATACCGTTCACCCCCAACAAGGCCGTGAGCGTTCCTTGGCCGAGTTCGATACGGGCATCGCTCAGCAGCGTATTGCGACCGTGCCCGATGGCCAAGGCCTGGGTATGCAGCAGGGGCTTCATGGGCGATCCCTTCCGGTCCAACGCCTACTGCCCAACAACACCCAGAGCACCACGGGGGCACCCAGCAAACTGGTAACGGCGTTCAACGGGATCGCCGCACCGCCCGTGGAGGAACGCACCACCAGATCGCAACCCAAGGCCAAAGCGGAACCCAAGAGGATGCTCGCCGGCATCAGGATCCCATGGTCCGAACTGCGCACGATCGCACGCGCCACATGCGGCGTGGCCAGTCCGAGAAAGGCGATGGGCCCGCAGAATGCGGTGACGGTACCCGCCAAGAGGCCGGTGATGAGGATGGCCCACCGACGCGTGGCCCCGACCGGCACGCCCACGCTACGGGCATGGTCATCGCCGAGCAGCAGGGCGTTCAGTGGTTTGATGAGCCACAACGC
>DASWWQ010000288.1:0-7073 GCA_036405935.1 Flavobacteriales bacterium
CGGTGGCCAACAATGCTGCATCCCATACGCTCGCGAACGTTTCCCAGACCACGCGGGTGCGGGTGGAACTGCGCAACGGCGTTTGCCCATCCGTATCGCAAGCGATGGACCTCGTTCCCCAGGACCTCATCGCCCCCACGATCACCTGCCCCGCGAACACAACCGTGAACGCCAGCCCCGGGCAATGCGGCGCGGTGGTATCCTATCCGTTGCCGGGGGTATCGGACAACTGCAGTGCGAGCGCGGCGATCACGATCGTCTGCCTCGATCCGGCGAAGGCCTCGGGCAGCTTCTTCGCCGTGGGCACGCATACCGTGGTCCTGCGCGCCACGGATGCCGCCGGCAATTCCAGCGATTGTTCCTTCCTCATCACCGTGGCGAACAACCTACCGGCCACCTTCAGCGGTTGCACGGACATCACCGTGCCTATCGATGCTCCGTTGACCTGTGCCGTGCCGGTGAGCTACACGGCGCCGACCGCCACGGATGTCTGCGGACAGTCGGTCATCACCTCCCATACGGCCGGGCCGACCTCGGGATCGCTCTTCCCCATCGGTAGCACCACCGTGACCTACAGCGCCACCGTGGGCACGAACACCCATTCCTGCTCGTTCCAAGTGACCGTGGTGGACAACGCACCACCGCTGATCGAAGCCCAGGCGTTGCCGATCCTGTACACGGACCCCGACTGTCATGTTACGGTCCCCGACCTCACCGGACACTTTCCCGCCTCGAGCGATTGTTCCGGCCCGTTGACGGTGACGCAGACCCCGGCCGCCAACGCATCGGTACCTGCCGGAACGTTGGTCCAGCTCCAGGCCACCGATCCCTTCGCCAACGATACCGTGGTGGACATCGCCCTCCTCACCGTGGACACGATCGCTCCGGTATTGACCTGTCCCTCCTCCGTGAGCGCGAATATCCCCAACGGAGCCTGCGCAGTGCAGGTGTACTTCGCGTCACCCACGATCTCCGACAACTGCTCCCCTGCGATCCTGACCGACAGCATCGGTGGTGGCAGCGGAACCTGGTACGGCGCGGGCCAACACAGTGTGCACTACACCGCCCAGGACGCATCGGGCAACGCCGGCCATTGTACGGTAGCGATCGAAGTGCTCGCGCCCGGTGCACCCGTATTGGCCTACGGCACCGCCACGGCCTGCGCCACCTCGGGCACACTGACGCCCACAGTGGCCTCACCTGCAGGTGGAACGTTCAGCGGCACACCCGGACTGATCATCAACGGCAGTGGAACGGTTGACCCGGGCGCGAGCACACCGGGCGATCATCAGGTCCGCTACACCTTCCCCGGCACCTGTGCGCAGACGGCCGTGTTCGACCTGCACATCGACGGACCGGCGGTGGCGACAACGAACGTGCCCGCATCCTTCTGCGGAAGTACGGGCACACTGGATGCCTCCGGCAATGGTCCGGGTGTCTGGAGCGGTCCCGCAGCGGTGACCATCCTCAACCCTTCCGCGCCGCAGACCGGGGTGATCTGCTCAACGCCCGGAAGCTACACGCTGACCTGGACCGTGACCCATGGGGCATGCACCGCGGTGGCCAATGCCACCATCTCGTTCGTGGCCGATCCCTCGGCCAACGCCGGCAACGATATGAGCCTCTGTGCGGACCATGCGGCCATGACGCTCAACGGCATGCCTGCGGGCGGAACCTGGAGCGGCACCGGACTCAGCGGTGATCTGTTCACACCCTCCGCTGCCGGTGTCGGTGTGCATCAAGCGGTGTATGCCGTTACGAACGCGCAAGGTTGCATCGGTACGGACACGGTGACCTTCACCGTACAGGCCTTGCCCACAGTGAACGCCGGCAGCTATGCATCCCTGTGCAGCAATGCATCCTCGATCACCCTGACCGGAACGCCGACCGGGGGTGCTTGGAGCGGGATCGGTGTGAGCGGTGGAGCACCCTACACGTTCAATCCGGCCGTGGCGGGTGCCGGCGCGCACATCATCACCCACACCTTCACCGATGCGAACGGCTGTACCGGGAGCGGACAGACGACGATCACCGTGCATCCCACGCCCACCGTAACGACGGGGAGCTACGGACCGCTCTGCAACAACGGAGCGCCGATCCCCCTCAACGGTTCGCCCGCCGGTGGAACATGGAGCGGTACGGGTGTCACCGGAAACAGCTTCAACCCTTCGTCCGGAACACAGACGCTGACCTATACCGTTACCAATGCCAACGGTTGCAGCAAGTCGGTGACCACGACCATCACGGTGAACAATGCACCCACGGTGATCCCGGGAAACTACGGTCCGCTCTGCAGCAATGGCAGCGCCATCACGCTCAGCGGATCGCCCACCGGCGGTACATGGAGCGGCACCGGTGTCACCGGAAACAGCTTCAACCCTTCGTCCGGGACACAGACGCTGACCTACTCCTTCACCAATGCCAACGGCTGCACGCGCAGCGCCACCACCACCATCGCGGTGAACAATGCGCCAACGGTGAGCACCGGCAGCTATGGTCCGCTTTGCAGCAACGCCATGTCCATCCCCCTGAGCGGTTCACCTTCGGGTGGAACATGGAGCGGCACGGGGGTCACGGGAAACAGTTTCAACCCGGCCGCCGGCACACAGACGTTGACCTATTCCTTCACCAACGCCAACGGCTGCACGCGCAGCGCCACCACCACCATCACGGTGAACAATGCGCCAACGGTGATACCGGGGAGCTACGGTCCCCTCTGCACCAATGGTACGGCCATCACCCTCGGTGGTTCACCCACCGGCGGCACGTGGAGCGGCACGGGCGTCACCGGCAACAGCTTCAGCCCCTCCGCCGGAACACAGACGCTGACCTACTCCTTCACCAACGCCAACGGCTGCACACGCAGCGCCACCACCACCATCACGGTGAACAATGCGCCCTCGGTGGCCACCGGCACCTACGGACCGCTCTGCAGCAATGGCCCGGCCATCCCTCTCAGCGGATCGCCTTCGGGTGGGACCTGGAGCGGCACCGGTGCCACCGGGAACAGCTTCACTCCTTCCGCCGGAACGCAGACGTTGACCTATACCTACACCAACGCGAACGGTTGCACCGGCACGGCACAGACGAACGTCACCGTGCACGAACCGACGGTGCTCCAGGTAACGGCACCTGAACCGACCTGCGCCAGCAGTGCGCCCTTCCCCTTGATCGCCTCGCCGTCCGGCGGCACATGGATCGGCACCGGAATCCAAGGCGCACAGTTCAGTCCACCGATCGCCGGAGCAGGAGACCACATCCTGACCTATTCGTTCACGAACGCCTTCGGCTGCCTCTCCTCCGCCAGCGTCAACGCCGAGGTGCATGCCTTGCCCACAGTGGAGGCCGGTACGTACGCCGCGATCTGCGCGGATGCCTCACCGCTGCAACTTCAAGGCCTTCCGGCCGGTGGAACCTGGAGCTTCAGTCCCACGGGCGGTGGCAGCGGTGAAGGGTTGAGCGGATCGATCTACGACCCGGCCTACGGTAGCCAGGTGCTGATCTACAGCTACAGCGATGCCCAAGGTTGCGGAGCGAGCGATCAGGCCTTCATCACCGTGCATGCGCTGCCGGTGGTGGACGCCGGAAGCGATCAGGTGGTCTGCGCCGATGCCGGCCTGCTGACCCTGGCACCCACACCGACCACCGGTATCTGGAGCGGTGGCACGGTGAACGGACAGCAGTACGATGTTGCACAGGGTCCGAACAACCTGACCTACACGGTGACCGACGCCAATGGCTGCCACGCGATGGACCAGGTGATGATCACCGTGCATGAACTGCCGATCGTTTCCGCCGGGGCGGATCCCACGGTGTGCGCGGATGCCGACCCCATCGTGCTTGCTCCTTCACCGGCCGGCGGCACATGGAGCGATCCCGCGGTGACGGCGAACAGCTATGCCCCCTCCTCAGGTAGCACCACGCTCACCTACACCTTCACCAATGTGCATGGATGCACGGCCAGCGACGCGGTGGACATCACCGTGCACGACCTCCCCACCGTGGAGGCCGGCAGCGATGCCGTGGTCTGCTCGGACGCCGACGCGCTCGTGTTCTCGCCCACCCCCATCGGCGGAAGCTGGAACAACCCGGCCCTTACCGAAAACAGCTTCGATCCGGCCTGGGGAAGTGCGCTTCTCCTGTATTCCTTCACGGATGCCAACGGATGCATCGGCACGGATGCCTTCAGCATCACGGTGCATGAGCTGCCGCAGGTGGAGGCCGGCACCTATGCCGCGATCTGCATCGACGCACCGGATGTCCAGCTGCTCGGCCTGCCCGCCGGTGGTGTGTGGACCGGGAACGGCGTGACCGGCAGCAACTTCGATCCCGACCACGGCACCCAAACGCTGGCATACACCTTCACGGATGAGCACGGCTGCTCGGGATCGGACGAAGCGGTGATCACGGTCTCCACCCTTCCCTCGGCCGATGCCGGCACCTATGGGCCCTACTGTTCCACGCACACGGCAGTGCCCTTGAACGGCAGTCCCGCGAACGGCACCTGGAGCGGCCCGGGCGTGCTGGGCAACACGTTCTCGCCGAGCGGTCTCAACGGTGAGCAGACCCTGAGCTACACCGTGGGCAGTGGTGCGTGCCAGGCGATCGCCACCACCACCATCACGGTTTTCGCCCAACCCGTGGTGAGCGCCGGGCCGGATGCGGAAGCCTGCACCGATGGCCATCCGCTGATCGGAAGCACCAGCGCCGGAAGCGGAATCTGGTCCGCGCCGAACGGATGCACGACGACCTCCATCGGTACCACGGAAGCCTTGGCCTACATGCCCCAGACCGGCACCTACACCTTCACGTGGACGGTGACCAACGGCCTCTGCTCGGCCTCTGATGCCATCACCCTCACCTACCACGACCCGTCGGATGAACTGTGGGCCAACGCGGGTCCCGACCAGGACTTCGACATCTACCTCAGTACGCCGCTGAACGGCGATGCCACGGCCACGGCGGACATCCAATGGAGCGTGCTCCAGGGCTCCGGCCTCTTCAGCGATGCCCACGTCCCGGTGACGGAAGTGACGGACCTGGCCGTGGGTGACAACCTGCTGATGCTGTCCGCCTCCTTCGGTGGATGCCGCACCGTGAGCGACACCGTGCGCATCCACGTGAACGAAGTGTTCATCCCGCAGGGCTACTCTCCCAACGGGGATGGCGTGAACGACCTTTTCGAGGTGACCGGTGCAGCGGTGTTCCCCGCCAGCGACCTACGCGTGTTCGACCGATGGGGCAATCCCGTGTTCCGCTCAGCCCCCTACCGCAACGAATGGGACGGTCGCGGCCAAGGTGGTAACGCACTGCCCGATGGCACGTACTACTACACGCTTCAACTCGCACCGGAACGCCAGTACAACGGCTTCGTGGTGATCAAACGATGAGCACGCTGCTCCGCATAGCCCTCCTGGGCGTGGCCCTACCGGCCGCGATGGTGCTGCGTGCGCAACATACCCCGCTCACCGCGCAGTACCTGTTCAACGGACTCGTGCTCAACCCCGCCTATGCCGGTTCGGCCGACGCGTTGACCGCCAACATGGACTACCGCCATCAATGGGTCGGCTTCGAGGGTGCACCGGTGACGCAGACGCTCAGCATCCACACCCCCTTGAAGGACAGCCCGCTCACCGTGGGTGCCTTGTTGACGAACGATCGCATCGGCGTCAGCAACGAGACCGGGCTGATGGCCGCCGTGGCGTACCGCGTGCCCATGCGCAAGGGCAAGTTGCAGCTCGGGCTCGGCGGCGGCGCATCGCTGGTGCAGGCGCGCTGGACCGAACTGGCCCTGCAGGACCGCACCGACGTGCAGTTCGCCGTGGATTCGAAGGGACAGCTGCGGCCCAACTTCAGCGCCGGTGGCTATTACTACACCAAGAAATGGTTCGTGGGCCTGTCCATCCCGTCCTTCCTCTCGCACCAATACAACGTGGTGAACGAGCGATGGAGCGTGACGCATTCCTTCTCGCAGTACCAACCGATGCTTACCGGCGGCATGCTGATCAAGCTGGACCGCGACCTTAAACTGAAGCCCAGCGCCCTGATCCGGTACAATCCCGCCTCCAGTGTGCAGGCCGACCTCAACGTGAACCTGATCGTGCGCAACCGATTCTGGGTGGGTGCAAGCTACCGCACGCAGGATGCGTTGGTGGCCCTCCTGCAGGTGCTGCCCACCAACCAATGGCGCATCGGTTATGCCTATGAACTGGGCATGTCGAAGCTGTCGCCCCTGCACAACGGCACCCATGAGCTCATGGTCCAGTATGAATTCGGCTTCCGCGTACGCGCCCGTGATCCCCGCTTCTTCTGATGCAACGAACGATCCTCCCCCTCTTCCTGCTCAGCGCATCCGTCGGTCTGGCGCAGGAGAACTACGTGGTGCGACCCGTGGTGCTTTCGCCCTTGGCGAAGGACTACGCTCCCACCCTGCTGGACAGCACCGTGGTGATGTGCTCGCTGCGCGATCGCGGCGAACTGCTGGACTACCGCGATGCCCGGTCGGGCGATCCCCTCGGGGATCTGTACGCCTTCCACTGGAGGAACGGCACCGCGCAGGAGCTGGCGCTGTTCGGCGGCGCCCTGAACTCGAAGCTCAACGACGGTCCCGCCACCTTCGCCGACCACGGCCGGACGATCTGCTTCACCCGCAACCAAGGTGATCCCTCCAAGCCGAGCAAGGCCGGGAACCTGGGCCTGTTCTTCTCCACGTTCACCGACGGCGCGTGGAGCGCACCGGTACCGTTCGCGTACAACAACGACCGGCACCACGTGATGCATGCCGCCTTCAGTCCCGATGGACTGCGATTGGTGTTCGCCAGTGATATGGAAGGGGGTGCGGGTGGTGCGGACCTCTATGTCAGTGAACGCATCGGCGACGAGTGGAGCGAGCCCACGAACCTGACCGCTTTGAACACCGACGCCAACGATGTCTTCCCGGCGTTCGGGGGGGATGGTTCGCTGTTCTTCTCCAGTTCCAGGGCCGGAGGCCTGGGCAAACTGGACCTCTACCGTGCCCCGCGCAAAGGGCTGAAATGGGATGTGCCCACGGCCCTGCCCGCGCCGATGAACTC
>DASWWQ010000289.1:0-6029 GCA_036405935.1 Flavobacteriales bacterium
TCCTGTCCAACAGCATCATCATCAACCTGGAGCGCACCTTGCGGCACTGGGCCCGCGCGATCCCGATGCTGGTCGAGATCATCTGCCTGTGCGGTGTCGGCTACTACGGCCATTACCACTATCGGGAAACACTGATGGAGACCGAGATCCTGGTGGCGGTGCTGCTCTTCTCCATGGGCCTGCAGAACGGTCTCACGGCCAGCATCTCCAACTTCGCGGTGAAGACCACGCACCTCACCGGTCTCACCACGGACCTGGCGATCCATCTCTCCATGGCCACGCGTGGCGAATGGCGCAACAAGCCGGAGGTGCGCAACAAGATCCTGCTGTTGAGCTGCATCGCGGCCTCCTACCTCGTTGGCGGCGTATTCGCGGGCAGCATCACCGGGGCATTCCAATACCGGGTGTTCTTCTTCATCGCCTCCGTGCTGTTGATGACCCTGGTCTACGATGCGGTACAGCAGCCCAGCAGCGCTCAGGCCTCATCCAGCGCCAACAGTACGGCACGAAGCAACGCGGGTGATCAGCAGCGGTCCTCCCCGAACACACGCCGGAAGCTGGAACCGAGCTACAACGCCTAGGCGGAAGAGGGCTACTTCAACACGAAGCGCGCGGTGGTGCGCGAACGCTGCTCCACCATCACCTCGCGCCCGGCCGTGAGCCGCTGCAGGGTGGCCTCGTCGTAGTGCCGCACCGTGAGCAGATCGCAACCCTCGTTGAACCGCACCTCGTACTCCGCGGCCAGTTCCTCCACGAGCTGGCGGCTGCGCGGAGTGTCATCCACGGCCACGGTGAAGGCCACGGCGCTGTTCTGCATCAGGTCGATGCGCACGTTGCGTTGGGCGAACCTTTTGAAGATGCCGCTGAGGTTCTCCTCCACGATGAAGCTGAGGTCGTGCGGGGTGATGCTGATGAGCAGCTGCTTCGGCTTCACGATGTAGGAGGGCACCAAGGTGTCATGATCGGTGGCCTCGCTGATGGTGCTGCCGGGCGCCTTCAGGTCGATGAAGGAGCGCACGTAGAGGGGGATGTGCTTGCGCTGCAGCGGTTGCAGGGTGCGTGGGTGGATCACGCTCGCACCGAAATAGCTGAGCTCAATGGCCTCCTTGTAGCTGATGTGTTCGAGCAGCCGGGTGTCGGCGAAGCGGTTGGGGTCGGCGTTGAACATGCCGGGCACATCCTTCCAGATGGTGACGCTCTCGGCATCGAGCAGGTACGCGAAGATGGCCGCGCTGAAGTCGGAACCCTCCCGGCCCAACGTGGTGGTGGAGCCGTGCTTGGTGCGGCCGATGAAGCCTTGGGTGACGATCCGCACCGGCTTCGTGTCCACCTTCCGGAGCAGTCCCGCCGCTTGTTGCGCGGACGTTTCCCAATCCACGTTGGCGGCGCGGTAGCGGGAGTCCGTGCGGACCACCGTCCGGGCATCGATCCACGTATTGGTGATGCCTGCGGCGTTCAGGTAGGCGCTGACGATGAGGGTGCTCCACACCTCGCCCAAGGCCACGATCTGGTCGTAGTAGTGGTCCACATCCTGGGTCACGGGCTGTTTGAGCGCCGCGCGCAAGGCATGGAAATGATCATCGAGGGCGGTGGCCAAGGACACATCGTCCGGCGCCACTTCCTTCAACACGGCGCGGTGCCGTTGTTCCAGCTGGTCCACCAAGGCGGCGGTTTCGCGGCCATCGGTGTAGGCCCAGACCACTTCCTCGAGCGCATTGGTGGTCTTGCCCATGGCACTGACCACGATCACCAGGTCGTCCAGCGAGAAATGCTTGAGCACCTCCGCCATGTTGCGCACACCCGCCGCGTCCTTGACGCTGGCCCCCCCGAACTTGAACACTTTCATTCCCCCCCGTTTGCGTTTGCGGCGCGAAGATGCGGAAGAGCGATCACTTGGAAACCATCGCGTCCTTCGCCGAGCAACCAGCCCAGTTCCTCCAGATCGATGGTTCCGGTCACCCGGACCTGGTCCCGATCACCATCCAACGGCCGCACGGAATGGAATCGGGCGAGCACTTCCTGGTGTGTCGCCGGGATCCGCGCGTAGACCTCGATGGTGTTGCCGGCGTTCCTCAGTTCCGGCGCATCGGGACGCACCTTGCCGTAGGTGTAGCCTTGTTCACGCAACAGGCGTTGCACATCGCCGAGCACGGCCAGTCCCGTGGGCAGCTTGCCCGCACCTTTCCCCTGCAGCACATGCACACCGGAATTGCGGCCGGTGATCCGAACGGCGTTGTATTCGTTGCGCACGAAGGCGAAGGGATCGTCCGGCGGGACGAATGCCGGAAGCACATACGCGGAGATGCCGGAAGCCGTGCGTCGGGCAAGCGCCAACAGGCGCACGGTCCAGCCGTTCGATCGGGCGTGGTCCAGATCGATCCGCTGCAGCCCTTCGATGCCATGGCGGAGGATCTCCCGCGGGCGCACCACCGTGCCGAACGCATGTGCGAGCAGGATGGTGAGCTTGTAGCGCGAGTCATCCCCGCTGAGGTCCGACGAGGGATCGCGCTCCGCAAAACCCGCGAGCTGTGCGGCCTTCAACGCTTCGGCAGGGGCGAGACCCTCTTCTCCGGACTTGGTGAGGAGGTAGTTGGTGGTCCCGTTGAGGATGCCTTCGATGGCCACCACCTCCTCCCCGCTGAAGTGCGTCTCCAGCGTATGCAGCACGGGAATGCTCGCCGCGCAGGAAGCTTCGTACAGGAGCGATCGGCCCGTTGCGCGTTGCAGGGCGATCAGCTCGGCCAGGTTCTCCGCCACCACCCGCTTGCTGGCGGTGATGGCATGGCGGCCGGTGTTGAGCGCCTGCACGATCACGCGCAGCGCGAGCACGGGATCGTTCGTCAGCTCCACGATCGCCCGGACCTGATCGTCGCCGAGGATGTCCAGTGCTTCATAGGTGAGCAGGGCATTGCCGACGTCACGCACGCGGGTGCGATCCTTCACGCAAACGTGCTTCACTTGGGCGGAGGTGCCGCCGTTGGCGTTGAGCAGTTCCAGGAAACCCTGGCCCACGCAGCCGTTCCCGAACGTACCGAGGGTCAATGAGGACGTGTCCATGGTTCAAGCGGAGAGGGTTCGTTCAACGGGCTCGGTACGCAGGGCGGCGAAGGCCTGCTGCAGATCATCGATCAGGTCGTCGGGATGCTCCAGACCGATGCTGAGACGCACGAGGCTGTCCTGGATCCCCGCAGCGCGGCGGGCCTCCCGCGGCACGGAAGCATGCGTCATGCGCGACGGCACGCAGACCAGGCTCTTCACGCCACCGAGGCTTTCCGCCAAGGTGATCAGCTGGGTGTGCTTCACCAGTTCCACGGCGTTCGTTTCACGGTCGTCCTTGAACCAGAAGCTGATCACCCCACCGAAGGCACCGGGATCACCGACGGTCGTGGCGTTGCGTTGGTCCGCGCTGAGCTGCGCCTTCGCCACGAGGTGACCGGGATGCGAGCGCAGACCGGGATAGTTCACACCCGCGACATCGGGATGCGCGTTGAGGAACTCCGCGATGCGCTGTGCGCTGCGGCTGATGCGCTCATAGCGGAGGTGCAGGGTCTGTGCGCCGCGGATCGAGAGCCAACTGTCCTGCGGACCGAGCACGGCGCCGGTGGCGTTCTGGATGTACTTCAACCGCTGACCGAGTTCCTCGTCCTTCACCACCACCGCGCCACCGATGACGTCGCTGTGCCCGGCGATGTACTTGGTGATGCTGTGCAGCACGATGTCGGCGCCGAGCTTCAGGGGCTGCTGCGCCACGGGCGAGCAGAAGGTGTTGTCCACGAGCAGCAGCACCTTGGCGGCCTTGGCGATGGAGGCGATGGCCTTGATGTCGCTGATCTTCAGCGTGGGATTCGTGGGCGTTTCGAGCCAGATGAGCTTCGTGTTGGGCGTGATGGCATCGAGCACGTTGCCCGGATCGCTGGTATCGACATGCGTCACGGTGATGCCGAAGCGGTTGTAGATGGTGTGCAGGGCGCGGTAGGTGCCGCCATAGATATCGTCCACGGCGATGATCCCGTCCCCGGTGGAGAGCAGCTTGAGCACTGCATCCACGGCGGCCAATCCGCTGCTGAAGGCGATGCCGCGCGCGCCCCCTTCCAGTTCGGCGAGCAATTGCTCGAAGGCCTGGCGTGTGGGGTTGTTGGTGCGTGAATAGTCGAAGCCCCTGTTGATCCCGGGGGCTTCCTGTTCGAAGGTGCTGGTCTGGTGGATGGGCACCGACACGGCTCCGGTGAGGGGATCGTGCGGCAGGGTGTGCAGGGCTTTCGTCTCGGGTCGCATGTGCTTTTCTGGTTTTGTCGTTGGGTGTGTTGTTCACGCACCGCACCAGAAAAGCTTCCGGGAAAGGACCGCCGCAACCCCGGCCTTGTGCCGGGGGCGAACGGTCCCTGCCGGATAAGCCGACAGGGACCGTTCGGGTCCGATGTTCGTCTTATCTCTCCCCGCTATCGCTAGCGGGGCAGGATGTGGCACCATTGCTCTTGCGAGCTGGTTGCCAAGGTTTCACAGGGCCTAATCCCTCCACCTTTCTGGATAAGTGCAATCGTTGAAAGAACGCGGCGCAAATTTATGGGGAGCGATCACGGGAAATCCAAACCCGATCGTCATTTTCCTCCGGAACCCGCGTCCAGAGCGGCCTCCACGTCGGCGATCAACCGATCGATATCCGGGCCGTGGATCGGTGACAGCACTTCACCACCTGCGGCGATCAACCGTGCACATCGTTCGGAGAAGCGTTCCTCGTCGTGCTGCGCAAGCTGCGGCCGCATCGAGGCGATGACGCGCACCACCTTGTCGCGATCCCCTTGCGCACGCGCCTCGCGCAGGGCCTGCAACCGTTCGGGCATGCGCTTCCGGAAGAGCGCGAGCAGCATCTGCGCCTCGGGGTCCAGAGCTGCGGGAGCGGGAACCGGGGCGACCGCGGGAGCAGGGGCGGCGGCTGTTCCCTCTTGGTCACCCTGCGCCTTCGCGAAGCCAGGTGGAAGGGTCCCTGCATCAGGCTCGGAGCGGAGGGTGTTGCGCTTCGGTACGGAAGCCTCGGGCGTGACGACCGCGGGTGTCCTGGGGATCCTCGCCTTGCGTTGCAAACGCGCGATACGCACCAAAGCCCACACCAACAGGGCCAACAGCACCACGATCCCACCCGCAGCGATCAACAGGAAAAGCCGCAGGCGATCACCCTCCTGGCGAAAAGCCTCGCGTTCCGCGTCGAGCACCGCGCGCTGTTGTGCGGCGAGTTCGCGGGCCTTCCGCTCCTCCTCCGCGATCCGCTCCAACGTGCTGGCCGACGCACGCTCCAGGTCCAGTGCAGCCAAGGAATCCTTCAGGTAGTGGGCGGCGTTCAGGGCGTTGAGCGCCTCACTCGCCTTGCCGCTCTTCCGGTACAACGCGGAAAGAGCGAACAGGACATCACGCTCGCGAGCCACATCGTCCAGCGAATCCGCGATCGTCAACGACCGCTCCAGCAACTTGATGGCGATCGGCGGCTTCGCGTCCCGGGCTTGCGCCCACAACGTATCCAGCTGTGCTATGGACATCGGCACGCTGTCCTTGAGCATTTGCGTGCGGAGCTTCCCGGTGCGCGCCAGCAGTCGGTCACGATCGGCAGCACCCTCCTGGGCCCGCGCACCGAGGAACAGAAGCATGAGGACGACGAAAGATATGGACCTTCCCATACCGCGAAGGTACCCGCCGATCAAGGCTTCCAGGGCTCCGCCACCAACGCTTCCAACCGCGCGCGTTCCAACGAGGCGTTGCGCCACTCGTCCGAATACGACGCTCCGAAACGGTCGTAGAAACGCATCGCATCCGTGTTCCAGTCCAGCACCTGCCACAGCATGCCGCTATGCCCCTGCTCCACCGCATGTGCCGCACACGCCCGGAACAGCCGCTCCCCGATGCGCTGCCCACGCGCAGCCTCCGTCACCACGATGTCCTCCAAATAGAGCCGGCGCCCTTTCCAGGTGCTGTAGCGTTCATAGCAGATGGCCATGCCGAGGATCCGCTCAGAAGATGAGTGGATCGGATGATCAGAT
>DASWWQ010000290.1:0-8216 GCA_036405935.1 Flavobacteriales bacterium
GCAACGGAACCGATCCAACGCAGGGGATGACCTGCCGCTGTGCTGGCCCAACCCGAACGATGGTGGCCTCCTGCAGGTGCAGGTACCGGGTGAAGCGCCCACGATCGGTCCGGCCCAACTGACCCTGCACGACCTCTCCGGGCGCCTGCATCTGGACCATCAGCTCACGTTCGATCCGGATGGAGCACCTCGTCGCGTGGACCTGGGCCACACGCTCCCTGCAGGCATCTATCTCGTGCAGCTACATACCACCAGCAGCACGTACACCGAGCGTTTGCTGATCGCCCCGCGCTGAACGTTAAGGGTAGAGCAGGTACTTGGTCCGCATCACGCTGAATGCTTCCAGGCCCGGCTTCCATGCGGAACGGATGGAGGATTCGTCCTGTCCGGCCTGGATCGCTTTGCGCAACGTTGGTCCGCCTGCAAGCACATCGAAGAACGAGGAGAAGAACTTCGGGCGATCGGCCGCGCTGCCATACGCCGTCAACAACCAATCCAAGTTGAGCTGTGTGGCTTGGGGTGCCTTCTCCTTGCCATAGGCACGCAGATCGAGACCCTTACAAAGCCTGTCCTTGTGAGGTGGGTCCTTCGCACCGGGTCTGGAGACCGGTGTGAAGGTGAAGTCGCCGAACGTGCCACCCGGCGTTCCGATGCATTGGAAAGGCCACTCCGTACCACGCCCTACGCTTATCGGAGTGCCTTCGAAAAGGCCGATGGACGGATAGAGATACACCGCCTCCATGTTGGGGAGATTGGGAGAAGGCCGCACCGGCAGGGCATATCGTACGGTATGATCATAACCCGAGCACGGCACCACTTCCAGTTCGCATTGCACACCCTTCTTCAACCACTTCTCGCCGTTGATCATTCGCGCGTACTCTCCGATGGTCATGCCATGCACCAAGGGTACCGGATGCATACCGACGAAGGATCGATGTGCGGTATCCAGGATGGGACCATCGATATAGAAGCCGTTCGGGTTCGGGCGGTCCAGCACGATCACCTTCCTGTGCTGCTCCGCTGCAGCCTCCATGGCGTAATGCAACGTGCTGGTGTAGGTGTAGAAGCGCACACCCACATCCTGGATATCGAAGAGCAGCACATCGACGTCCTGGAGCTGCGCCACGGAAGGCTTCTTGTTCTTGCCATAGAGCGATACCAGCGGAACACCGGTCCGCGGGTCGCGGCCATCGGAAACGAGCTCACCGGCATCGGCATCACCCCGGAAGCCATGTTCCGGTGCGAAGACCTTCACCACATCCATCTTCAACGCGATCAGGGAATCCACCAGGTGGGTGTTTCCGATCAGGCCGGTGGCATTGGTGATCACGCCGACCCTCTTCCCCGCCAAGAGCGGCAGATACAGCTCCATGCGCTCGGCACCGACCTTCAGTGGCATTGTGGTCCCAACGTTCGATGGAGGCGGATCCGACAAGGGTGTGGCCGGCCCGGGGGAGCAACCGATGACCACTACGGCCACGGCTATCTTCGCTGCGATCTTCATGGGTTTTCCGCACTTCATCGCACGCCGCATCCTGGTGGACAAGGAACGGCAGGACCGGCTTTCTCGGCCGATCGTGGTGATCGCGGTGCTGGGAATCGTCATCGGCATGGCGGTGATGATCCTCACGGTGGGGATCAGTACGGGTTTCCAACGTGAAGTCCGTGCCAAAGTAACGGGCGCCGGCTCCCACATCGAGATCGTGCCGATCCTACGCGCCGACCAGGATGTCTCCACGCGCATCCCGATCCGTCAGTCCTTCTACCCCTCCTTGGACACCGTACCCGGCGTGAGGCATATCCAAGTGAGCGCGGTGATGCCCGGCATCATCGAGACCAAGGACGAGATCCAAGGGGTGGCCGTGAAGGGAGTGGGCAAGGACCATGACTGGAGCTTCCTGCAACAGCATCTCGTTGCAGGCCGTGTACTGCGGATCGGCGACACGGTCACCAATGCAGCGCTCATCAGCGAATGGATGGCGCGGCGGCTCGAACAGCAGGTCGGCGATACGGTGACCATCTACCTCGTCAAGGGTCAGGAGGAGATCCGCCCGCGGCGCTATCGTATCGCGGGCATCTACCAGACCGGGCTGGAGAAGATCGATCACGAGATGGTCTTCATCGATATCGCGCATATCCAACGTTTTGCTCAATGGGGCCTGCAGGCGGAGATCGCCGTGTTGGACACCGTGGATGGTGAAGTGTCCTTCGAGGGCTTGTCCTTCGGTGGATCGCGCACCTTCGATCACGAATGGTCCAACCCAGCGTTCAGAGGCAAAGGACCGCATCGGCTTCCCCTGGAACGGGATACCACGGTGATGCTGGTGGTGAACGACGTGATGCGCACCCTGCCCGACACCGCCTGGCTCACCATTGCCGACGGCCAGGTTTCCACCCGTACCAGCGGCGGCAGCTACAAGGACTACTGCGGTGGCTTCGAGGTATCCCTCGATGACACCCGTGACCTCGAGCGGCTGGACGAGCTGATCTACCACCGTTACCTCGGCGAGAACCTGCGCACCATCACGGCCAAGGAACGTTTCCCGGAGATCTTCGCTTGGCTGGAGCTGTTGGACACCAACGTGATCGTGGTGATCCTGCTGATGCTGGTGGTGGCCATCATCAACATGACCTCCGCTCTGCTGATCATCATCATCGAACGCACGCCGATGATCGGGGTGTTGAAGGCCTTGGGAACCTCCAACGGCATGATCCGACGCATCTTCCTCATCGATGCGGCCTATATCCTTGGCGCGGGCATCCTCATCGGCGATCTGGTCGGTATCGGCCTGGCCTTGGTGCAGCGCCATCTCGGGCTGGTTCGCCTGCCCATCGAGAGCTATTACGTGGACCAGGTACCGGTGGACCTCGAGCTGTTGCCCATCGCGGGCCTGAACATCGGGGTGTTGCTGGTCTGCGTGGCGGCCTTGATCGTGCCCAGCATGATGGTGGCACGCATCATGCCGGCCAAGGCGATCAAGTTCGATTGAGGCCAAGCCGTAATTGACCGTTGTCGGATGGCGGTTGTCCGGCTGTCGCGTGCTTGACGAGCAACCGGCTTGCTCGGCAGGCCCTAGGGAACCGATACCTTCGCAGGACCGTCGCGAGCGGATGCGGCGGAACCCACGCATGAAGATCCACGAGAACATCCTCACCACCATCGGTAACACACCCATGGTGCGCTTGAACAAGATCACCAAGGACGTCGCGGCCACCGTGCTGGCCAAGGTGGAGACCTTCAATCCCGGCAACAGCATCAAGGACCGGATGGCCATCAAGATGGTGGAGGATGCCGAGAAGAGCGGAGCGCTGAAGCCCGGTGGCACGATCATCGAAGGCACCAGCGGCAACACGGGCATGGGCCTGGCCATCGCGGCCATCATCAAGGGCTACAAGTGCATCTTCACCACCACCGACAAGCAGAGCCGTGAAAAGGTGGACATCCTGCGCGCCTTCGGTGCGGAAGTGATCGTGTGCCCCACCAACGTGGAACCCGAGGATCCCCGCTCCTACTACTCGGTAAGCTCGCGCCTGGTGAAGGAAACACCCAACGCGTGGAAGCCGAACCAGTACGACAACCTCAGCAACAGCCAAGCGCATTACGAGAGCACGGGTCCCGAGATCTGGGAACAGACCGATGGCAAGGTGGACCACCTCGTGGTGGGCGTGGGCACCGGCGGCACCATCTGCGGCACGGGCAAATACCTCAAGGAGAAGAACCCCGACATCAAGATCTGGGGCATCGACACATACGGGTCGGTTTTCAAGAAGTTGAAGGAGACCGGGGAGTTCGACAAGAACGAGATCTATCCCTACATCACCGAGGGCATCGGCGAGGATTTCGTGCCGGCCAACGTGGACATGGACCTGATCGACCACTTCGAGAAGGTGACCGACCGCGATGCCGCGATCTACACGCGGAAGATCGTGAAGGAGGAAGGCATCTTCGTGGGCAACAGCGCCGGCGCGGCCATGGCGGGTCTGCTGCAGCTGAAGGATCGTTTCAAGAAGGGCGAAACGGTGGTGGTGATCTTCCACGATCATGGCACGCGCTACGTGGGCAAGATGTTCAACGACGACTGGATGCGCGAACGCGGCTTCCTGGTCGAAGAGAAACCCACCGCAGGTGACCTGCTCAAGGGCAAGGACCTGCAACTGCTGAGCGTGGAGGCCGATGAACCCGTGCTGGTGGCCATCGACAAGATGCGCAAGCACAACATCGATCAGTTGCCGGTGATGGAGCAGGGCAAGCCCGTCGGCACCATCACGGATGCCCGTCTGTTCGATGCGATCCTGGAGGATGCCGAGGTGCGCACTCAAAAATCGCGCGTGGTGATGGGACCATCGCTACCCGTGTTGAAGCTGGATGCAACGCTGGAGGAGGTCGCGAAGAGGCTGGGCAACGGTTCACCGGCGGTGCTGGTGGAACAGGTGAACGGTTACGGGATCCTGACGAAACAGGACATCATCGGAAAGTTGAAATAGTGAATTCCGATGAGCGACCTCGGCGATGCCTTGGAAGGGATCCGAAACCTCTTGGACATGCTCGGTGGTCTGATCAGGAAGGTCGTTCGAGGAAAGCGGACCACAGTGTTCCGCGAGTGGCGTTACCGGGACAACACATGGCTAGGTGCTGCTGCGTTGATATCGATCCTCCTTGGGGTTGGCCTGTGCTGGGTAGTCTTGACGCGGTAATCCATGCTTCGTCGCACCGATCAAATGCACCGCACGGTCTCCGTACCGGAACAACCGCTACGCATCATTTCCCTGGTCCCCTCTCAGACCGAACTGCTCTACGATCTCGGTCTCGGCGAACGCGTGGTGGGCATCACCAAGTTCTGCATCCATCCAGAGACCTGGTTCAAGACCAAGCACCGGATCGGCGGTACCAAGAAGATCGACCTGGAAAAGGTCCGCGCCTTGAAGCCCGACCTGATCATCGGCAACAAGGAGGAGAACGAACGCAAGGACATCGAAGCACTGTCCAAGGAATTCCCGGTGTGGATGAGCGATATCCGGGACCTGGATGGTGCCTTGGACATGATCGCCCGAGTGGGTGAACTGACAGGGACAGCGGCAAAGGCCGCGATCCTTTTGCAGGAGATCCGGAATCGTTTTGCGGAATTGAAGCCTTTGGTCTCCGAAGAACCCCGGACCGTGGCGTACCTGATCTGGCGTTCGCCCTACATGGCGGCCGGACAAGGCACCTTCATCAACGACATGCTGAAGCGGATCGGGCTGGTGAACGTGTTCGACACCGATGATGCCCGCTATCCGGAGGTCACGCCGCAGGAACTGGCCGAGGCCGACCCGGACCTGATCCTGCTCTCCTCGGAGCCCTATCCCTTCAAGCCGGAGCACTTCGATGAGCTCAATATGATCTGCCCCGGAACCCCGGTGCATCTGGTGGACGGCGAGCTTTTCAGCTGGTACGGATCGCGGCTGCTGCGGTCGCCGATGTACTTCAGCGGTCTCCGGCTCGTTTGAGCGGCGGAAGCGGCTGGTTGGAGCGGCTACTTTTGCACCCACCACCGGAATGCGCTACCTGCTCTCCATCCTTTTGTGCTTCAGCCTTTTGCAGGCCTCTGCACAGCGCGTGGGGGTGGTGCTCAGCGGCGGTGGAGCGGTGGGCCTCACCCACATCGGCGTGTTGAAAGCGCTGGAGGAGAACGGCATTCCGGTGGACTACATCACCGGCAGCAGCATGGGGGCGTTGATCGGGGCCATGTATGCCGCCGGCATCACGCCTTGGCAGATGGATTCGCTCTTCCGGAGCGACCTGTACCAATTGATGGCCCAAGGCTCCATCGAGCCCGACTACCAGTATTTCTTCAAGGAGGACACGCCGGATGCCACCTTGCTGGGCGTGCGCTTCAATCCGGATACCACCCTGCAGGCCTCGTTGCCCACCAACCTGCGCAGTCCGGTGCTCATCGATTTCGAGCAGATGCAGGCCTTCGCCGGAGCCTCGGCCGCAGCGGGGTACAACATGGACAGCCTACTTGTGCCCTACCGCTGCGTCGCCTCGGACATCACGGCCCAACGGCCGGTGGTCTTCGCCGCCGGTGATCTGGCCTTGGCCGTGCGGGCCAGCATGAGCTATCCCTTCTACTTCAAGCCGATCCGCATCGATGGCCACCTGATGATGGACGGAGGGCTCTACAACAACTTCCCGAGCGACGTGATGTACGACACCTTCCTGCCCGATTTCATCATCGGCAGCAACGTGGCCTTCAACAACGCACCGCCCAGCGAGGACGACCTCATGAGCCAGCTGAAGGCCATGATGATGGCCCCCACCAACTACTCGGTGCCCTGCGATCCCGGCATCATGATCGAGCCGAAGACGGAGACCACTTTGTTCGATTTCGCCAGCTCCGAGCAGGCCGTGGCCGACGGGTACGCCGCTGCGATGCTGCAGATGCCGGCGATCAAGGCCGCCGTGATGCGGCGGGTGCCCCGCTCGGAGATGGAAGCACGCCGCAAGGCCTTCAAACAACGTTGCCCGCCCGTGGTGATCGGCGACATCCGTTTCGAAGGCCTTACCGGACCGCAGAGCCGCTTCGCGGAAAAGGTCCTGAACAAACGTCAGAAGACCCTCACCGCAGCGGAGCTCAAACCGAACTACTTCCGCTTCTATGCCGACCAGAGCGTGAGCGGCTTGTTCCCCCGGGCGACGTATGTGGAGGAACGCGGCAACTTCGATCTGGACGTGACCGTGAAGCGGGAAAAACCGTTGGAGGTCCGCTTCGGTGGCCTGTTCAGCTCGCGACCGGTGAACACCGGCATGGTGGGCCTGCGCTACAACCTCTTCGGCAACACCAGTAGCCGGATCGAGGGCATCGGCTACTTCGGCAAGTTCTACACCTCGGGTCAACTGAAGTGGCGCACGGACCTCAGCTCGCGCATCCCCATCTATATCGAGCCGCTGTTCACCTTCAACCGATGGGACTTCTTCCGGGGGTTCTCCACCTTCTTCGATGAGGTGAAGCCCAGCTATATCGTGGACCGCGAGATCTGGGGAGGCCTGAACCTGGGCATTGCCATGGGAAACAAAGGACTCCTCCGTCTCGATGCCAAGTATGCGCAGATCAAGGATGATTACTACCAGGAGAACGATTTCACGGCCACGGACACCGCAGACGTCACGGAGTTCTTCCACGGCACCACCGGCCTCACCTTGGAGCGCAACAGCTTGAACCGCAAACAACATCCCAACAGCGGGGAATCGCTGCGCCTGCAACTGCGCTACGTCGGCGGCGAGGAGCATACCATGCCCGGTTCACGCGCCACCGAACGGCAGGTGCTTCGTGAGGGGCGCGAATGGCTGATGGCGAAGGTGACACTGGACAAGTACTTCATCCCGCGCGGCACGGTGCGTTTCGGATTGCTGGCCGAAGGCGTGTACAGCACGCAGCCCTTCTTCCAGAACTACAAGGCCACGGTATTGCGCGCGCCGGTGTTCCAACCCACGCCCGAGACCCGGACCTACTTCCTGGAGAACTATCGCGCTCCGCAATACCTGGCCGGAGGCGCAAGGGCCATCATCGCCGTGGCGCGCAACAAGTTCGACCTGCGCCTGGAGGGGTATGTGTTCCAGCCCTACAAGGCCATCAAGCGCGATGGTTTCGACCAGGCCACCGAGGGAAAACCGATCAGCGACCGCTACTTCATCGCGTCGGGATCCCTGATCTACCAGAGCTTCATCGGGCCCGTATGGTTCAACACCAGCTACATCGATGGCCTCGGAAAGCCGTGGGTCTGGAGCCTGAACTTCGGCTACGCGATCTTCGCGCAGAAGGCGGGGGAATGAATGCCCGGACCACATCCCTGAACGAAAAAGCCCCGGGTGATCGGGGCTTTTTCGTTCAGGGATGTGGTCCGTTCAGGCCTGTGCCGTTGGTCCTCCGAAGTTCATCGGGATCTCGGGCATCTCCGTTTCACGGATGGCTCCGTGCACGGATTCGAACTTCTGCACGTTGTCGGCCAATGCACGCATCAGGCGTTTGGCGTGCTGGGGGGTCAGGAGCACGCGGGCGCGCACCTTGGCCTTGGGCACACCGGGCATCACGCGCACGAAGTCGAGCACGAATTCCGAGTTGCTGTGGGTGATGATCGCCAGGTTGCTGTAGATACCATCGGCCACCTCTTCGGTGATCTCGATGTTCAGCTGGCCCGGGCGGTTCTTTTCGTTGTTGTCTGCCATGTCTTCAAGC
>DASWWQ010000291.1:0-5555 GCA_036405935.1 Flavobacteriales bacterium
CGATACCTTGGATCACCTCGCTGGCCGTTGATCGTGCACCGAAACCGGAACCCAATGGCCGCTGGATCGTCGGTCGTTCATTCGCTTGTCCCATGGTCTATTGTGTTTGATGGGGCAAACGTATTTTGGGCTGAAGCGGAGCGTTTTGTTCAAACGTCCGAATGTGCTTTGCTCAAAAGGTCACCGATGAATGATGGGCGTTGGCTGGTGTTGATGGCACCGCATTCGGCAGCCAGATTGCTCCATCACCGGGAAGATGATGGTGCCGATATGGGGGAGCTTGGATCTTTTCCGCATGTCGGCGGAGGAGGGTGTGGCGATCTTCGGTGCATGGATATCCGGGTCATACAGGGTGATATCACCAAGGTCAAGATCGACGTGATCGTGAACGCGGCCAATACTAGCCTTCTGGGTGGCGGAGGTGTGGACGGTGCGATCCATCGTGCTGGAGGTCGGGAGATCCTGGAGGATTGTCGAGCGATCGTAGCCCGTCAAGGCGGCTGCAAAGTGGGTGAAGCAGTGATCACAGGTGCCGGTCGACTGCTGGCGCGACATGTGATACATACCGTGGGGCCGGTATGGAACGGTGGGTCGAAACACGAGTCGGAGAAGCTCGCGGATTGTTACCGGAACAGCCTGCTTCTTGCTGATCAACATGGACTGAGCTCTATCGCCTTCCCCGGCATCAGTACAGGCATCTATCGCTTTCCCAAGGCGGAGGCCGCGGAGATCGCGGTGCGCACGACGCGTGGAACAGGAGCAGAACTGCAACATGTCCGGGAGGTCGTATTCGTATGCTTTGATGAAGAAAGCAGGATGATGTACGACCAGCTCGTCGGGTGACCAGAAAGAACGAAGGACCGCCCTTCGGCAGCCCCTCAATTATTACGATGGATCAACTCACTCCTTCGTCACCGTCGCCACCAGGTATTCCCGGTTCAGCCGTGCGATGTGCTCGAGGCTGATGCCTTTGGGACATTCGATCTCGCAGGCGCCGGTGTTGCTGCAGTTGCCGAAGCCCTCCTTGTCCATCTGCTCCACCATCGCCAAGGCGCGGCGTTTCGCTTCCGGACGACCTTGTGGCAACAAAGCGAGCTGGCTCACCTTGGCTGCGGTGAAGAGCATGGCGCTACCATTGGGGCAGGTGGCCACACACGCGCCGCAACCGATGCACGTAGCGGCATCGAAGGCCTTGTCGGCATCGTCCTTCGGAATGGGGACCGCGTTGCCATCAACCAAGTTGCCGCTGGTGTTCACGCTGACGAAGCCGCCGGCCGCTTGGATACGATCGAAGGCACCGCGATTGGTCGCGAGGTCCTTGATCACCGGGAAGGCCGCGCTGCGCCAAGGCTCCACGTAGATGGTGTCGCCGTCCTTGAACTTGCGCATGTGCAACTGGCAGGTGGTGATGCCACGACCAGGGCCGTGCGCTTCACCGTTGATGAAGAGGCTGCACATGCCGCAGATGCCTTCGCGGCAATCGTGGTCGAACGCGATGGGGTCATCGCCCTTGCGCACCAGGTCGTCGTTCAGCACGTCGAGCATCTCCAGGAACGACATGTCCTCGGACACATCGTTCACCGGATAGTCCACGATCTTGCCTTTATCATTCGGGCCGTTCTGGCGCCAGACCTTCAGGGTGAGCTTCATGTTACCCATCACTTGTAGCTGCGTTGCGTCAGTTTCACTTCTTCGAACGTGAGCGGCTCCTTGTGCAGGTTCGCCTTGCCGGCATCTCCCGTCCATTCCCACGCGGCGACGTACGCGTAGTTGTCGTCATCGCGTTTCGCTTCGCCCTTCTGTGGACCGTCCATCTCCTGGTACTCCTCGCGGAAGTGGCCGCCACAGCTTTCGTTGCGGTTCAGCGCATCCACGCACATCAGTTCGCCCAGTTCCAGGAAGTCGGCCACCCGACCGGCCTTCTCCAGTTCCTGGTTGAACCCGTTGCCCGTGCCGGGTACACGCACATCGCGGTAGAATTCCTCCCGGATCGCGCGGATCTCCTGGATCGCTTCCTGCAGGCCCTGCGCATTGCGGGCCATGCCGCACTTGTCCCACATCACCTTGCCCAAACGACGATGGAAATCGTCCACCGGCTTGGTGCCCTTGTTGTTGAGGAAGTGGTCGATGCGGTCCTTCACCTCCTTCTCGGCGGCGTCGAACTCCGGGCGCTTCGTGTCGATGGGTCCCGTCCGGATGTCATCGGCCAGGTAATCGCCCACGGTGTAGGGGATCACGAAGTAGCCGTCGGCGAGACCTTGCATCAGCGCCGACGCACCCAGGCGGTTGGCGCCGTGGTCGCTGAAGTTGGCCTCGCCCAGCGCGAAGAGGCCCGGCACGGTGGTCTGCAGGTTGTAGTCCACCCATAGGCCGCCCATGGTGTAGTGCACGGCAGGGTAGATCTTCATCGCGTGGTCGTACGGGTTCTCGCCGACGATGTTCTCGTACATGTCGAAGAGGTTGCCGTACTTCTCGCTCACCACGGCGCGACCGAGCTCCGTGATCTTCTCCTTGCTCGGGTTCTCGAGCTTCTTCACGTTCGCCTCCAGCTTGCCGTAGCGTTCGATGGCGGCGCTGAAGTCGAGGTATACGGCCTCGCCCGTGCGGTTCACGCCGAAGCCCGCATCGCAGCGTTCCTTGGCCGCCCGGCTGGCCACGTCGCGCGGCACCAGGTTACCGAAGGCGGGGTAGCGGCGCTCCAGGTAGTAATCGCGATCCGCTTCGGGGATATCACTGCCTTTCTTCTTGCCTTCGCGGATGGCCTTGGCGTCCTCGAGCTTGGCGGGAACCCAGATGCGGCCGTCGTTCCGAAGGGATTCGCTCATCAGCGTGAGCTTGCTCTGGTGCGTGCCGCTCACCGGGATGCACGTGGGGTGGATCTGCGTGTAGCACGGGTTGCCGAAGAAGGCGCCGCGCTTGTGGGCCTTCCAGGCCGCGGTGACGTTGCTGCCCATGGCGTTCGTGCTCAGGAAGAACACGTTGCCGTAGCCGCCGGTGCACAGCAGCACGGCGTGTGCACCATGGCGTTCGATCTCGCCGGTGATCAGGTTGCGGGCGATGATGCCGCGGGCCTTGCCGTCCACCACCACCACATCCAACATCTCGTGGCGGTCGAACATCTGCACCGAGCCCTTGCCCACCTGCCGCATGAGTGCGCTGTAGGCACCGAGCAACAACTGCTGCCCCGTCTGCCCGCGGGCATAGAACGTGCGGCTCACCTGCACGCCCCCGAAGGAGCGGTTGTCGAGCAGTCCGCCGTAATCGCGGGCGAAGGGCACGCCTTGAGCCACGCACTGGTCGATGATGTTGGCGCTCACTTCCGCCAAGCGGTACACGTTGGCTTCGCGTGCACGATAATCACCGCCCTTCACCGTGTCGTAGAACAGACGGTAGGTGCTGTCACCGTCGTTCATGTAGTTCTTGGCGGCGTTGATACCGCCTTGTGCGGCGATGCTGTGCGCGCGGCGGGCGCTGTCCTGGAAGCAGAACGCCTTCACGCTGTAGCCCTGTTCGGCGAGCGATGCCGCAGCGGCGCCACCGGCCAGGCCCGTGCCCACCACGATCACGTCGATGCGGCGCTTGTTGGCCGGGTTCACGATGCGCGCGTGTCCCTTGTGGTAGGTCCACTTCTTCTCGATGGGACCGGGGGGGATCTTGCTGTCGAGCTTGCTCATGGAATGCGGAGTGCGAATGCGTTACGTGTTGGCGTGTTACGTGTTCCGGGTTGGCGGGAGCATTCAACATGCAACTCGTCAACACGTGGCTCGCAACGAGCGCCGGCCATGCGGGTGGTCACCATCATTGGATCCACTTGAAATGGATGGCGAGGGGCATCAGGGCGAAGAGGATGGGCACCACGATGCTGAAGGCGTTGCCGCAGAAGGCGATGAAGCCGTTGTAGCGCTTGTGGTTGAGGCCCAGGCTCTGGAAGGCGCTCTTGAAGCCGTGCAGCAGGTGCCAGAAGAGGCTGAAGCAGCCCAGCACATACAGCAGTACGATCCACGGGTTGGCAAAGACCTCCACCATGGCCCCGTACAGGTTCTCCTGACCGGCGGCGTCCAGACCATAATCGTGCAGTCCGGTGATCCGGCTCTTCACCCAGAAGTGCCAGATGTGCATGATCAGGAAGAAGAGGATCAATGTGCCCAGGAGGCCCATACTGGCGCTGTACCAGCTGCGGTTGGCGCTGCCCTTCTCCTTGGCATACTTCACCGGGCGGGCCGAGCGGTTCTGGCTCCAAAGGAGCAGGCCGTCCACGATATGCAGGATCAGGCCCAGGAAGAGCACCACCTCCATGGTGCGGATGATGGGGTTGTGCGCCATGAACTCGGCCCCCGTGTTGAACGTGACGCCGCCATCGTTGAAGAAGATGAAGGAGTTCAACGTGACATGCACCACCAGGAAGCTGATAAGGAAAAGGCCCGTGAGGGCCATCCAATACTTCTTAGCGAGGGAGGAACCGAAAAGTCCTTGACGGGCCATGCGTGTGGTTTGTCACCGGATGTCACCGGCTATGCATGCGCAAAAGTAGGGACGGGGCGTTCGGGGAGGTAGGCCGATGGGCCCATCGGGTTATTTGGAACGTTTCTGATCGGACCGGCAAGCGGGTGGCACTGAGGTCCTTCGCACACCCCTGAGGGGGGCCGGAAAGCGGCCGGTCCTGGACACCGGGGTTACCTCGGGGTAACCGGTTTCCCTCCGGTAAGCCACGCCCGGCGCGGGTTGCGTTGATCGAAGCTTTGCCGCGTCCAACACGATAACGCCTCCGCCGGGCTACGGCGCACGAACATGAAACGCATCAACATCATCTACTGGATCGTCACGGTCCTCGTGGCCTTCCAGGCCGCCTTTGCGGGCATTCTTTATTTCACCAGTGCCGAAGTGGTCACCGGCTTCGGTCATTTGGGATTCCCCGATTACTTCCGCCGGGAGCTGGGCGTGGCCAAGCTGATCGCCGCCGCCGTGCTGCTGCTGCCCATGGTGCCGCTTCGCGTGAAGGAGTGGGCCTATGCGGGATTGGGCATCACCTTCCTTTCGGCCTTCATCGCCCATACGGCGGTGGACGGCATGAACACCGCCATGGCACCGGTGGTATCGCTGGTGCTGCTGGTGATCTCGTACATCTATTTGCTGAAGCGCCATACCGCCGCAGGAGCGGTCCGTGCCGCAGCCTGACCCAAGCGCGTTGGTCTGGACCGGCCGGCCACCGTGCGCCGTCCCATCCACGATCCGCCTGTGGCCTAACTTCACCTCATGCCCCGCAAAGCCCCGGTCCCCGAACTTCCTCCCGGCCACGATGCCGCCACATGCTCCAGCGTGCTGCTGTCGTTCCGTGATGCCTTGGATATCGTGGGTGGCAAATGGAAGAGTCCCATCCTGCTCGCTCTCGGCCATATGGGTCCTACGCGTTTCGGCGAACTCCAACGCTTCCATCAAGGGATCCCGGCCAAAACGTTGAGCAAGGAGTTGAAGGACCTGGAGATGAACGGTCTGGTGAAGCGCATCGTGCTGGATACCATGCCGGTGACGGTCACCTATGAGATCACACCCTATGG
>DASWWQ010000292.1:0-4454 GCA_036405935.1 Flavobacteriales bacterium
CCAGCCTGAGGGTCACCCACTCCCATGCACCATCCTCCTCAACGAATCCGCCCAGCGAGAGGCCTCCGTTCGATAATGCCATGCCCAAGCTCTCCGGTACCCGCCCATCGGGCAGCACCCCGTCCCACATGCGATAGTCCTTCTCGTGCATCCGGAACCACGTGTGGGTGCGCTTGTTGGCATAGTTCGCCTTCACCTTCACCTTCTGGGTGCCATCGGACCGCACCTTCACATCATCACCGTCCAACAGGATCGCATTCACCTTCAGGTACACTCGACCGGCGTCATCGAACAGCACATCGCGCTGATAGCCCAAGGCCTGCGTGGGTACCTTGTACATCCCGCTCCATACCGGTTGAAGCTTGGTATCCGTAACCCAGAGCATCACCACCTGCATGCCGCCGGACTGCACCCGATCATAGCAGAAGAGCAACTTGGTGCCGTCCGGTGAAGGCAACACCTCCACACCCAACGAAAGGGTATGGACATAGCCCTTGGGGTCCAAGGGGATCTTGGCGATGCGCACAGGATCCCCATCCGGAAGCAGGGTCGACGGATCGAGCAACTGCGCGGAGAGACCCACCTCCCCGGCATCCTTGTCCCAGGTCCGCTGCACGTAAGCGGGACGATCGCCGGCGATGAAGAAGGATTCGACCGGGGCGATGTTCTTCACTTCGGGCAATCCCATGTTGCGTACGGCGGCCACCGTTCCGGCCTTGCGATCGAAGGCATAGCCGAAATACTTGTAGATGGGGCTCAACCCCTCACGGGCCGTTTCGAAGGTGTACACATGGTCCTCGGTACACAATGAAGGCCAACCGGTGGTCATCTCCAATTTGGCCTTGTGCGGTTTCTCGCGCAAGGGGATGTACTGCATTGCACCGATCCCCTGCGCGGCCAGGAAGCCCAGGAACGGATGGATCGTGAGGACAAGGACTCCGGTCCTGAGGACTTGGGTAGGGTTCATCGGGTGGTGATAGCGAGCGGCCAAGGTAGGAATACCGCACCCCATCGGGAGCGAGCCGCTGGAACCGCGCCCGAAGTGCAAGCACACGGCCGACCCGGACCTATAATCCCAACAGCACCGCGCCGGGATCCTTGCCGCCGAAGACCATCTTCGCGGGATCCTCGATCATCTCCTTCACCTTCACCAGGAAGCCCACGCTGTCCTTGCCGTCGATGATGCGGTGATCGTAGCTCAACGCGAGGTACATCATCGGACGGATGACGACCTGACCGTTCACGGCGATGGGGCGCTCCACGATGTTGTGCATGCCCAGGATAGCGCTCTGCGGCGGGTTGATGATCGGCGTGCTCATCATGCTGCCGAACACCCCACCATTGGTGATGGTGAAGGTGCCGCCGGTCATATCGGCGATGGAGAGCTTTCCATCGCGTGCCTTGATCGCCAGTTCCTTGATGGCGCCTTCGATCTCGGCCAGGCCCATCTTCTCCGCATTGCGCACGACCGGCACCATCAGGCCCTTGGGGCTGCTCACCGCGATGCCGATGTCGGCGTAGTCGAAGGAGACGATCTCCTCCCCATCGATCTGCGAGTTCACGCCGGGGAAGTGGTTCAATGCCTCGGTGACCGCCTTGGTGAAGAAGGACATGAAGCCGAGGTTCACGCCCTTGGCCTCCTTGAAGGCATCCTTGTACTTGTTGCGCACGGCCATCACCGCGCTCATGTCCACCTCGTTGAAGGTGGTGAGCATCGCCGTGTTGTTCTTCACGCTCACCAAGCGCTTGGCCACGGTGCTGCGGAGGGAGGTCATCTTCGTGCGGTGGCTGTCGCGCGAACCGCCCCAGCCGTTCATCAACGGGGCATCGCCCACGCCGCCGGCGATGTACGCCTGCACGTCGCTCTTCATCACGCGGCCGTTGGGACCGCTGCCCTTCACCTTGTCCGCAGCGATGCCCTTGTCGGCCATCACGGCCTTGGCCACCGGCGATGCGGACTTCGATGAAGCCTCCGCGGTGGCTGCCGGTGCTTTCGCTTCGGCCTTCGCCGGAGCCTCCTTCCCTGCTTGGACGCCACTGGACGCCTTCTCTTCCTTCGGTGCGGCCTTCGCCTCCTCCTTCGGTGCTTCGGCCTTCTGCTCCCCTTGATCGCCGGAAGCCTTCGGTGAGGCCTTCACGCTGTCGTCGATCGTGGCCACCACATCACCCACGGACACCGTGGCATCGGCCTGGGCCTTGATGCTGATCTTCCCTTCGGCCTCCGCGGAAAGTTCCAGCGTGGCCTTGTCGCTGTCGATCTCCGCGATCACCTGGTCCTTCTCCACCACATCACCATCCTTCACCAACCATTGTGCGATGCGTACTTCGGTGATGCTCTCGCCGGGACTCGGCACTTTGATATCGACGGTTGCCATGGAAGGAAGTGTGAAGGCGGAAGGGTGAAGGGGGAAAGTGTGAGGTGCGAGGTGTGAACAGCGAAGTGTGAAGTGTCGCGGGATCAGGCACGGGCCTTCCCCGCTTTGGAAGGACCGGTCGGCTTCGCCGCCGTGGCCTTGGTCGTTTGCCCGCTTGGGGTCCCCGGTCCGGCATTCCGACCGGTGAAGGCCTGTTCGACGATCGCTTTCTGCTGGATGCCCCAGCGTACGCTGCTGCCCGTGGCGGGTGCCCCGCTGGCATCGCGGCTGATGCGTTTCAGCTTGAACTTCGAAAGCTCCTCGTGTTCGATGAAGTTGCTCTGCATGTACATCCAGGCGCCCATGTTGGCGGGTTCCTCCTGCACCCAGAAGTGCCGGGTGGCGTTGCCGTACTTCCTCAGTACCGCGGCCAGCTGCTTCTCCGGCAGCGGATGCAGCTGCTCCACCCGCACGATCGCGGTGTCTTCCGCCGCGAGCTCCTCCTGCTTCTCCAGCAGTTCGTAGAAGATCTTGCCCTGGCAGAGGATCACCGTGGTGACCTTGTCGGCATCGGCGTTCGCGTCGTCGATCACCTCCTGGAAGCGTCCTTTCGCCAGTTCGTCCAACGAACTGATGCACTTCGGATGCCGCAGCAGGCTCTTCGGGGTGAACACCACCAACGGGCGCCGGAAGTTGCGCGCGAGCTGGCGGCGCAGCACGTGGAAGAAATTGGCGGGCGTGGTGCAGTTCACCAACTGCATGTTGCCGTCCGCAGCGGTGCTGAGGAAACGTTCCATGCGTGCGCTGCTGTGCTCGGCGCCCTGGCCCTCGTAGCCATGGGGCAACAGCAGCACCAGGCCGTTCATCGCGTTCCACTTCTCCTCGGCCGCGCAGAGGTATTGATCGAGGATGATCTGCGCGCCGTTGACGAAGTCGCCGAACTGCGCCTCCCAGATCTGCAGGGCCTGCGGCTCGTAGAACGCGTAGCCGTATTCGAAGCCCATCACCGCGTATTCGCTGAGCAGGCTGTTGTAGATCTCCACCAACCCCTGGTCCTTCGACAGGTGGTTGAGGTGCATGTACTCCTCCTCGCTGTCCTCCACCTTCACCACGGCGTGGCGATGGCTGAAGGTGCCGCGCTCCACGTCCTGGCCGGTAAGGCGCATGGGATGGCCCTCCAGCGCGAGCGAGCCGTAGGCCAGCAGTTCGGCCATGCCCCAATCCAGCTTCTCCTCCTCCATCATGCGCGCGCGATCATTGAGGATGCGCTCGAGCTTGTTGAAGAACTTCTTGCCCGCGGGGATGGCGCTCAGCTTCGCGCCGATCTCCTTCAACGTCTTCTTGGCCACACCGGTGTCGGGGCTCTTGTCGAAGACGCTGATGTCCGGCCGCTCGAACCCCTCCCAGCGATGCGCGAGGAACGGTGTGATGCGGCTCTTCTGCATCTGCTTGGCGTCGTTGAGGCGTTCCTCCAGCATGCCTTGGTACTGCTGCTCCATCTCCTTGGCCAGACCGGCCTCGATGGTGCCGCTCTCCAGCAGCTGCTTCTTGTAGATCTCGCGCGGATCGGGATGCGCGGCGATGGCCTTGTACAGCTTGGGCTGCGTGAACTTGGGCTCATCCCCTTCGTTGTGCCCGTGCCGGCGGTAACCGAGCAGGTCCACGAACACGTCCTGCTGGAACTGTTGACGATAGTCCAGCGCCAATTGCACCACGTACGCTACCGCCTCCACATCGTCCGCGTTCACGTGGAAGATGGGGCACTGCGTCACCTTGGCCACATCGGTGCAATAGGTGCTGGTGCGCCCATCGATGTAGTTGGTGGTGAAACCCACCTGGTTGTTGGTGACGATGTGCATGGTGCCCCCGGTGGTGTAGGCCTTGAGGCCCGCCATCTGCACCAGTTCGTACACCACGCCCTGCCCGGCTATGGCGGCATCCCCGTGGATGATCACGGGCACCACCTTGGTATTGTCGAAGCCGTGATGACGCTCGATGATCGCACGGCTGATGCCTTGCACCACGGGGCCCACGCTTTCGAGGTGGCTCGGGTTGGGGCTCAGGGTCAGCGTCACCTTCTTCCCGCTCTCGGTCTCCACC
>DASWWQ010000293.1:0-5279 GCA_036405935.1 Flavobacteriales bacterium
ACCATCAGCGTTTCGACTTCCCGAAGGGGCTACCGAAGGTGCATGAGCACGAGGGCAAGCCGCCCCAAGGCTTCGGCCTGCTTTGGGAAGGACGCTTGGTCTGCTTCTACGATTTCGAATGCGATCTGGGCGACGGCTGGGAGGACCCCGAAGTGCACGGCGACAGCCCGGAAGCGCGCACCAAGGCGCTGCAGATGGGTGCCAACCTGGTGCAGTACGTCTTCTCCGGAGCGGAATAATTCCGAGTGTCGGGTATATCCAGTAGCGAGTGGCTAGAGGGCGCGTGTCATGCTGAGCCCGCCGAAGCAGAAGCCCCACTCGCCACTCGCTCCTCTGAGCTACGCCGCTCCGGGCCCGTGCCTACTTGTTCAACTTCACCACGTTCTTCCGATCGTAGCGCATGTTGAGCAGTTCCACCGCGAAGCTGAAGGCCATGGCCACGTAGGCGTATCCTTTGGGGATCTCGCTGTGGTGCACCGGCTCGAGCCCTTCGAAGAAGAGCATGAAGCCCACCATCACCAGGAAGGAGAGCGCGAGCATCTTCAGGGCGGGGTGCTTCTCGATGAAGCCGCTGATGCCGTTGGCGAAGAAGAACATCACGATCATGGCCACGATCACCGCCGCGATCATGATCTCCACGTGCTGGGCCAGGCCGATCGCGGTAACGATGCTGTCGAAGCTGAACACCGCATCCACCACGATGATCTGCGTCATCATCGTCCAGAACCCTTGGGGTTTGGACTTCCTCCCTTCGGCCCTTGCGTCGTCGCCCTCCAGCTTGTGGTGGATCTCCTTCACCGCCTTGTAGAGCAGGAAGAGCCCTCCGAAGAACATGATGCAGTTCCGCAGGTTGAAGCTGTACGCGGCGATGTGGAAGAGCTCGTTCTCGCCGTTCTTCACCAGCCAGCCTATACCCACGAGCAGCGCACTGCGCAGGATGATACCGACGATCATCCATAGCCGGCGGGCCTTCAGACGGTCCTGCGCGGGCATACGGCCGAGGATGATCGAAACGAAGATCACGTTGTCGATCCCCAGGACGATCTCCAGGATGGCGAGGGTGATGAAGCTGATGAGGGCTCCGAGGGTGAACAGGTCTTCCATGGCAGGTTGTGGATGCGAAGATGGGGTTCAGCCGCGCACCGCCGAGATCAGGAGGTCCGAAACCTCCCGGGCACGTGTCAACACCATCACGTGTTGCCCACCTTTCACCAGATGATCCACGGGAAAGCGCAGGGGGGTCACGATGTCCTTATCGCCATGGATGCGCACGAGCGGACCCTTCCAAGAAGATCCTTGCCAGCGTAGGATGGCGCCGGTGCCGTTCCGGAGCTGGCGGGCGGTCTGCTTCCGGGCCATGTCCCACAGCAGTCGATCCACGGCCTGCTCGCGCCGATCGATCAACCGCTTCAAAGGCCACACCGCCCGCATGCTCCAATCGCGGATGGTGCGATAGAGGCCGAGCTTGGCGCTGAAGCGCACGAAAGGTGGCCATTCCCGCGGACCCGTCCAGGAGGAAATGAGGATGACCTTCTCGGGCTTGGTGAGCAGGGCCAGTTCCTGCGCCACCATTCCGCCCATGCTCACCCCCACCAGCACATGGGGTTCGGAGGGGTCCACCTGTCCGCGGAGCTGTTCGGCGATATGTTGCAAGGTGTCGTCAGCGGTGAACTCGGGCCATTCGAGCTTCACGCATCGGAGACCTTGCAGGTCGATCCGATCGAACAACCGGGGGTCGCAGCCCACACCGGGGATGAGGTAGACGGTCATGTTCAGCGCCGGACAAAGATCGGCGCATGACGAACATGCACCTTCAATGCCGGCTCAAGGCTCGGTATACCCCCCTTCCCCTTGGGCATTGGCACTCCGGCCTTGAGCCGAATTCGCGTAAGGCCCACCCCAGTTCTCCTTCATGTTCTGCCGGTAGAACCCTTCAGGAGGATCGGCGGGATCGAACCAACCGGAGTAGTCCCAATCCAAGGCGAGGTCCTTCCATTCCGGATTCTCCTTCTCAAGCAGTTCGTTCTTCCACTTGCGCTGCCAGTTCTTCAATTGCTCCTCACGCGCGATCGCATCCGTGATGTTGTTGAACTCCTCCAGATGGATCAGCTTCCAGCATTGATAGGTCCATGCGAAGGAGTGCTTGTCCTTCCCGGTGCGGTGATCGAAGATGCGTTGCTGGATATCGCTCGTGACACCGATATAGAGCACCGTGTTCCCTTTGTTGGTCAAGAAATAGACCCAGTATTGATGGGTACGCAGGGAAGCCATCCAACGAAAATACAGGGCGGCATTTGCGCGATGCCGGGTCAAGCCCGGCATGACAGGGCAGGACGGGGAAGGGATCGCCTGGCGCGATCCCTTCCCCGTCCTGTTCAGGCTTTGTCACCCCGGCCCTGAGCCGGGGTCGCGAGGATCACGATCACTCCAACGGCAGGGCCTGCACGAAGGCCAGCGCCTGTTCCATGGGGTCATGCATCACCACATCGTTCTTCACGAAGGGCACCTGCTCCCGGAAGGCCGCATGCAGCGACTCCAACCGGCGCGAGGATCTCGCGGGGCGACGGAAGTCCAAGGCCTGCGCCGCATTGAGCAGCTCGATGGCCAGGATGCGTTCCACGTCCTGCACCACGGCCCAGGTCTTCAGCGCAGCGGCGGCGCCCATGCTCACATGGTCCTCCTGTCCGTTGCTGCTGTCGATGGTATCCACGCTGTTGGGCATGCACCGCTGCTTGTTCGCGCTCACCAACGAAGCGGCCGTATACTGAGGGATCATGAAGCCGCTGTTGAGGCCCGGCTTGGCCACGAGGAATGCAGGCAGTCCACGCTGCCCACCGATCAGCTTGTAGACGCGGCGTTCACTGATGCTGCCCAGTTCGGCCACGGCGATCGCCAGGAAGTCAAGGGCCAAGGCCAAGGGCTGCCCGTGGAAATTGCCCGCGCTCACGATCAGGTCCTCGTCGTCGAAAACGGTGGGATTGTCCGTCACCGCTTCGAGTTCACGCTCCACCACGCCCTGCACATAGGCGATCGCATCCCGCGAGGCCCCGTGCACCTGCGGGATGCAACGGAACGAATACGGATCCTGCACATGCGCCTTCTTGCGCCCGATCAACGCGCTGCCTTCGAGCAGTTCACGCATGTTGCCGGCCACCATGGCTTGCCCGGGATGCGGACGCACGGCATGCACCGACGGATGGAAGGGCTCGATGCGGCCGTCATACGCATCCAGGCTGAGCGCAGCGATGATGTCCGCCAGTTGCGCCAAACGATGCGCTTTCAGCGTCAGCAACGAGGCGAAGGCGTTCATGAACTGCGTGCCGTTCAGCAGGGCCAGACCTTCCTTGGGCCCGAGTTCCAACGGCTTCCAGCCGAACTTCTTCAAGGCCTGCGCCGACGGCATACGCTTGCCCTTCACCACCACTTCACCGAGACCGATCAAGGGCAGGGAGAGATGCGCCAAGGGGGCCAGATCGCCCGAGGCACCCAGCGAACCCCGCTCGTACACCACGGGCAGTACGTCGTTGTTGTAGAGGTCCATCAGGCGCTGCACCGTGGCCGGGGCCACCGCACTGTGCCCGAAGGCCATGTTCTGCACCTTCAGCACGAGCATGGCGCGCACGATGTCCTCCCCGACCGGCTCCCCGCTACCGCAGGCATGGCTCATCACCAGGTTCTTCTGGAGTTGGGCGAGGTCCTTCTTCTCGATGCGCGTGTTGTACAAGGAGCCGAAGCCCGTGTTCACGCCGTAGATCGGGGCATCGCTCTTCTTCAAGCGATCGCGCAGGTAGCTGTGGCTGCGCTTCACGGCCTCCACCGCGTCGGGTGCCAAGGCGATGGGGCGGCGTTCCTTCAGGATCGTTTCCAGATCGCGGAGCGAAAGGCCGATGGTGTTGATCGCGTACGGTTTCACTGGCATGGGGATTCGGTGATGGACGACTAGTCCTCGATGGCTTCGATGCCCTGTTGCTTCAGGCGTTCCAGGTTCTCCTTCATGGTCCGCAACTGCTCGGGCGTGTGCCCGGTCCAGTCCTTCACCTCGCCGACGATGCGGAGCGCCTCACGGGTGCGGTAGGAGCGCGTGGGATTGCCGGGGAACTTTTTGTCCGTGAGGTTGGGGTCGTTCTCGAACGGACCCGTGGGTTCCACGATGTAGATCCTTCCTCGACCCTTACCAACGGCCAGTTCCGCACCCCAGGTGGCGGCGTCCAGCGTGGCCGAGAAGTAGACGAAGGCCGCCTGCTTACGGCTTCCGTAGTTGGAATGGAAACCACGATCCAGCAGATCGCCGACCTGCAGATCGGCCTTGGTGCCGTGATAGAAGGGACCGGGGTCGAGCGGGGTATCGGAACTCATCGGAGCGTTGGGTTCATTGGTGCGAAAGCCGATCGATCACGGACCGGATGTCCATGGCCGTGCCCTTGTCGTTGGCCCCCATGCGCTTCAACATCACCTGGCCGGCATTCATCTCCGTTTCACCGACGATGGCGACGTAGGGAATGCCCTTCTTTTCGGCGTAGTCGAACTGCTTGGGGAGTTTCACGGTGTCCGGGTAGAGTTCCGCAGCGATGCCGGCTTCACGCACTTGGCGCAACAGCTTCAGGCAGTGCAGTGCTTCCTTCTCTCCGAAATTGGTGAAAAGCAACTGGGTGCTACCACCAAGCTCCGCGGGGAACTTGTTCGCCTCCAGCAGCACATCATAGATGCGATCGGCACCGAAGCTGATGCCCACACCGCTCATGTTCTTCAGGCCGAAGATGCCGGTAAGGTCGTCGTAGCGACCACCGCCGCAGATGCTGCTTTGAAACGTGCCCTCCAAGGCCTTCACCTCGAAGATGGCACCGGTGTAGTAGTCCAGGCCGCGGGCCAACGTGGGGTCGAATTCCAGCTTCGCGCTCTTCAGGCCATCGACCGCATCGAAGGTGAACGAGAGGTCCTTCAATCCTTGTTGCGCAACGGAAGAGGAAGCCAGCCACTGCTCCAATCGCGGACGCTGCTCGGACCATGATCCGCTGAGCTGGAACAAGGGCGCGATGCGAGCGATGGCCTCATCGGTGACGCCTTTGGTGCGCATCTCCTCCTCCACCTTCTCGCGTCCGATCTTATCGAGCTTGTCGATCGCGGTGACGATGTCCACCACCTTATCCGGTTGTCCGCTGATCTCGGCGATGCCGCTGAGCACCTTGCGGTCGTTGATCTTCACCGCCACTTGCAGGCCGAGTGCGGTGAACACGTCATCGAAGAGCTGCACCAGTTCCACCTCGCTGATCAGGCTCGTG
>DASWWQ010000294.1:0-13195 GCA_036405935.1 Flavobacteriales bacterium
GGCGTGATCCTGGCCAAGAACCTCCGCGGCAAACAGCTCGATATGGAGCTGGACAAGTACGTGAAGAGCTTCTGAGGCATGCGGCCCTGTGTTCAGGTGGCCTTAAGGGCCTGAACACCCGCCAGCCCGGGCTGGCGCACCGGTGCGCGTAAGCCGATGAACCCGGCCTTTTCTGCCAATTCGTCCCTGAACGGGTGCTTGGCATTTTCATTGACCTTTGCGCGCCTCGTCCGCCCAAGCCCTTTTTCCGGCCGGTCGGGGCGGTGATGCTGTTCAGAAAGAAGAAAAAGCCCATGTCCGAAAGACCCGATGGCACTGCCGCCGAGCAGTCCACTGACAATACTGCATTCGAGCACTCCCCCTCCATGGACACCCAAGCGGCCGTGGATCAGGCCATGAACGAGCTGGAAGGCATCAGCGACATCGACCGCCTGCGTGGTGAACTGGATGCCGCCAAGGCCGAACATGCCACCATGCACGACAAGTACGTGCGTCTGCATGCCGAGTTCGACAACTTCCGCAAGCGCACCGCCAAGGAACGGCTGGACCTGCTGCAGACCGCCAGTGGCGATGCCTTGAAGAGCGTGCTGCCGGTGCTGGACGACTTCGAACGCGCCATTGCCAACAACGGCAACGTGGAGGACCCCGCCGCCCTGAAGCAGGGGTTCGAATTGATCCAACAGAAGTTGTCCAACATCCTGCTGGCCCAAGGCATGAAGCCCATGCGCGCCAAGGGTGAGCCCTTCGACCCCGAGTTCCACGAGGCCATCGTGCAGTCCCCCGCCCCCACCCCGGACCTCAAGGGCAAGGTGATCGAGGTGATCGAGAACGGATACACCTTGAACGACAAGGTGGTGCGCTACGCGAAAGTGGTGGTCGGCCAATAATCCGCGCATGTCCAAGCTCGATCCCTACGAAGTGCTCGGTGTGGCCCGCAACGCCACGGCGGACGAGATCAAGAAGGCCTACCGCAAGCTCGCCATCAAGTACCACCCGGACAAGAACCCGGGTGACAAGGCTGCGGAGGAGAAGTTCAAGGAGGCCGCCTCGGCCTATGAGACCCTGAGCGATCCCGAGAAGAAGGCACGGTTCGATCGTTTCGGCCACCAAGGTCCCGGCATGGGCGGTGGTGGCGGCTTCCAAGGTGGCGGCATGAACATGGAGGACATCTTCTCCCAGTTCGGCGACATCTTCGGAGGAGCTTTCGGTGGCGGTGGTTTCCAGGGGGGAGGCCGCCAACAGCGTGTGATGAAGGGCAGCAACCTGCGGGTGCGCCTGAAGCTCGACCTGGAGGAGATCGCCAACGGCGCGGAGAAGCAGCTGAAGCTGCAGAAGCTCGTTCGGGCCAAAGGCAGTGAATACGGCACCTGCCCCACCTGCAAAGGACAAGGCCAAGTGGCGCAGGTGCAGAACACCTTCCTGGGCCAGATGCGCACGGTGAGCACCTGCCCCACCTGCGGTGGCATGGGCCGCACGGTGAC
This sequence comes from Flavobacteriales bacterium, assembly GCA_036405935.1. Lineage (GTDB taxonomy): Bacteria > Bacteroidota > Bacteroidia > Flavobacteriales_F > PHOS-HE28 > PHOS-HE28. Next base: position 1,482 of record DASWWQ010000294.1, read on the forward strand.
CAAACGCGCGCCCGGCAGCGATGCCCACGGCCTGATCCGCGAGGAGACCACCGTGACCGTGAAGATCCCTGCGGGCGTGGAGGAAGGCATGCAACTGAACATCAGCGGCATGGGCAACGAGGCCCCCGCCGGTGGCGTGGCCGGCGACCTGCTGGTGGTGATCGAGGAAGCGGACCACGCCGAACTCAAGCGCGATGGCAACAGCCTCCACTATGAAGCCTTCATCAGCATGGTGGATGCCGCACTGGGCACCACGATCGAGGTACCTCTCGTGACGGGCAAGGCCAAGGTGAAGATCGAGCCCGGCACCCAAAGCAACCATGTGCTGCGCCTGAAGAACAAAGGCCTGCCCAGCGTGAACCGCCATGGCCACGGCGACCTTTTCGTGCATGTGATGGTGTGGACCCCCACAGAGCTGAACCGGGAGGAACGTGCCGCTTTGGAGAAGCTCCGTGAAAGTCCCGGTATGCAACCCCGCCCCACCGCGAAGGACAAGGGCTTCTTCGAGCGGGTGAAGGAGATGTTCGGGAACTGATGCGCATCGAGGTCGACCACCTGTTCCTCTACGGGCTGGACCCCGAAGCTCCGCCCACCGGGCTGACGCTGGCCTTGAAGAAGCATGCGATCCATGTGGGCCGTGGCACGGTGCAGGGCCGCCTCTACGACCTGGACGACTTCGCTGCGGCCGTGCGTAGCAACGATCCGGAGGAGGTGGTGCACGGCGATGTCTACCGCATCGAGGACGGCCATACCCAGAGCATGATCGCCTTCCTGGACCTCTACGAATCCGCGGATGCGGCGGATCCGGATGCACCCGGCTTCACGCGTGTGGCGGTGGACATTCCCGTGGATACCCTGATCCATCCGCAGCGGGCCTGGGTGAGCTGGTGGAACGGCCCCACCCCCGAAGAGGCCCGGATCCCCGGTGGGGATTATGCCTTCCACCAGGCTCGCAAACCCGCTCCGCCCGCCAAGGGAAAACGGAGACGATCCTGACCGCCTTTTATGGAACAAGAATGCCGGCCCGGGGCCGGCATATGTCGCTGGGTCATCGTTGATCAAGGAAGGGTAGCGTCCGCTTCCTCAGCGGCCACCCTTGGTTCAGCGCCGGAAGCGCACCACGCGGGTACGGGCCTCGCCGGAGATGCGCAGCGCATAGCGGCCCTGCGGTAGATCTCCTACGCTCACCGGGATCGCCACCCGCGGATCCACGTCGGCGAAGACCAGATCCCGCATGTGACGGCCGCGCTCATCCAACACCTCCACCTGCAACGTACGCGGAGTGATGCCCTGCAGGGCGATCATCAGTTGGGTGGTCTGCATCCACTCATCGCCTTTGCGGCCGTCATCGGTGATGGGGGCCACCACGGGCACATGATCCTTCCCGGCCTCCAAGGCCGTGCGTTCCTCCGTGTATCCCGGGAAAGCCTCCTCCAAGGAAGCCACCGGTGCATCCTGGGCATAGCCCAGTCCTACCAAGCCCAAAAGGGCGATCGCTGTCGTGGCCCACATCGGCCAGGTCTGTCGGGATCTCATGTTCGCGGTTGTTTTGGTCCGCGGTGCAAAGCGACCGCAGCAGCATCACGGCAGGATGAAGTGCGGGTCATCCTTCCGCGCGGAGCCGGATCATAAGGTGGGCGTCACATTGCGGCAACCCGTCCGGAGGGGGCCCCAAGTACGCGAAGAACGCGACGAGCATCTCCCGCCTCACCGGCCGGGTTCCGGCGCCTGCCCTTGTGCTCCTCGCCTGATGCACGCGGTACCTTCGCACCCGATGGCCATCGTGATCTTCTTCGTGGTGCACTGGTACCTGAGCTTGTTCGTGCAGACCTTCTACCTGCACCGGTATTCCGCACACCGGATGTTCACCATGAGCCCGTTCTGGGAGAAGTTCTTCCACGTGCTCACGTGGATCTGCCAAGGGAGCAGCTACCTGAACCCCGCCGTGTACGGCATGATGCATCGGGCCCACCACGCCTATGCCGATACCGAGCAGGACCCGCATTCGCCCAGCTTCGACGAGAACCTGTTCCGCATGATGTACCGCACCGCAGGGTGGTACAACGGGCTGCTGGAAGGAACCAAACAGGCCGAGGAACGGTTCACGCGCGACCTGCCCCGTTGGAGCCTGATGGAACGCATCGGCGAAAGCTGGATCTCGCGCATCGCGTGGGGGATCCTTTACGCGGCCTTCTATTTCGCTTTCGCCACGGCCTGGTGGCAATGGCTGCTGCTGCCGCTCCAGTTCATCATGGGGCCGCTGCACGGGGCCATCATCAACTGGTATGCGCACAAGTACGGCTATGTGAACCACCCTACGGACAATACCAGCAGGAACCTGATGCCGTGGGATGTGATCATGATGGGCGAAGGGCTGCACAACAACCACCACACCCATGCCGCCCGGGCCAACTTCGGCACGCATTGGTGGGAGTTCGACCCGACCTGGCCGGTGATCTACCTGCTGAACGCTACCGGCGTGGTCCGGCTGCGCAGAGGCTGAGGGGGACGCTCCGGAGGATCGTCCCGGTTGATAAATGGGGGAGACACAGCGCTCGTCACGCGGCTCCTCCGGGCTAGCTTCCCCTATGCGCCACTGCCCTGCATCCCCCTTGGTGCTTTTCGTAGCCATGGGTCTGGCGGGCTGCAGCGCCCTCCGTCCGGAAGCCCGGCACCGGTGGCTCCGGCCGATGAACGAGCGTTCCGTGGAAGCTGTCCCGGATAGCGACCGCACGGATCCGGAGCTCGCACTCGTCACGAATACACCGGAGGGTTCGGCCGACCTGGGACCCGAAGCCGGTCTCCGGCTCGACCCGATATCAACGATCCCACCCCCGCGCAGCTTCGATAAGGAAGCCTTGGAGGTGGTTCCCGAACCATCGCGAACGCTCCATCCGGAGCCTGCCATTTCGGCACAGGACACCGGTTTCTACGACCCACGCGCGGGCCGCGGATGGAACGCTGTGGCCATCGCCGCACTGCCCATCGCCTTGGTCGGGGTGGGCACCGCGATCGCGTTCGAGAGCATGTTGCTGCTCGGGATCGCGGGTGTAGTCGCCCTCACGTTGGGGCTCATCGGTGGCCGCCGCGCCCGGGACCGGGAACGCCGCGGAAAGGGCTTCGCATACCCGCCATGATCATCGGCGTTGGAGCCTTGGTGCTCACCTTCCTCGTCCTCGTGGCTTCCTGATGACCATTGGATCACCGGTTGAACGGTTGTTCCGAGGCAAGGACAATGATCCTCCGATCTGCTTGGACATTGAAATGGACAATTAGCTGTTCATCTTACGGCTAATGGTTTCGTTATCAATTCTTCAATATGCCCTCATTTTGGGACATCCATGCGGACATTCGAAGCGACACATCCTTGGCTTTCCTTCCAGATCGACCTGAAGAAGGTGCCTCGAGCGGTCTGGCTTCTTCTGGGAGAAGCGGCGACCTTGGGCGAGCGGCTGAAAAAGGCCGCACTTCCGCTGGAGGAGGGCCGCCTGTTGGACTATTCGGCCTTGTTGAAAGGGGTGCTCGCCAACGCCGCTCTCGATGGCAATGGTCTTTCCGAGGATCAGGTGGACCGCCTCTTCGAGGGCACCCTCACCCTACCCTCCACGCAACAGTACCTGAAGGTGGAGGTCGAGAATCTGGTGAAGGCCACCAAGCAGGTGCAAGATCGCCAGATCGACAGCAACGCTGCCCTCGACCCTTGGCGGATCCAACTCTTGAACGCGCAGGTGTTGAAGGGTCTTCCTTGGAGCGAGGATATCCGGCCGGGTGAATTCCGGTCCGTTCGCAACTCCCTCAGCGCGGATGAGGGTGTGCCTTCCGGCGACATCCCGGCGGCGATGGAGCAGCTCTGCACGTGGCTCTTCAGCAATGCCTTCGAAAGCGAACAGGAGGAGGAACAGGTTCCCTTGGGCATCATCCGGGCGGTGATGGCCCACCTCTACCTGTGCTGGATCCGTCCCTTCGCCGAAGGCAACGGACGGACCGCCCGGTTGGTGGAGCATCACCTGCTGCTGATGGCGGGATTGCCTTCGGTGGCGGCACACCAGTTCACCATCCATGCCGCCGCCACCCGCGCCAGCTATTTCCGGGAACTGCGCCAGAGCACCCAGGCCGGGGGGAATCCCCTTCCCTTCCTGGCCACCCATCTGCGTGGTGCGGTGGAGGCGCTGCGCACCCTTTGGGAGGAGGTGGAACGGGTGCAGTTCGAAGGTCTCTGGCGCCGCCACCTCGACCACCTCTTCCAGCCCACCACCAGCGCGAATGGCGCACGCCAGCTCAAGCTCGTGGAGGGTCTCCAGCAAGAGCAGGATGTCGTGTCCCCGGGCCGGATCCCCCAGCTGACCGCTGACCTGGCCCGACTCTACGGCCGATTGAACCCCAAGACGCTCCAGCGCGACCTGATCCAGCTTCAGGAGAAAGGACTGGTGGAACGCGTAGCAGGGGGCGTGCAGGTCACCGTTCGTCCCTTGCACGTGTTCCGCCGTGACCCGCTTGCAAGGGACAGGGCTTCGTGACATCTTGCGTCCCTTATCCTACCCACCGTGCTCTTGACCGCCCCCCTCCTGCTCGCCGCCAAGCTGACCTTCGCCGCCGAGGCCATTCCCGCTCCGGACACCCTGACCATGTCCGAAGCCGCGGGGGAGGTCAAGATGGAAGCGGGCCAACAGGCCTATATCGACTCCATCGAGGGCTCCTTCACCTACCAGCATGGGCGTGTGGAGCTCAGCAATGGCGTGGCCGGTCTGGATATCCCCAAGGGTTTCAAATTCCTGGACCAGCAGCAGAGCGCCGATGTGATCGTCGGTCTCTGGGGCAATCCCGACGCGGATGGCGTGCTGGGCATGGTGCTGCCGGAGGAGATCGGCGTGCTGTCCGACGGGTCCTACGCCTTCGTGGTGCAGTACGATGAGATGGGCTATGTGAAGGACGATGATGCCGATGACGTGGACTACGACGAACTGGCGGAGGAGATGAAGAGCGGGGAGGCGGAACACAACGCCGAACGAGCCAAGAACGGCTACGAGCCCATGTACTTCATCGGATGGGCCACCAAACCCTTCTACGACAAGGAGCACAAGGTGCTGCATTGGGCCAAGGAGATCAAGTTCGGGGACAGTACAACGGTGAACACGCTGAACTACAACGTGCGTGTGCTGGGCCGCAAGGGCGTGCTGGTACTGAACGCCGTGAGTACGATGAACGAATTGGCCCTGGTACAGCAACATATCCCCGACGTGCTGGAGATGGTGCAGTTCAACGACGGTTTCCGCTATGAGCAGTTCGACAGCAAGGTGGACGATGTGGCCGCATGGACCATCGGCGGCCTGGTCGCCGGCAAGGTGCTGGCCAAGGCCGGCATCCTGGCCTTGGTCCTGAAGAACATCAAGCTGGTGCTCATCGCCTTGGCCGCCGCTGGCGCTGGCATCTTCCGCTTCTTCGGTGGAAAGAAGAAGAAGAAGGAGGAGGAGGCACCGGCGCCCGTGCCTCCGAGCGATGCGCTGCCACCCGCCACGGGAGCGTAGTGAAGGATGAGGTGTGAAGGGTGAAGTTCGAGGTGTGAGGGTGAAGTTTGAAGGGTGAGGTGTGAAGTGGCGGCGTGCGTCCTTCCCCCGTCAGCCTACTTCAGAGTTCCTGCTGCAACTGGTGCGCCAGGCCGAGGATCAGCTCCGGGCCTTCGTCCTCATCGCGCATGGCCTTCAAGGAGCCGGCACCCTGCGACTTCGAGAGCTTGCCGCCGTTGGCGTCGCCCAGCAACGCATGGTGCACGAAGAGGGTGCGCGTGAATCCGTCCAGACCGAGCAGACCCGCCAGATAGACCTGGCAAGCAGAGGACGGCAAGAGATCCTCCCCACGCACGACGAGGTCGATGCGGTAATGCACATCATCGGCCAGCGAAGCGATCTGGTACGCCGGGCGTCCGGGCAGGTCCTTCAACGGGCGTTGGCGCAGCACCGGGTCGGGCATCATGCGGGAAAGGTCCACCGTCCGTGGACCGTGCGGCCAAGTGTTGAAGGTGACCTTGCATCCGATGGGGATCCGCAGGCGCAGGGTGGCCTCGGGCAGGTCCACGGGACGATCCTGGTGGCGGCATTCGCAGGAGGATAGCTCCTTCCGGCTGCACGTGCAGGCATAGAGATGGCCGGCCGCGGCCAGCTGCTCCAACAAGGCCTGATAGCGCGGCATCCGCAGGCCCTGTGACCAGTTCTTCGTGAAGTCCTGGACATCGCGTGGGCCGTCCTCCCACTTCACCTTCAACCAGGCCAGTGTGTCGAAGATGTCCTGCACGTACTCCGGCCGCAGGCGCTCGGCATCCAGATCATCGATCCGCAGGAGCACCCGCCCCCCGTTGTCGTGCGCCAGACGATGGGTCAGCACGAAGGCGGCCCCATTGCCGGGATGGAGGAATCCACTCGGCGTGGGGGCGATGCGGGTGCGGAGGCCTTGGGGGAAGGGCGGAGTGTTCGGCAAGATGCAGAGGGGATCGGGGTGCCCGGGGCGGGACTCGAACCCGCACAGCCCTTACGGACCAAGGGATTTTAAGTCCCTCGTGTCTACCATTTCACCACCCGGGCGAAGCCGTGCCTCGAAGGGAACACGACCGGTACAAAATAGCGATGCCCCGCTGTACAGCAGGGCATCTTCCGGAGCGAGAAACGGGACTCGAACCCGCGACCCCGACCTTGGCAAGGTCGTGCTCTACCAACTGAGCTACTCTCGCTTATCCGCCTCGGCCGGAGGCCTTGGCGTTTTGGAGGGTGCAAATATAGACCTCGGATCGATCGCTCCAAATGGAAGTTGATTCACCAATGGTCCAAGGGCTCATCCACCACCCGGATACGGAGGTTGCGCACGGTAATGGTGTCCTTTCCCCGCTGCCAGAAGTAGAGCCGGAGCGTTTCACCGGAACGATGCACCTCATTCACCGGAACCACGGCGTAGGCGGGTACCCAGCCGGCGTTATCCGACAACGCGGGCACGGCCACAGGGCATTGGCGGTAATCCGTGCGCTGCCCATCCCGGTGCCGCTCGATCACCAAAGAAGCTTCGGTGGCCGCGGAGGCATGGGCTTCCAGATCGAACAACAACTGCTTCCCAAGCTGCAGGCTGTCCAAGGCCAGTTCGAAGGCCGGCGAATAGGGTGCGTCAGGGTGCAGGACATGCGTACCGCCCGCGGCGCCCGGATCCCAACCGCGGCCCGATAGCGGTGCCGCTTTGGGCACCAGCGAAATGGCCTCCACACCCTGTTCCTGGGCAAGCTGCACGACCTGCATCCGGTCCTTCACCAAGGCGCGCACAGCGCTGTGCACGCGCAGCCCCCCCTCGATCCATCGGATCGGCCGATCCCACGGCACAAGGTCTTGGACCAAAGCGACATCCTGCGCTTCCTCGGCACGCAGCACGATGGCCCCGGCGGGTACGTCCAGTACTTGGGCGCGGTCCGTGTGCAGCACGGTGCGCGCCTGTTCCGGTATGCCCTGCGCGGCCCGGGCGATGCCCAGCGGAAGACGTTCGCTCTTCGGGCGGTGCGCGAACAGCGACCAACCCAGTGCCAAGGCCAGCAACCCCACACCGCTGAGTGCGCTCCATCGTTCCGGGCCGGTCCAAGCCAGGAAGGCCAGCACGCCGAGCAGTGTCGTTAACGAAAGGGCAAGCAGGTAGGGGTTCCAAGGTTTGTGGAAAGTGAACTCCACGGTATGCATCCCCCCGGGCATCAGCACCCCCATCGCCGCGATGTTCACGTTGAGGAGTTCCGCGGGCGACCCATCGATGGACACATGCCAGCCCGGATAATGGCTCTGCTGGAGCACCAACAGGGCGGCTGCCCGAGTGCTGACCTGCAGCGCGATCGCATCAGGCTCGAAGCCGGACACGGTGATGCGGTCGGCGGCATCCACGGCGAGGCCGGCAGGCATGCGGGCGCCGGGCGGCAGCACCACGAGCGAAGGATCGCGGGAGGCATCCGCCGCCCCGATCGTATAAGCCGCGTGATCCACCACCCGATCGCTGAGGTACACCAACGGTTGCCGGCCCATGGCCCGCCAAAGGGCCTCATGCTCCAGCTGGAGCTCCGCCGCATTGGCGAGCCAGAAGGAATTGTATCCCGACCGGCTGGGACGTTGCAGATAGTCATGCACATTGTACATCAGGTAGTGCAGCGCCCGGTCGTTGTCCATATGGCGATCCATCGCATCCAACACCGGGAACTTCGGCCCCTCGGCCAGCTGCGCCAACCGATCGTGATAGATGGACGGTGCCACGGGTGACACTGCAGTGTCCCATTGCACGAGCGTAGTGCTCCAGCCCATCTCCACCACCACGCACACCAGCATCACCCATCGGCCCGCCCGCCCACACCAAGCCGCGATGCCAGTCAGCACCAATACGATCAAGGGTATCGGCAACGCCCACCCTATCCGTTCCGCCGAGGAGGCCCGCGTCAGCCGTTCGTACAAGTTGGCCGGTGCCTGTTCCGATGAGGCTTCGAAGGACGGTATCGACCACGCCACCCACACGCCCACCAACGCCAGTCCCCACCAAACGAAGGACACCTTGCGGCGGTCCAGGGCACCGCTCCACCACGCCTGCAGCGAGCCGCCTGCCAGCACCACCACCGCCAACCAAGTGAACCAACGGAAATACGCCGGGAAACGGAACAGGTCTATGCCCGGTACGTGGCGCCACATCCAACCGTGCACGGGAAGCGCCGATCCCAAGGCGGCGAGCGCTGCCACCACACCAACGGCCAATAGCACGTTCTCCTCCGGACTTCGGCGACGCCATAAGGCCAGCATGGCCAGGCCGAGCACCAACACACCCATGAAGCCGTTGGCCATCGCGGTGTACGTACCGAGCTGCTCCACATCCGTGCCCAGCAGATAGGGGAAGAAGAGCGAGCGCAGAGCAGCCACCGTGAAGGGGCCATCCGCTGCACGCTCGAGTTCCAACCCACCACCGCGTGACATCAGCGGAAGTACTTCCTGCAGGGCGTAGAGCGTACCGCACGCAAGCACCACCGTGGCAGCAAGGAAAAGCAGCACCATCCGCATCAAGGGCAGTACCGTGGTCCACCGCCCGCCGGACCACGCACGGACAAGGAAAACCAGACCCAGCAGCAGCTCCACATAGGCGGCGATGATGGTGAAGGTGTGGTTGCCACCCGAAAGCAGCAGGTAATGCACCACGGCGGCCTCCAATGCCACCCGCGCACCGGGTGCGCGCAGCAACCGCAGCACGGCATCGAAGGCCCACGGGAGCCAGGCCGCGCTGATCACCGCGTACAGGTGCATCTGGTGGGCGGTGAAAAAGCCACCGAGGGCGTAGGCCGTGCCCATCACCAAGGCTGCACCGCCATCGCCGTGCATGGTGCGTACCAACCTCAGCACCCCTATGCCCCCGAGGATGACGTACAGCAGGAAGAGCGCCTGCAGCACATGCACTCCCTGTCCGACCGTACCGGCCGTGGCGAGGGCCTCCACGTACCACGCCGGACCTTGCAGGTCCGCGTACTGGGGGTAGCCGAACTGCTGATAGGGATTCCATGCCGGCAGGTGGCCATCGTGCAGGAACGAAGCCATGGCCCAGCGCCAAGGCAGCCAGCAGTTCAAGGTATCGTGCTGGCTCACGGACCAACCGAAACTGCTCAATGGCCAGTACACCAGCAGCACCGCGACCGCGATCACCGCCCAGCCCCAGCGATGCACCACGTCATCAGTGCGTCGTGGAAGGGCAGGCCGCTCCGCACGCATGCCCGTTCAGGCCTTGCGCAGCCGGGTGCGGGCGCCCCCCGTCATCCGCTTGATCTCGTTCAACTTCAGCAAGGCCTCCACGGGGGTGAGCGTATCGATGTCGATGGCCTCCAGCTGCGCACGGATGCCTTCCAATGCGGGATCGTCCAGCTGGAAGATGCTGAGCTGGGGCTCGCGACCCAGGCCGGCCACTTCCGCTCGCGCCACCGTGGGCGTGGCCGGCTCGATGCCGCCATCGCCCAGATCACCGGCGTGCGTACGTTCGAGGTGCTTCAGCACACGACCCGCCCGTTCGATCACCTTGGCCGGCATGCCCGCCATACGGGCCACGTGGATACCGAAACTGCGATCGGTGCCGCCGGCCACCAGTTTCCGCAGGAAGAGCACCTTCCCTTCCACCTCGCGCACCGCCACATGCGCATTGCGGATGCGCGGAAAATGATCGGCCATCTCGTTCAGCTCGTGGTAGTGCGTGGCGAAAAGCGTCTTCGGCCGGGTGGGGTGATCATGCAGGAATTCCGCGATGGCCCACGCGATGGAGATCCCATCGTAGGTGCTGGTGCCCCGGCCGATCTCATCCAACAGCACCAAGCTGCGGTCGCTGAGGTTGTTGAGGATGCTGGCCGTTTCGTTCATCTCCACCATGAACGTGCTTTCGCCGGTGCTCAGGTTGTCGCTGGCACCCACCCGGGTGAAGATGCGGTCCACTCGACCGAGGACGGCTTCGCGCGCCGGCACGAAACTGCCGCACTGCGCCATCAGCGTGATCAGGGCCGTTTGCCGCAGCAAGGCCGACTTACCGCTCATGTTCGGACCGGTGATGACGATCAGCTGGGCGTTCGCGGGATCGAGCGTGACATCGTTGGCGATGAAGGGCTCCCCGGGAGGCAACTGTTGTTCGATCACCGGATGGCGACCGTCGCGGATCCGCAACTGGTGCCCCTCATCGATCACCGGGCGGCAATAGCGCCAAGTGACCGCGTTCCGTGCGAAGCCCCGCAGCACATCCAGCTCGGCCACCACGGCGGAGATCGCTTGCACCGCCCCGAGGCCCGCGCATGCCGCCTCCACCACCCCCTGGTACAACCGGGCCTCCAGTGCGAGGATCTGCTCCTCCGCACCCAGGATGCGCTCCTCCAGCACTTTCAGCTCATCGGTGATGTAGCGTTCGGCACCGGTGAGGGTCTGCTTGCGCACCCAATCGGCCGGCACCTTGTCGCGATGCGTGTGGCGCACCTCCAGATAATAGCCGAACACGTTGTTGTAACCCACCTTCAACGAGGCGATGCCCGTGCGTTCCACCTCGCGCTGCTGGATGCCCAGCAACAGCTCCTTGGCGTGCGTGGTGATGTGGCGCAGTTCATCGAGTTCCGTATGCACACCGGTGCGGACCACCCCACCCTTGGCCACTTGGACAGGGCTGTCCGGTTCGATGCTCGCCCCGATCCGATCGGCGATGGCCAAGGGCACCTCCCGCTCCGCGAAAGGAACGGCCAAGGCACCGCCATCGGCGATCACGGCCTCCTTCACGCGTTGGCAGGCACGCAACGCACGCTCCATCTGCAACAGTTCACGCGGATTGATACGACCTGTGGCGGCCTTGCCCGCCAACCGCTCCAGATCACCCACGGCATGCAGGTCGGCATGCAGGTCCTCACGCAGCACGGAACGCTCCACCAAGGCCTGCACCCGTTCCAAACGCCCCTCGATCGCGCTCCGGTCGATGAGCGGGAACAACAACCAACGCCGCAGTGCACGCGCGCCCATAGGGGTCACGCATGCGTCCATGGCACCCAATAACGTATTCCCCCCTTCGTTCACCGGAGCCACCAGCTCCAGATTGCGCACGGTGAAACGGTCCAACTGCACCGCATCGTCCGCCGCCAACCGGGAGAGGCGCTGTACATGGCCCATCCGGTCGTGCCGGGTCTCGCCCAGGTAGTGCAGCACGGCACCGGCGGCCCG
>DASWWQ010000295.1:0-12835 GCA_036405935.1 Flavobacteriales bacterium
TTCATGAAGCGTTCCAGCGAGCGGTGGTAGCCCGTGGTCATGCGGTTGAACATCCGCTCGGTGGCCTCGAAGAAGCGGCTCTGCTTCTCCTTGTGCTTCAGGAAGCGCGCGCTCATCATGGGTGTCAGCGTGAGGCTCACCACGGCGCTGATGATCACGGCACCCGCCACGGTGACACCGAACTCGCGGAAAAGGCGGCCGGTAAGACCGCTGAGGAAGATCACCGGCAGGAACACCACGGCCAGCGTGATGGTGATGCTGATGATGGCGAAGGTGATCTCCTTGCTGCCCTCGTGCCCGGCCTGGATCGGATCCATGCCCTTTTCGATCTTGCTGTAGATGTTCTCCAGCACCACGATGGCGTCGTCCACCACGATACCCGTGGCCAGCAGCACGGCCAGCAGGGTCAGGATGTTGATGCTGAAGCCCGAGACGTACATGATGAAGAAGGCACCGATCAGGGAGATCGGGATGGCCAGCACAGGGATCAGCGTGGTGCGCCAGTCGCGGAGGAAGATGAAGATGATGAGCACCACCAGGCCGAAGGCGATGAAGATGGTCTCCTCCACCTCGCTGATGGCCTTGCGGATACCGAGCGTGGTGTCCATGGCCACGTTGTAGCGCAGGTCGGCCGGCAGGTCCTTCTTGATCTGCTCCACGCGCTTGTAGAAGGCGTCGGCGATGGCGATGTAGTTGCTGCCGGGTTGTGGGGTGATGGCCACGGCCACTTGGGGCACCGCCCCGTTCCCGCGCAGCAGGCTGCGTTCGTTCTCGGGTTGCAGTTCGGCCCGGCCCACATCGCGCAGGCGCACCACCACGCCGAGGCTGTCCCGAAGGATGAGGTCGTTGAACTGCTCGGGCGTCACCAGACGGCCCATGGTGCGGATGCTCAGTTCGGTGCGGTATCCTTCGATGCGGCCGCTGGGCAGCTCCACGTTCTCGCGGTCCAAGGCATTGCGCACGTCGCTGGGGGTGATCCCGTAGCCGGCCATCCGCAACGGATCGAGCTGCAGCTTCATGCTGTATTTCTTCTCGCCCCAGATGTTGATGGCACTGACCCCCGGGATGGTCTGGAGGCGCTCCTTGAACTCGTTGTTGGCGATCTCGCTCAGCTCCAGCATCGAACGTTGATCGCTCTGGATGGTCATGGAGATGATGGGGCTGCTGTCGGCATCGCTCTTCACGGTCACCGGCGGATCCACGTCTGCCGGCAGGTTCTTCACGGCCTGGCTCACCCGGTCGCGTACATCGTTGGCCGCGCTCTCCAGGTCCTGGTCCAGCTCGAACTCCACCGTGATCGTGCTGCGCCCATCGCTGCTGACACTGGTGAGGGTGCGGATGCCGGCGATGCCGTTGATGCTCTCCTCGAGCACCTCGGTGATCTGGCTTTCGATGATGTCCGCGTTGGCCCCCGGATAATTGGTGGTCACCGTGATGATCGGCGGGTCCACGCTCGGGTATTCGCGCACCCCGAGGTACGTGAAGCCGATGACCCCGAAAAGCACGAGCACGATCGAGATCACCGTGGCGAGCACGGGCCGGTTGATGCTGACGGAACTGATGTTCATGGGCTCAGTTCGCTTGGCCGGTGGTGTCGGCCTCCGTTCTTTTCGCGGTGCCCTTCGCTTCGGCCGGCCGCACCGCCATGTCGTCCCGTACGGCCAGTAGGGCACTGGTGATCACCGTGTCGCCGGGCTGCACGTTGCTGATCAGTTGAACGGTGTTCTCCGTCCGTATGCCGATATCGACGCGTACGCTCTTGGCCTTTCCGCCCTTCATCACCATCACCTTCTGCCCTTGGATGTCGGGGATCAACGCTTCCGCGGGAATGGTGAGGGCATCCGGAATGGTCTCGAGCTTCACGTTCACCTTGGCGAAGGCACCGGGGATCAATCGGCCATGCGGATTGGCGCTCCGCGCGCGCACCTTGATGCTGCGGGTGCTGAGGTCCACGCTGGGTTCCACCGCGAAGACCTCGGCCTGGTAGTCCATGGTATCGCCTTCCAGGGTGAAGGACACCTTGGTGCCGCTCTTCATCTGGCGGGCGTAGCGTTCCGGCACGGTGAAGTCGAGCTTCATCGGGTCGGTCTGTTTCAGGTTGGCGATCGGGGTGGTGGGGGAGACGTACCCGCCTTCGCTGATGCTGCGCAGTCCGATCACACCGCTGAAGGGTGCCCGGATGGTGGTCTTGGCCACCATCGCCCGGAGATTGTCCACCTCGGCCTGCATGCCGACGCGCTGCGCCACCGAAGCATCGTAGGCCTCTTGGCTCACCCCCTTCATCGAGAGCAGCTGCTCCTGCCGGCCCGTGGCATCGCTGGCCAGCTTCAGGTTGGCCTCGGCCTTGCGCAACTGGGCCTGCAGGTCGTCATCGTTGATGCGCACCAGCACCTGACCGGCACCGACGCGCATACCTTCCTGGAAACCGAGTTGCGTCACCCGGCCGCTCACCTCGCTGCGCAGTTCCACCTCTTCGTTGGGCAGCAGGGTGCCGGTGGTCGTGAAGGCGTTGTCCAAGGGCGCACCCTCCAATACGTGCACCTGGACCGCCATGGCCGGTGCGGGCCCGGTCTGTGCGGGTTGGTCGTCCTGGCCGCCACAGGCCGCGAGCAGCAGGGAAATGGAGAGAAAGGTTATCGCTCGGGTCATGATCGTATGCGCTTGGCCACACTCCGGGCCTTGGTCCTGACGGGTCGCAGGGTGTTCACCATGCCGTCCAATTGCTGTAGAAAACGTTCACGTTCCGCGGCATCAAGGCCGGGAAGCGCCTCTTTGTTCAGTTCACGATAGGCCTTGCGGATGCGCGGCAGAACGGGCTCGGCCTTTTCGGTCAGTCGCACCAGGTGCTTCCGGCGGTCGCTCGTGCAGTCGCAGCGCTCGATGTAGCCCTTCTCCGCCAGATGGTCCAAGGCGCGGGTCATCCCCACCTTGTCCAGATGCAGCCGGTCGGCCAGTTCCTGCTGGCTCCATTGTCCTTGACCTTCGTCGATGGTGAGCAGCACGTAGAACCAATTGCTGATCTCCAGGTCGGCCAACTTCTCCTGCAACCGCGCGAAGTAGTGCTGCGCCGCGATGGAGCACCAGTAGCCTATGGAGGTGGCCTCTGACATGGGGCGCAAAGTTCGGCCGGAACGGTTACGAAATGAAACCATTTTCGATCCACAACCATGCCAACTTTTGTGAAGGCGGACCCCCTCGCGGATCATGTCCGCTTGAACGTTCCGTCCCCCAAGCGACTGTTCCACTTGCCATCCATCGCCTTTCTTTGCCGACGACCCCTCAATTGCGACACATGCGTAAGACCTCCTTCGTTCTCGCGGCCCTGTTGACCTCCCTGGTCACCGCCCAGGACGACCTCATCAAGAAGATCAGCGGTAACAGTGCGGACAGCACCGGCTTCCGATTCACCCAGGTGCTGAGCACGCCGGGCACTCCCGTGGAGGACCAAGGTTCATCGGGCACCTGCTGGAGCTACAGCACCGGCTCGTTCCTGGAGTCCGAGATGATCAAGAAGGGTGGACCCTCCATCCATCTGAGCAAGATCTACATCGCCCGCCGCAGCTATGAGGAGAAGGCGAAGAGCTACGTGCGCATGCACGGTTCGCTCAATTACGGGGATGGTGGCATCGCCCACGATGTGGTGAACATGTACGCCAAGTACGGCGCGGTGCCCTACGAGGCCTACACCGGACTGAACTTCGGCAACACCAAGAACCAGAGCGGGGAGATGCAGGACGTGATCAAGGCCATGCTGGACGCGATCATCAAGGCCCCCAACAAGGGTACGTTGACGCCCGTTTGGCCGCAGGCCATCAACGGTGTGCTCGATGCCTACCTGGGCAAGGCTCCCGAGAACTTCACCTACAACGGTAAGAGCTACACGCCGCAGACCTTCGCCAAGGAAGTGGTGAAGCTGGATGCCAACGACTACCTGGAGTTCCAGAGCGTGACGGACGTGCCCTACTATACGAAGTCCACCCTGATGGTGCCCGACAATTGGGCGCTCAACCAGGCTTGGAACATCCCTGTGGAGGACATCACCGCCATCATCGACAACGCCCTGAAGAACGGCTATTCGGTGGCTTGGGGCGGTGACGTGAGCGAACCCACCTTCAGTTGGAAGAACGGGGTGGCCTTCGTCACCACCACGCCTGCGGCCGACCTGACCAAGGAGCAGAAGGCCGCGCTCTTCAACGGTCCGCAGCCCGAACCGGCGATCACCGCCGAGATGCGCCAGAAGGCCTTCGACAACTTCACCACCACGGACGACCATGGCATGCATATCACGGGCATCGCCAAGGACCAGAACGGTACCGAATGGTACATCGTGAAGAACAGCTGGGGCACCAGCAACGAGCAGAAGGGCTTCCTCTACATGAGCAAGGCCTACGCCGCCTTCAAGATGACCGCCTTCATGGTGAACAAGAAGGCCGTGCCCGCCGCCGTCGCCAAGAAGCTGGGCATGTGATCGGCTTCGTACCGGAATGAGAAAGCCCCGCTATGAGCGGGGCTTTCTCGTTTTTGAACGACTATCGGGCCGGTGTGGCTGCTGTGTGCGATCCCGGGTCAAGCCCGGGATGACAGGAGTACAGGAGGCGGATCGGAGCGGCGCGAAGCCGCCGTTCCGATCCGCTTCTATGGTATTGTCACCCCGGTCCTGGGCCGGGGGCGCAACGGATAGCGCGCGTAACAATGCTGCTCACCACCGCTTCCGGTCCTCCCAGCTGAAGGTCCATTCGGGGGTGACCAGCCGTTCGCCCTCATCGGCGATGTACCAAGCGCCTGTTCCGTCGGGGCGCTTCAGTACATGGATGTCCTGCGCAGGCATGTAGCTCTGGGCCAACAGGAAGGCGGTCCGACCTTGGGAGTCGCGGGCCACGTCCATCACGATCACCGCATGGCCCGGGCTGCCGCCTTGGATGAAGACATCACCGGCCTCGATCGCGCCGGTGGTCGGCTTCAGTTCCTTGCTCAGCGACAGTGTGCCGCCGTAGGTAAAAACCGTTTCCAGGAAGGAGAGCAGGTTCTCGCGCGTGCATCCCGTTCGGCCTTCTCCCTTCCACAGGCATTCGTTCCCACGCACTTGGATCCGTTCCCCATTGGCCCAGCGCTGGAATTCGGCGCGGAAGCCATTGGTGAAGTTGAAGTGGATCTCGGCATACCGGCCGGCGGCGAAGAGGTGTTCGGCGCGCAGCCGCATCAAGGCATCGGCGCATTGCTGGAGGTCTCGTTGGCCCACGCTGAGGTCCAGCACGGCGGCATGCACGTCCTGCCGGGGCTTCGTTCGGCCATCATGGAGCAGTACCGGGGTTCCGGGCGGGCGCAGCGACACCTGACGCAGGTAGTCTCCGAAGGATCCGGGTTCGGCCACCACGCGTTGGAAGCCGGTCGGAGCAGGAAAACGTTGGGCTACATCGTCCTGCGCTCGAAGAAGTACGGAAACGACGAGCAGGAGCAGGAGGGAGGCCGTACGAAGAAGCATCATCCCGGTGCAATGCACACCCGTCGCGCGCGTAACAACTAGGCCGTGATCGGACGCTTCTTCTCCGCGGCGTTCGGGGGCACGAAACCGAAGAGCTTGTTGTCCTTGATCATGTTGTCCACGTAGGGGGGAACCATGTCCTCCCAACCTTCCTTGCCCTCGCGGATCATCTTCAGCACCGCCGTGCTGAAGATGTGCAGCACCTCGGGGTCATAGGTGCCGATGTCCACCAATCGTTTGTTGTTCAGGAGGTACTCGTACAGGGGACGTAGGCGCGGATGCACGGGCATGTTCTCCGTGGTCATGATCGGCGCTTCCTTATTGGGCTTGCTGGGGTACACGTAGATCTTCAGGTCGCGCGTGAAGAGGATGCCGAAGGCCTCGAGCATACCGCCGTTCAGGTGGCGGTAGTACTTCTCGTCGAACACGTCGATGAGGTTGTTCACGCCCATGATCAGGCCCATGCGCGCCTTGGTGTAGCGGCTGAAGTACTCCACCAGCTTGTAGTACTCCTGATAGTTGCTGATCATCACCGTCTGCCCGAGCGAACAGAGGATGTCCGCGCGATCGATGAAGTCCTTCTCGTCCACATCGCCGGTATCGGCCTGCAGGTTGTTGAGGGTGATCTCGAAGAGCACCTGCAGGTTCTGACGGTCCACACGCTGTTCCATGATGAACATGTTGTAGCCGTTCATGATCATGTCGATGTTCACCTTCGTCACCGGGCGGAAGCTGCCGCGGATGGTGAGGATGTTCTTCTTGTACAGCGCCTCGCTGGCCTGGAGGTTCTGCCCATCGGGACCGAAGATCACGGCATCGGTGTAGCCGCGTTTCACCAGTTGCAGGCTCAGCAGGCGGTTGTCCACCTGGCTGAAGTCGGGCCCGTTCATCTGGATCATGTCCACTTCCACCACGTGGCGGCTCACGTTGTCGTAGAGCGCGGTCATGATGGCCTGCGGGTCGTTGTGCAGGAAGAAGCAGGCGTGGATCATGTTGGCGCCCATGATGCCGATGCTCTCCTGCTGGAGGCTGATGTCGGGATCGTGCAGGCGCACATGGATGATGACCTCGCTGATGGGGCGGTCGGGGGCGGTCTGGAAGCGCACACCCATCCAGCCGTGCCCGCTGTGCGGTCGCTCGTAGGTGCTGGTGGCCACCGTGTTGGCGAAGCTGAAGAACTTCTTCGTGGGGTGATCGGTGCGGTTGAGGCGGTCCACGATGAGGCCGTACTCATGGTTGAGCATGTTCTTCAGGCGGCTCTCGCACACGAAACGGTTGCCGGGTTCCTTGCCGTAGATGGCATTGCTGAAGTCCTTGTCGTACGCGCTCATCGCCTTGGCGATGGTCTGGCTCGCCCCACCGGCGCGGAAGAAGTGGCGCACCGTTTCCTGCCCGGCACCGATCTCGGCGAAGGTGCCGTAGATGTCCGGATCCAGGTTGATGCGGCGTGCCTTCTGCGCGGGACTGAGCGGTACGTGGTGGAGATCCTGTTTCATCATTCTTCCTCGGGCCTTCAGGGGGCGAAGTTAAACCCTCATCGAAGGCCATGCTCGGATCGGCCCGGTGTGCATCCTACATTCGCGCCGCCACACAGCGCAACAACATGAACTACGCCCCTCTTACACTGGCCTCCGCATCCTTGGCCCTGTTGATCGCCTGCGCCAATACGCCTGCGGAAACCGACACCACTTCGGTTGCCGCATCCACCCCGCCTCCCGTAGTGGAACAGGTGCAATCCTTACCTACCGAACCCGTGACCGTGGCCGATCCAACGGCACCCGAAGAAGAAGACAAGAAAACCAAGACCAAAATGCAGGACGGACTGTACGCCATCTTCAAGACCAACAAGGGCACCATCACCGTGGCCCTCGAATACGCCCAGACCCCTTACACCGTGGCCAATTTCGTGGCCCTGGCCCAAGGCAAGAACCCCTTCGTCACCTCCGTGGCCAAGGACAAGCCCTACTACGATGGCATTGTGTTCCACCGGGTCATCGCCGAGTTCATGATCCAGGGCGGTGATCCCACCGGAACGGGTCGCGGCGGACCCGGCTACGTGTTCCCCGATGAGATCGTGCCGGCACTGAAACATGACAAGCCCGGTATCCTGAGCATGGCCAACGCAGGTCCCGGTACCAACGGCAGCCAGTTCTTCATCACCCACAAGGAAACGCCTTGGCTGGACGGTAAGCACACCGTCTTCGGCCATGTGGTCACGGGGCAGGATGTGGTGAACGCGATCGCCCAGGGTGACAAGATCGAGACCCTCACCATCGAAGCCGTGGGCAAGGATGCCAAGTCCTTCAATGCTGCGAAGGTGCTCGAGGCCAACAAGGCCAAGTTCGTGAACCGATAGTCCTATCTGCGGCGGCCACCGCCGCCACCGCCTCCGGGCCTTCCGCCGCCGCGACGACCACCGTTGCGGCGGCTGTCGTTCCGGCCCGCTCCTTTGCGTTCGGGACGGATGTCCGGATCGTAGGAGGGACCGGGTTCGAATCCTTCGGGCAGCGGCATCTTCTTCACCTCGTAACCGATCAGCTTCTCGATGCGTCCGAATTCGCGCATCTCCATGGTGTTCACGAAGGTGACGGCCGTGCCTTTGCGCGCGGCACGGGCGGTACGGCCAACGCGGTGAACATAATCCTCCGGGTCGGAGGGCACGTCGTAGTTGATCACCAGGTCGATGTCGTCGATGTCGATGCCCCGGCTCACCACGTTGGTGGCCACCAGGATCTTCAAACGGCGGTTGCGGAACTCCAGCATCACCTCTTCGCGTTCGTTCTGCTCGAGGTCGCTGTGCATGCCCTTGGCACCGAACCCACGCTTGGCCAAATGGCGGGCGAGATTCTTCACCTCCACCTTCTTTCCGGCGAAGATGATGATGGTCTGGCCCTCATGGGCGCGTAGGATGTGCTCCAGGATCGGCGCTTTCTGCGGCTCGTGAATGACGTAGGCCTGTTGGTCCACCCCCTCGGCCGGTTTGCTCAGGGAAATGGTGATCTCCACGGGTTCGTGCAGCACCTGTTTGGCCAGGTCGCGGATGGCCGGTGGCATGGTGGCGCTGAACATCAGGGTCTGTCTGTCGTGCGGCAGGAACTTGATGATCCGCTTGATGTCGTCGATGAAGCCCATGTCCAGCATGCGGTCGGCCTCGTCCAAGACCAGGAACTCGAGCCCACCGGTGGGCACGTAGCCCAGGTTGAGGTGGCTCAGCAGTTTGCCCGGCGTGGCCACGATCACTTCGGCACCGCCGGTCAAGGCCGCCTTCTGCGCATCGAAGGAAGCGCCATCACTTCCGCCGTAGACGGCCATGCTCGTGATGGGGGTGAAGTAGGCGATGGCCTGCAGCTGCTGGTCGATCTGGATGGCCAGCTCCCGGGTGGGGACCACGATCAACGCGCGGATCGAACCTTCGGCCTTGGCCTTGTAGGCGTAGACCACGTCGATCACGGGAAGCAGGAAGGCAGCTGTTTTACCGGTGCCGGTCTGGGCGCAGGCGATGAGGTCCTTGCCCTGCAGGGCGGCCGGGATGGCCTGGGCCTGGATCGGGGTGGGCTTCCGGATGCCCATGGAGTCCAGCCCTTGCAACAATCCGGGGTCGAGCCCCATGGAAGTGAAATCGGCGATCGGTGTAGCGGTATCTAGGGTATCCACGGAAAGGGCAGCGCCGATATTGGCATCGGCTGCGCGAAAGTAGGTCCCTTTGGGGGTCAGGAGGCTTTACGCATCGGCCGTTCGTCCGGATGGAACAACATCCGCAGCGTGGTGCCTTCTCCTGTCAACAGCTGGATCGAACCGTTCAACTGCGCGGCCAGGGTCCGTACGAGTTCCATCCCGAAGGATTCCTTGGAAAGGAAAACCTCCTGCGACAGTCCGGTGCCATCATCGCTGAACTGCAGTTCGCATTCACCGTTCGCCGCATTGCGCTTCAGGATCAGGGTGATCCGTCCGTTGGTGCGCCCGTTGAACGCGTATTTCGCACTGTTGGTCAACAATTCGTTCAGCAGCAGGCTCAACGGGATCAGCTCATCCAAGGAGGCCTGGTCGTAGCTGATGCGCAGGTCCACCGCCACCCGCTGCTGCAATCCGTAGTTCTTCACCACGGCATCGGCCAAGGCCATCACATGGGCCTTCACGTTCACCCGGCTCAGATCACCGTGCATGTAGATGTGTTCATGCACCAGGGCCATGGAATGCAACCTGCCTTGGCAGTCCCGCATCAGTTCGGCATAGCGCTGGTCCTTGCTGGTGGCCCCCTGCATGCGCAACAGGGTGCTCACGATCTGCAGGTTGTTCTTCACCCGGTGGTGGATCTCCTTCAGCTGGATCTCCTTTTCCTCCTCGCTCATCAAGGTTTCCGCCAACCTGAGGCTGCGCCGCTCCATCTCGAGGTTCTTCTGGCGGATCTCCTCGCTCTGCCTCCGGATCACCTTGTTCTTGGACCGCTCGCGCAGCATGGTGCGGCGCAGTTTGATGGCCATCAGCAGCAGAATGGTGAAGGCCGTCGACAGGGTCACGATCATGATGTTGCCCCAACGGCCGCGATCACGTTCCTGTTCCAACAGATCGGTGCTTTCCTTGAATTCCTCCCGCAGATGCTGCAGGTCGCGCTGGTCATTGCTGATCGCGTAGAGGGCCTGGACCGAGGCCATGCGTACGGAACGGCGTTCGCCCAGCAATGAGTCCCGTAGCTGGAACTGCCTTTTCTGGTAGGCCAGGGCCTCCGCGGTGCGACCACGGCCCTCGGCCACGAGCGCGGCGAGGCCGAACACGCGGTGATCGCTGTACAGGACGTTTTCGCTTCGGAGTAGACCCAGGCACAGGTCCAGGTGTTGTTGTGCCGAATTCCAGAGGCCCAAGGAGCATTCGGCCGCGGTGATGGCCATGAGGATGTCGATACGGTCCTTGGGTCTGGCATTCTCCATGGAGCGGTAGGCCTGCAGGAGGATGGGAAGGGCGTCCGCGGGGCGGTCCTGACCCACCAGGGCCTGCCCTTGGAGGAACTGCAGGCGGGAGCGGCAGTGATCGTCCGTGCAGGAGGTGACGGCCTCCTTGTAGTTGCGTTTGAACTCGGAGTAACGGCCGGCCTTGCTGAGGAGTTCCAGCAGGCGGATGTAACCGTTGGCACATCCGGCGCTGTCGTTCATGGACCGTCGGATCACCAAAGCTCGTTTGGCCGCATCCACCGCCAGGTCGGTGCCTTCGGTACGGTCATGGATCTCGGATTCCACCGTGAGGTCCTCGGCCAAGGCCTTCCGGTCGCCATTGGCCGCACTCTGGCCCAGGATATCCTGGCAGGTGCGCAGGGCTGCATCATAGGCGGCGTGGTCCATCTCCAGGTCACGCTTGGCACGCAAGGCGGTGAGCCGGAGCGATAGGTCCTCAGGCCCTTTCAAGAGGGCGATGGCCTTCTGGATCGTCACCAAGGCGTAGGCTGGACGTGTGCCGCGCAGGCGTTGGGCGTCGGTGAGGAGGCGTGTGGCCACCGCCACGCTATCCGCGTTCATGGGCCGTGCTTCGGAAGGCGGACATAGCGCCAACAGAACACCGGCACAGACCACGGTCCGGGAGAGGAACTGTATCATGTGGCCCGTTCCTACGCCGTTGGAAGCCGAACGGTTCCGCTAAACTTGTTCCATGCGTGTGGATGTGGAGGTCTGTGTGACCTCGGTGGCCGAGGCCCAAGCCGCTGAAAGGGGCGGTGCCGATACCGTGGAACTCTGTTCCTGGCGGGCCTCCGGTGGCATCACCCCCTCCGCAGGACTGATCATGGCGGTGCAGCGCGGCATCCGGATCCCTGTTCGGGTGCTGGTGCGGCCCACGCCCCATGGCTTCGTGCATTCCGAGGCGGAGCAGGAGGTGCTGCTGGCCGATGCCCAGTGGATCGCCCGCTCTTCTCCCGCACCTCGGTTGGTGACGGGCGGGTTGAAGGCCGATGGTTCGCTCGACCTGCGCATGATGGCACCGGTACGGCAGTGGAGCACGGGGGCGGAACTCACCTTCCACAAGGCCATCGACGCGGCCGTGGATCCGCTTTCGGGCTTGGAACACTGCCTGCAGGCGGGTGTTCAACGGATCCTTACCGCTGGCGCAGCTCCCACGGCTTTCGGTGGCATCGTCATGCTGAAGGCCTTCACGGAAGCGAGCAGGGGCAAGGCCGTGATCGCAGCGGCGGGCGGCATCTCCGCGCAGGATGTAGTGGCCATCGTGGAGGGTACGGGCGTCACCGAGGTGCACTTCGCGGCTCAGAAGGCCGGACCGTACGACCCTGCGCGCATGGTGCCCGACGAGGCCAAGGTCGAAGCGGTGATGATCGCACTGGACAAGGCCGGTCTGCGATGAGGATGCTCCTGCTCGGATCGCTCTTGTTGCCCGGAACGTTGGCAGCGCAACCCGACTGGAAACCCTTGCACCTCGGTTGGACCTTCGCCGAAGTGGGCGAGGGCCAGTGGCTCTCCGCGCAGGTGCCCGGCGAAGTGCATCTCGACCTGTTGCGCAACGGCCGTATCCCCGATCCCTTCTCCGGTTCCAACGTGGACAGCATCCAATGGGTGGAACAGAAGGACTGGGTGTATCGCTGCACGGTGCAGGTCACGCCGGAAATGCTGGCGCAGGAGCACGTCGAACTGGTGTTCAAGGGGCTCGACACCTTTGCCGAAGTCCGTTGGAACGATTCCCTGATCGGCAAGGCCGACAACATGTTCCGCACGTGGGAATGGCCCATCCGGCACCTGTTGCGCCCCGGGCCGAACGAGTTGAAGGTGGTGTTCCGCGCCGCGATCAAGGAAGGACGGGAGCGCGCCAAGGGCTTCGGCATAAGGCTGCCACATGACAACGACCCTTCCGGCGTGGCGCCTTTTGTACGTAAGGCGGCCTACCAGTTCGGCTGGGATTTCGTTCCGCGTGCCGTGGGCTGCGGCATCTGGAAGGAGGTGGGGTTACGGTGCTGGTCGGGGGCACGACTGGATGGCCTTCGTATTCGGCAGCATTGGGAGAACGACTCGGTCCATCTGTGGATCACGGCGGGTACGCTCGGGCCTCGCGCGGTGAGCGCGAAGGCGTATTGGAACGATCGTTTGTTGGCCGAAGGCCGAGTGATGCACGTGGATGGGAAGGGCTCGATCGTTTTCTCCGTGGCCCTCAAGGAAGATGATCGCTGGTGGCCGAGGGGGGAAGGGGCCCAGCCGTTGCAGATGCTGCGCTTGGAGCTGTGGGACCGGGACGGGCGCCTCATGGACCTTCAGCGAAAATGTATCGGTCTCCGCACGTTGGAACTGGTGCAGGAGGAGGACCAACACGGTCGCTCGTTCCGCTTCGAGGTGAACGGCCGGCCAATCTTCATGAAAGGAGCCA
>DASWWQ010000296.1:0-1743 GCA_036405935.1 Flavobacteriales bacterium
GTATCCGTTCACTCACGCTTTCCCCCAGCGCGCCACCAGGTCCACCAGACGGCTGCTGTAGCCGTACTCGTTGTCGTACCAGCCCATGATCTTCACCATGTTGCCCACCACACTGGTGAGCTGCGCATCGAAGATGCAACTGTGGGGATCCCCCACGATGTCCACGCTCACGATCGGATCCTCGGTGTAGCGAAGGATGCCCTTCAACGGTCCTTCCGCCGCCTGCTTGAAACGCGCGTTGATCTCCTCCGCCGTGTGCAGCTGTTTCACCCGCACGGTGATGTCCGTGATCGACCCATCGGGCACCGGTACCCGGATGCCGCCACCACCGAGACGTCCATCCAGCTCGGGGAAGATCCGGGTGATGGCCTTGGCCGCTCCGGTGGTGGTGGGGATCATGCTCACCGCAGCGGCCCGTGCGCGCCTCAGGTCCTTGTGCGGCGCATCGTGCAAGCGCTGATCACCGGTGTAGCTGTGCACCGTGGTGATGTAACCGTCCTCGATGCCGCACAGCTCATGGATCACCTGGATCATCGGCGCCGCGCAATTGGTGGTGCACGATGCATTGGAGATGATCGGGTCGTCGGTATCCAGCACGTGTTCGTTCACGCCGAGCACCACCGTGCGGATGTCGAGGTCCTTCGCCGGTGCGGAGAGCACCACACGTTTCGCGCCCGCCTTCAAGTGCGCGCTCGCCTTCTCACGGCTGAGGAAAAGCCCGGTGCTCTCGATCACCACATCGATGCCGAGCTCGCCCCAGGGCAATGCTGCGGGATCCTTCTCCGCGAAGGCCTTCACCTTGCGGCCGCCGAGCAGCAGATGCTCCGCATCGTGGCCCACCTCACCGGTGAACACACCGTGGACGGAATCATATTTGAAGAGATGCGCGAGCGTGGTGTTATCCGCTAGATCGTTGACGGCGACCAGCTCGATATCCGAGCGGTCCAACAACAGGCGGGCGGTGACGCGGCCGATGCGGCCGAATCCATTGATGGCGACACGGAGCTTGGACATGGGCTTTCGTTACGGGTTGCAAAGCTACCCGCATCGAACGCATAGCCCGACCTTCAGAGTACGTGCTTCTCGGCGTGGTAGCTGCTGCGTACCAACGGCCCGCTCTCCACGAAACGGAAGCCGCGCGCCAGACCCTCCTCCTTGAACTTGCGGAAGCGATCGGGGTGCACGAACTCCTGCACGGCGAGGTGCTGCTTCGTGGGCTGCAGGTACTGACCGAGCGTGACCACATCACAGTTCACGCTGCGCAGGTCGTCCATCGCCTCCAGCACCTCCTTGTCGGTCTCGCCCAAGCCCAGCATGATGCCGCTCTTGGTCCGCAGGCCGGCCTTCTTGGCGTGCAGGAGCACATCGAGACTGCGGTCGTACTTCGCCTGCACGCGAACCTTGCGCGTCATCCGGCGCACGGTCTCCAGGTTGTGGCTGAGCACATCGGGCCGTGCCTCCAGCACGATCGCCAGGTTGTGCCACTCCCCCTTGAAGTCGGGGATCAACGTTTCCAACTTGGTCTCCGGACTACGACGGCGTACCGCACGGATCGTGCGCGCCCAGATGTCGGCGCCACCGTCCGCAAGGTCATCGCGGTCCACGCTGGTGATCACGCAATGCTTCACGCCCATCAGCTCCACGCTGCGGGCCACGCGGGCCGGTTCGAAGGGATCCACCGCCTCGGGCCTTCCGGTGGCCACGTTGCAGAAGCCGCACGAGCGGGTGCACACGTTGCCGAGG
>DASWWQ010000297.1:0-3032 GCA_036405935.1 Flavobacteriales bacterium
GGTCATCTT
Organism: Flavobacteriales bacterium; assembly: GCA_036405935.1. Classification (GTDB taxonomy): domain Bacteria; phylum Bacteroidota; class Bacteroidia; order Flavobacteriales_F; family PHOS-HE28; genus PHOS-HE28. Next base: position 10 of record DASWWQ010000297.1, read on the forward strand.
GCGCATGATGGGGTTGTATTTCTTCAACTCCAAGCGCTCGGTGGTGTTCTTCCGGTTCTTGTTGGTAACGTATCGGGAAGTGCCCGGCAGACCAGAGGTCTTGTGCTCGGTGCACTCGAGGATCACTTGTACGCGGTTCCCTTTCTTGGCCATCGGTCGGCGAATTGGATCGCAAATGTAATGGAATGTCCCGGATCGGAGACATCTTTTATCGGGGCAGCGGCAAAGCGTCCAACGGCTTGGTCATCAGGGCCTCCACCTCAACGCGGGACCGTGGCACACAGGCGCTGAGGTTCTCCGGTCCTTGGGCGGTCACCAGGATATCGTCCTCGATGCGGACACCGATGTTCCACCACCGGGGATCGCAGGGACTACCCTCCGCGATATAGATACCGGGTTCGACGGTGATCAGGTTACCCTCGGCCAAGGGCCCGTAACGCCCTGCGTCGTGCACATCCAGGCCCAGGTAATGACTGGTGCCGTGCATGAAATAACGGCGCACCTGCCCCGGCTCCTGGATGATACCCAGTTCCAGAAGTCCCTTGGTGATGACCTCCGTTGCCGCATGGTGGGCCGCGTGGAAGGGGGCCCCTACCCTTACGGCGGCTATACCGGCCTCCTGGGCCTTCAACACGAGGTCGTAGATGGCGGCCTGATCCGTGGTGAACGTACCGGAAACGGGCAAGGTGCGGGTGACATCCGCGGTATAGCCATGGTACTCGGCCCCCACGTCGCTCACCAGCAGGTCACCGGCCTTAAGTGTGCCGCGGTTGGTTTCATAGTGCAGCACACAGCTGTGGGCGGCACCACCGAGGATGCTCGGATAGCCCTCATGCTCGGCGCCGCGCGCGGAGAACACGTACTGCACCACGGCCTCGGCCTGGTATTCGGTCATGCCGGGCACCAAGGACCGCATCAGCATCCGTTCCGCCTCGCAGGTGATATCGATCGCCTTCCGCAAAAGCACCATCTCCTCTGCACGTTTCACTTCACGCAGTTCGGCCATCCAGCGGGACAGGCCGGCACCTTTCAATGGATGGTCCTTCACCCGCCGCACCGCAGGCCACTGCCCCTTCTCGGCAGCATCAGAGACCGCCGGGTCGATCCGGTGGAGCACATCGTCCTCCTTCAGGAGATCCCCCATGGAGGAGAGCTGGAAGGGCCCCACGACCTCGGTCACGCCCGAAACCGACCGCGCACCGTCCACCCCCAGTCGCTCGCCGGTCCACACTTCGGAAGCGGGATCACGATCACGCACCACCAGGAGTTCGTTCACCGATGCGCCGCGTACCATCCGCGGTTCCTTGAAAACAAAGAGCACGGCCTCGGGTTCGGTTACACCGGTGAGGTAGTAGAGGTCGGGGGCTTGGTGGTATTCGTAGCTGACATCGTTGCTGCGGGTCTTCAGGGTAGCGGCCTCCAGCATGGCCACGCCGTGTTCGGGCAGCAGGGCCCGCAAGGCCTCACGCCGTTCGGTGTGGAAGGCAGCGGTGAGCCGGTCCGTGTCCACGGTATCCTTCGGAGGCGGCAGCTTCCCGATAGCGGGAAGCTCCTGCGCGGAAAGCAACCAAGGAACGGCGAAGAGAAGAAGGGCTGAGCGGAAGCGCATGTTCGGGGGAGCGAAACTACCAGCCACGTACTGTGCAAGCGCGGTGCCGGGACGAAGCGGGTCAGCGTTGACCGATGGGAACCACCACACCGGAATGTTCGCGGGCCAACTGCGGAACCACCGCCCGCAGGATCTCTTGCCGCAACACTTGGAGCAGCCGGTCCTTGATGAAGTGCCGGTAGGTCACCGTGCTGATCTCACGCATGGGCACGGGCGCCTTGAAGGCACGCAGCTGCTCCTTGCGCTTATCGTCCATGCCCAGGGCCGCCAGTTCAGGCACGATGGTAAGGCCACCTTGGCTATCCACCATCCGCTGCAGGGCCTCGATGCTGCCGGAAACGTATTCCAAGTGTCCATACGACCCGCCTTTCCGCCGTAGCTCGCAGAGGTTCATCACCTGCGAGCGTAGGCAATGCCCCTCCTCCAGCAACCACAGGCGGTCGGGATCGATGTCCTTGGGAAGAACATAGCTTTTCTTCGGGAAGCCGCTATCGGGTGAAGCATAGAGCAGGAAGCGCTCCCGGAACAAGGGTTCCTCCTTCAAGCCGGGCACCTTCAAAGGGGTTGCGAGCACGCCGACGTCCAACTGTTCCCGTATCAATCGGTCGATGATCGCTTCCGTGGTCATTTCCTCGATGGAGACCTTCAACAGCGGATGGTTCTTCAGCAAGCTGCCCAGGAAGAGCGGCAGAAGGTAGGGTGCCAACGTCGGGATCATACCGATGCGCAGTTCCCCCCGCTCCAACTCGCGGGTGCCTTCGGCCATGCGCCGGAACACGGCTGCTTCCTTCAGGATGGCCCGGGCCTGTTCGATCAGTGCGATACCGATGGCCGTTGGGACCACCGGCGACTTGGACCGATCGAAAAGCACCGCATCGAGTTCCTCCTCCAGCTTCTTCACCATGCTGCTGAGCGTGGGCTGAGTGACCCCACAGGCCGACGCCGCCCTGGCGAAATGACGGTGGGTATCGATGGCCACGATGTACTCGAGCTGCTGCAGGTTCATGCGATCAAGATAGATGCATCGAATGCGAACGATCCGATATTCACTCCCATCAATGCCGATCCCTTGAAGCAAGCAGGCCACCCCCCTAGGGATGGCCTGCGCACTATCGGAAAGGTCGGATCAGCGGGTGATCTGGAGCTGCTTGGTCCGCACCCAGTCACCGCCATTGAGGGTGACCACATAGTTGCCGTTGGCCAGCATGCCCAGATCGAGCACCGTAGTGGTATGCTGCACGGGTGAGATGGGGCCTTGGAACACCACACGTCCGGTGAGGTCCATCACGCGCAGGTCGAGCGTGGATCGCACTTCCTCGGGCAGGCGGATGAACAGCTGTCCGTTCGTGGGGTTCGGGAACATCTCGAAGTCGCCGATACCGAGTTCGCCAACCCCCACTTCACCGCATTCCAC
>DASWWQ010000298.1:0-2391 GCA_036405935.1 Flavobacteriales bacterium
GATCGATGAGGTCGCATCGGAATGCGGCAGCGGGGAGCTCGACTTTTCAATATTCGATCACCGCATGTTCTCCGTGAGGGCCATCTTCATTGTGGATGGTGCATCACGGGTAGAGGACACCATGATCGGATTTCCGTGGGATCGGGATCGATCATTATGTTGGCGCTTCGTACTCTCTCTCTAACTCTCAAACTCTCCACTACTCTCAAACTCTCACTCCCATGAAAAAGATCTCGAGCATTGAATTGCTGTCCATGGTCTGTGGCCTGGCTTTCCTGACGGCCCCGGATGCCCACGGCCAACAGTGGTTGACAGCAGGAAACACGCTGGCTGCCGATGGCATCCTCGGCACGAACACCGGATCCAACTTCGGCATCCTCTTCCGGACGAACGGAACGGAGCGCATGCGCTTGGACAATACCGGGAAACTGCTGATGGGAATGACCTCGATCCCTGCCACTCCGCTGACCACCGCGCTGCAGTACATCCGGCAATCCACCATCGGGCAGGATTGGGTGCAGTTCCGGTACAACACCGGCAATCAATACTGGTCGTTCAACCGCCCGAACACGACCAATGATCAGTTCGTGTTGAACTACACCACCGGGTCGACCGTCGTACCGATGTTCGCCTTCAACACCACGGGGAACATGAGCTTGGGTGCGATCACGCCGTCCTTCCAGAACGGGAAGATCAACATCAAGCAGGGCATGGGTGATTGGTTCCAATTGCAACGCACGCTGGACTTCGGCTACTGGCATGTGTCGAACCCTTCGGAGCAGGATTGCCTCTGGTTCTTTTACACCGATAACGCCGGGGCGTCCCAACCCGGTATCCATCTGATCAACGATGGACGGGTATCGATCGGCATCAGCGACCGCACGAAATGGAGAGCCGGCTACCGGTTGTACGTGGACGATGGCATTCTTACGGAGAAGGTGAAGGTGGCGATCCAGACCACGGTGAACTGGGCCGACCATGTGTTCGCTCCGGACTATGCCCTGATGCCGCTGAACGAAGTGCAGGAGTTCATCTCCTGCAACGGCCACCTGCCTGGTGTCCCCTCCGCAGAGGAGATGGTGAAGGAGGGCTTGGACGTGGCGAAGACCGATGCCATGTTGATGGCGAAGATCGAGGAGCTGACACTGTACATGCTGCAGCTGAAGGCCGAGTTGGAGCAGTTGAAAACCGCTTCGAGCAAGTAGATCATCTTAACCCTGCCTCGCTGAACGGGTAGCTGGGATCCGGTCTCCAGTGCGTAATGGCCCTGGGATAGGACGAGGCCCGTTCACGGTGAGGTGGACAAACGTTCACCAACATGAACAGGATACCGGACAAGATGATGTACAGGTCGCGTTTTCGCACCTGTCTTTCGATACTGTGGGCAGGGCTCCTGCCACTGCTATTGAACGCTCAGGAGAACAGGCGATCCGCTTGGTTCGACGATGAAGCGGGCTTCACGGACGTGGAGAACTTCATGCGCCGCAATGCACCAGCGCTCGGCATCACCGAGGCCGCTGCAGACTACCGGGTGAAGAAAGAAGAGCAGGATGCGGAAGGTGCCCGGCATATCAACATACAGCGCACGCAGGAGGGGATGGACGTGGTGGGCGGCGATGGCTGGATCCACGTTCGTGCGAACGGTACGGCATGGTACGGGGGAGGCTATGTGCCCTCACTAGGAAGGTTGCCCCAGGCCGGTGAACGCCGGAGCGCTGGTGCGTGCATCGCGATCGCCCTGGACCATGTGAGCAAGGGTCGTCCGGCGTTGGACGAAGGGACCGGTGGGACCGCGGTGTCCTTGGTGGTGACCCGCCGGGATGAGCATGCGCCATGGGGCCCGGGGAATACCACGTTGGCCTACGAGGTGGACTTGGCAGAACTGCACCTGGAGCAGTCATCCCTACTGGTGGACGCCTTGGACGGCAGGGTGCTTGAAGAGCGAAGGCACCCGAAATGCGTTCACACGGGCACCACGAATACCTTGTACGATGGTCCCCGCGAGTTCTGTACATCACTTTGGGATGGGAACTACTTTCTCAAGGACGATGTATGGAGATACAATACGATCCGGACCTTCGACGTGGCCGCACCTGAGGCGTTCGAGATCTTCTCGCCGAACGGGGTCTTCAATGAGAATGCGTTCGAGATCGCGGCGGCATCATTGCACTGGGCCGGCCAGCAAACGGTGAAGTACTTCTACTATGCGCACGATCTCCACATCCATGATTACCTAGGCGGTTACCTGCAGCTGAAAATGAACTCCCGTACCACAGCGCCACAGTTCCAAGGTGATTATTCCCCGGATTATGCGGGAGCGTTCTCTCCACGGACCGCCGAGTTCGGAATGGGCGGTATCCTTACATCAGGCCCGTACGTGGCACCGGATAT
>DASWWQ010000299.1:0-10961 GCA_036405935.1 Flavobacteriales bacterium
CCAGGTCGTTGCCGAAGCCCATGTCCGGATGGAACGCATGCACGATGCAGTTGACGATGGAATAACGGGCGGTCCAGCTGAGGAAGGTGGTGAGCAGGGCCGGCCACCAATAGCTCCATCCGCGTTGTTTCAATCCGCCGGCCGCGATGATCAGCTGATCGCCCGTGGTCACCATCGATCGGCGCCAACGACGGAGGAAGCGCAAGGAGAAGATGCCGACCAACGCGCGCTTCACGAAGAGCGGGTTCACGAAAAGGGCGTAGGCCACGAAGAGCTTGTAGACCACGATGATGGCGTACACCACCCAGAAGGTGACGAAGAAGCCCGCGCCCAACCAACCCTCTCCGGTGTCCACTCCGGCGAAGAGGGCTTCGCGTCCGGCGATGAGGTACACCAAGGGCGCCATCACCGCGATGAAGATGCCATCGAGGAAGGAGGTGAAGGTGATCACGGTGATGCTGCGGCCCCCGTCCACTCCCTCGCGCGACAGGATCCAGATGGCGAAGAAGAATCCTCCGCCGATGATGCCCGGGGCCAAAGCACTGGCGAATTCCCAGAGCATGATCACCACGAAGGTGCGCCACCAGGTGAGCTTCCGATCGGTGAGGTGCCGGATGCGCAGCATGTACATCCAATCGCGCATCACCAGGCTGAGGAAGGCGAGCAGCATCCAGCCGGTGCTGTTCCAGGTCCAGACCAGCGGTTGCTGGGAGGTGCTGTCGGCGGCATTGACGACCAGGAACGCGGTGGTGGCCAACCCGATGATCACGGGAAGCAGGATCTTGCCCAGGCTGAACTGCTTCAACAGGCCACGCTCGTCCTCCGCCATGCGCTAAACATACCGCCCTGCAGCAATACTTCGCTGTTTGGCCCTGAACAAGAAAAGACGTAGGGAATGCCCGTCGTGTCAGTTCGTGCCTTCGCGCCGCTTCAACTCGTCGCGCAAACGGCTGGCCCGCTCATAGTCCTCGTTCTCCAAGGCTTGGTCCAACATCTCCTTCAACTCGTCCATACCAACGGTGCGGATGTTCTTTTTTTCCTCCTTCTCGGGGCGTTCGGCGTGTTCCACGGCTTCCTTTTCCTCGTCACCGTCCTCCACTTTCAGGCCGGCGGCGCTCATGATGAACTCGTAGGTGTGGATGGGGCACTGGAAGCGCAGGGCCAGTGCGATGGCATCGCTGCTGCGGGCGTCCACCTCCACTTCGGTACCCTCCTGCGTCAGCACCAGCCGGGCGTGGAAGATGCCCTCCACCAGGTCGTTGATCACCACTTCCTTCAAGGTGATGCCGAGCTGGTCGCTGAGGTTCTTGAAGAGGTCGTGCGTCAGGGGCCGCGCCGGTTTGATGTTCTCCACCTGTATGGCGATGGCCTGGGCCTCCACGCCGCCGATGATGATCGGTAGTCGGCGATCGCCGTGCTTCTCGGCCAGGATGAGCGCGTAGGCCCCCGCATGGGTGTGGCTGTAGGTGATCCGGAGGAACTTCAACTCGACCTTCTGCATGCGGCGTGCGGCAAGGCGTCGAAGATACGCAGGAGGTCCCGTCCATGGCGGGCGTGCGCGGTCCGAAATGCACAAGGCCCGGTGCATCCACCGGGCCTTGCAGGGTCATGATCGGGCGCGGATCAGCGCTCGGCGTTGAGCTGCTTGGCGGCCGCCACCAATTGGGGCAGCACGGTGAAGGCGTCGCCGACGATCCCGTAGTCGGCCGCCTTGAAGAAGGGCGCCTCGGGGTCGTTGTTGATCACCACGATCACCTTGCTCTGGTTCACCCCGGCGAGGTGCTGGATGGCACCGCTGATGCCGATGGCGATGTACAGGTTCGGGCGGATGGCCACGCCGGTCTGTCCCACGTGCTCGTGGTGCGGGCGCCAGTGCATATCGGCCACCGGACGGCTGCAGGCGGTGGCCGCTCCGAGCTCCTTGGCCAGTTCCTCCACCAGACCCCAGTTCTCCGGACCTTTCAGGCCCCGGCCGGCGCTCACCACCAGCTCGGCCTCGGGCAGCGGCACGCCGCTACCGGCCTTCCGTACCTCCTTCACGGTGATGCGGGCGGGACCGAGGTCTCCGCTGTATTCCTCCACGGTGGCCGAACCCCCGTTGTTGGTGATGGCGATGGAATTGGGCGAGAGGCTGAGCACCTTGACCGGGCTGGTCACCTCCACGAAGGCGCGGGCCTTGCCGCTGAACACGTTGCGGCGGAAGAGGTTGCCTTCGGGCAGGGCGGTGACGCCGGCCACGTGGCCGGCCTTCAGGCGGGCGGCTACGCGCGGAGCCACGGTCTTGCCGGTGCCGTCGTTCACGCAGACAATGGTATTCGCTCCCTCTTTGGTGGCCACATCGGCCACGAGCTTGGTCAGTTGCTGACCGTCCACGGCCTTCACACTGCGGGCCACCACCACCTTGGCGGCGCCTTGGGCGCCGAGGTTCTCCAGTCCTTGGGCATCACCGAAGGTGACGGCCGTCACCGGACCTCCACCCAACTGGCTGGCATAGGTCACGGCTTCTTGGGCGGCCTTGGAGATCTTCTCGCCTCGGGTATCGATGAAAACTACGACGCTCATTGCTGGATCTTTTTCGTGCGGTCGACCGGTGGGTCGACACTACGGTGCTTTGTATCTGGATCGGGTCAGATGACCTTGGCTTCGTTGTGCAGCAGCTCGATCAGCTGTCCGGCGCTGTCGGCGGGGATCATCTTCACCGCACCCTTGGCCGGGGGCAGCTCGAACTTCACGGTGCGGGCCACCTCTTCCACGGCGATGGCGGGCACCACCTGCAGGGGCTTGGTGCGGGCGGCCATGATGCCGCGCATGTTCGGGATGCGCTGTTCGGCCATGCCTTTCGCGGCGCTGAGCACGAGGGGCAGGGCGGCTTCCACCACCTCCACGCCACCGGGCACGTCGCGCTCGATGGTGGCTTGGCCACCGGTCACGTCCAGTTTGCTGGCGAGGGCCACATAGGGCAGGTCGAGCAGCTCGGCCACCATGGCGCCCACCTGGCCGCCGTTGTGGTCGATGGTCTCCTTGCCGGCGAGGATCAGGTCGAAGGCCTTTTCCTTGGCGTACGCCGCGATCTGCTGGGCGATGCCGAACGCGTCGGCGGGCTGGGCGTCCACGCGCACGGCTTCGTCGGCACCGATGGCCAGGCCCTTGCGGATGGTGGCCTCCGTGTCCGCTCCACCCACGGTGATGGTGGTGACGCTTCCTGCGCCCGCGCCCTCCTTCAGTTCCAAGGCGCGCACCAGCGCGTACCATTCATCGTAGGGATTCACGATGAACTGCACCCCGCTGGCGTCGTAGGCCGTGTTGTTGTTGGCGAAGGCGATGCGCGCCGTGGTATCGGGCACTTGGCTGAGCAGGACGAGGATCTTCATTCCGGTTCCGTTCCGAGGGTTCAGGCCGCGAAGGAAAGCAAGGGGCCTTCACGGGAGGGCGAAGTTATGCGTGCATACCATTCGAGCGGCGCATACGCTTCCATCCGGATCCGGCACGTCCGCGCGCCGAACCATCGTAGTATCGCCGCTGTTCCCCCGACCATGAAGCGGCTCAAGGAGAGATTCCTCTACATCGTTCGTTTCGCGCGCCAGATGTTCAAGGCGTTCGCGGAGGACGACACCTTCCATCTGGGAGCGGCGTTGGCGTACTACACCATCTTTTCCATCATCCCGTTGCTCGTGGTGGTGATCGCGGTCTCGGGACTGGTGGCCGGGCCGGAAGCCGTGCGCGGCCAGCTTTTCGGACAGTTGAACGGCCTGGTGGGCGACGAGACCGCTTCAGCGCTGCAATCCATGTTGGGCGATGCGTACGTGAGCAAGAAGGGCATCGTGGCCACCGTGCTGGGCCTGATCACCCTGGTGATCGGTGCAACGGGGATCTTCAACGCGCTGAAGAATGCGCTCAATCGCATGTGGGAGATCCAGCCCAAGCCGAAGAACTCGGTGGTGGGCTTTCTGTTCTCCCGGTTGCTGTCGTTCTCGTTCGTGATGGGGCTGGGCTTCCTGCTGATCATCACCTTCACGCTCAATACGCTGATCTCCGGCTTCTCGGATGATATCGCGCGGTACCTGCCCTCCTTCGGGGCCACGGTGGTGCAGCTGATCTCGTGGGCCGTGATGTTCTCCATCAGCACCTTCGTCTTCGCCTGTGTGTTCAAGTTCCTGCCCGATGCCCTCATCGCATGGAAGGACGTGATCCCCGGTGCCATGTTCACCACCATCCTGTTCGCCCTGGGCAAGTTCATCCTCGACCTCTACTTCGATACCACCGATCCCACTTCCGCCTTCGGTGCCGCCGCCGGTCTGATCTCCTTGCTCCTGTGGACCTTCTACAGTTCGCAGACCTTCTTCCTGGGAGCGGAGTTCGTTTGGGTATGGTGCGAGGAGAAGGGCCGGCCGATCCGGCCGAAGTCCGATGCGGTGCGCGTGGTGCGCCAGGAGATGGTGATCGAACACGGGCGGGTGGTGAGCACCAGCACCAAGTCGGAGGCGGTGGAAGAGGCGGCGAAGGAATTGGGGAAGTGAGATTCCGTCCGCAGGCTGTTGCTCCTGCTCCTGGGTTTCATCCGCAGATGTCGCGGATGCTTCGGCTAACGCCTCGCTAAACCACTGTCACGCTGGGCCTGCCGAAGCGCTTTGTGGATTTCATCCGCAGATGTCGCCGATGACACAGATGCTTGGGCCAACGCCTCGCTGAAGCGGTTCCAGGTTTCCCTTTTCCTGTTCCTTGCTTTCCCTTCACGTGTTCCCTAGGCCATGGCGGTGCCACTGTTCACTGTCAACTGACCACTGCGAACGGACATTTGAAGCTCCACCTACCTTCGCGCCCTATCCGCTACCGACATGCGTACCATCCAGTTCCGTGAAGCGCTCAACGAGGCCATGAGCGAAGAGATGCGCCGTGACCCGAACGTTTTCCTGTTGGGCGAGGAGGTGGCCGAGTACGATGGTGCCTACAAGGTGAGCAAGGGGATGTTGGCGGAGTTCGGTGCCAAACGCATCATCGATACGCCGATCGCCGAACTGGGCTTCTCCGGTATCGCCGTAGGAGCGGCCATGAACGGCCTGCGGCCCATCGTGGAGTTCATGACCTGGAACTTCGCCATCCTCGCGGCCGACCAGATCATCAACCACGCGGCCAAGATGTTGCAGATGAGCGGCGGGCAGTTCAACGTGCCCATCGTGTTCCGCGGTGGCAACGGCAGCGCCGGACAGCTGGCCGCCACGCACAGCCAGAGCTTCGAGGCGATGTACGCCAACGTGCCCGGCCTCACGGTGATCACCCCGAGCAATCCTTATGACGCCAAGGGCCTGTTGAAGGCCGCGATCCGCAACAACGACCCCGTGCTCTTCATGGAAAGCGAACGCATGTACGGCGACAAGGGCGAGGTGCCCGATGGCGAATACCTGCTGCCGATCGGGGTGGCCGAGGTGAAGCGCAAGGGCAAGGACGTCACGATCATCAGCTTCGGCAAGATGATGAAGGTGGCCTTGGGTGCCGCCGAGGAACTGGCGAAGGAGGGCATCGATGCCGAGGTGATCGACCTGCGCACGATACGCCCCCTGGACACGGCCACCATCATCGAGAGCGTGAAGAAGACCAACCGCGCCGTGGTGGTGGAGGAGAGCTGGCCGTTCGTCAGCATCAGCAGCGAGCTGGCCTACCGCATCCAGAAGGATGCCTTCGACTACTTGGACGCCCCTGTGCTGCGCGTGAACCAGGCCGATACGCCGCTGCCCTTCAGCCCGCCGCTGATCGAGGCCTCGCTGCCCAACATCGCCCGCACGGTGAAGGCCGTGAAGGAGGTGATGTACGTGGAGAAATAGATCCGAAAAGGGAGGAGCCGGGGCGAACGCCCAAGAGCCGGGTCACCTGACCACCACGGTACGCACGATGTTACCGTCGTCGCAGGAAAGCCGGAGATGGTAGGTGCCCGCAACAAGGTCTTTACGGTCCAGATCGATCCATTGCACGTTCCGTTCTTCCATGGAGCGTACCATCCGGCCTTGTGCATCGAAGACGTCCAAGCGGATGCGGTCATGCACACGGTCCAGGCGAACGGTGGTGCGTTCATCGAAGGGGTTCGGGTGGACCCGCACCACACCTTCCGTTGGATCGTGGCCTATTCCAACGCTTGATGGGTGCCAATGGAGAGCGTACAGCGTGCCCGTGCTGTTGTCGGCGTGGAGTTCGATCACATTGTCCGCCGGGTTTGACAGCACCGGGAAGGTGGTACTGGAAACGATGTCCCCGGTGCTGACATCCACCGAGATCAAACGTGTACCGATGCCAGGGCCGCCTCCCATGAAGATGAACCTGCCATTGGTCTCATCGAAGGTGGTGTAGTGCGGCGACCCGGTGATCCATTGCACGTTGGGTATCGGTGCCACCAGCGCGTGTTGCCCGGTGATGGGGTCCACAGTGACCAGGTACTCCTGTTGTTCGGAGTCGTCCCAATGCAGCCCGTACAACATGCCGCTGGCATTATCGAACTGCAGCTCCACCACATTGTCCATCGGGTCGGCCAGAATGGGGAAGCTCGGGCTCGAAACGATGTCGCCGGTGGTCACATCGATGGAATAGAGCTTCGCAACGGAGCTTGAGTTCACGCCGCGGAAGATGTAGAGGCCGTTGTTCTCATCGAAGGTGGTGTAGTTGGGTAGGATGGCGATCATGGTGACACCGGGAATGGCGGAGATCAGTGTGTGCTGTCCGGTGCTCGGGTCGATGGAAACGAGGTATTCCGTAGCCTCGGAAGCATCCCAGTGCAGTCCGTACAAGGTGCCGGTGGAGTTGTCGAACTGGAGCTCGACGATGTTGTCGCCAACGCTGGTCCCCTGCGGGAAGTTGGGCTGATGGATGAGGCTTCCGTCCAACGCATCCACGGAGTACAGCTGCGATGGAGTGCCGTCGCCGGTCCCTTGGAAGATGAACCGGCCGTTGACCTCGTCGAAGACACTGGTCGCCGGCATGGTCTGGACCCAATGCACTCCCTCGATCCCTCCCACGATGGTATGGATGCCGGATGCAGGGTCCACGGTGACCAGGTGTTCGCCTTGGGAGAAGCCGGATAAGGGGAGGCAGAGGACCGCAGGGACCAACAGCCATGGGAGTGGGTTCATTGTAGGAGGGTTGGGTGGTGATGGTCCTAAAGCTAATGATGGAGTGGTCTACCGCATCCAGAAGGAAGCCTTCGACTACTTGGATGCCCCTGTGCTACGGGTGGACCGGCCGATACACCGCTGCCGATCAGCCCGCTGCTGATCGAAGCTTCGCTCTCCGACATCGCCCGCACGGTGAAGGCCGTGAAGGAGGTGATGTACGTGGTGAAGTAGGGGGCAAGGGTAGGAGCGCTAGGACCATCGCAGCGCTTGCGGGTTCTTTTTGTCCCGCACGGACATCCCGTTCCCACTGGCTTTCAAGGCGGAACGTGGGGGATCGGCCGCCGATACCTATTTTCGCCGCCCTCCGAACCGGGATAGGCCCGTTCGAGGTATGCTAAGTCGCTGAAGAACAAGACAAACTATTGATGATGGGAAGTGAACTGATGTACTACATCCCCCTGATGGGATTGGTAGGCCTGATGGTGATGATCGGCAAGGCCATGTGGGTCAACAAGCAGGATGCCGGTGATGCCAACATGCAGGAGCTCGCCGGCTATATCGCCCGCGGCGCCAGTGCCTTCCTGAAGGCCGAGTGGAAGGTGCTCGGCGTGTTCGCCGCCATCGCCGCCTTACTGCTGGCCTGGAGCGCTGAACTCACGACCGTTGCCGCACACACCGACTGGGTGATCGCCATCGCCTTCCTCATCGGGGCCTTCTTCAGTGCTTTCGCCGGCTGGATCGGCATGAGCATCGCCACCAAAGCCAACGTACGCACCACGCAGGCCGCGCGTACCAGCTTGGCCCAAGGCCTCAAGGTCAGCTTCAACGGAGGCACCGTGATGGGGCTCGGTGTTGCCGGTCTCGCCGTGGTGGGTCTCAGCACGCTCTTCATCGTGTTCCTCGGCATGTACGTCACCGATGGCAACGCCAACGGCGAGCAGATGATGCAGTGCTTGGAGGTGCTCGCGGGTTTCAGCCTCGGTGCTGAATCCATCGCGCTCTTCGCTCGTGTGGGCGGTGGGATCTACACCAAGGCGGCCGATGTGGGCGCCGATCTCGTGGGCAAGGTGGAAGCCGGTATTCCCGAGGATGACGCCCGTAACCCCGCCACCATCGCCGACAACGTGGGCGACAACGTGGGGGATGTGGCCGGTATGGGCGCCGATCTCTTCGGAAGCTACGTGGCCACGATGTTGGCCACCATGGTGCTGGGGCGTGAAGTGGTGAGCCAGGACAGCTTCGGTGGCATGGCCCCGATCCTGCTGCCCATGGTGATCGCCGGTCTAGGGGTGCTCTTCAGCATCATCGGCACCTTGTTCGTGCGTATCAACAAGGACAGCGATAGTGTGATGGCTGCGCTGAACAAGGGCAACTGGGGCTCCATGGTCCTGGTGGCCATCACCAGCTATCCCTTGATCCAATGGATGCTTCCCTCCACGATGCAGTTCGTACGTAACGGCATCTCCACGGAGATCACCAGCATGAACGTGTACTGGGCCATCCTGCTCGGCTTGGTGGTCGGCACGTTGATGAGCCTTGTTACCGAGTACTACACCAGCATGGGTCGTCGCCCGGTGCTGAGCATCGTCCGCAAGAGCGGAACGGGTCATGGCACGAACGTGATCGGTGGTCTGGCCATGGGCATGGAAAGCACCGTGCTGCCGATCCTGATCCTCGCTGCCGGTATCTGGGGTTCGTTCGCCTTGGCCGGTATGTACGGTGTGGCGATCGCCGCCGCCGGTATGATGGCCACCACGGCCATGCAGCTCGCGATCGACGCCTTCGGTCCCATTGCCGACAACGCCGGTGGTATCGCCGAGATGAGCGGACTGCCCAAGGAGGTTCGGGAGCGCACCGACAACTTGGACGCCGTGGGCAACACCACCGCCGCCACGGGCAAGGGCTTCGCCATCGCTTCCGCCGCTTTGACCGCCCTCGCGCTCTTCGCGGCCTACGTCGGCATGTCCGGCATCACCGGCATCGACATCTACAAGGCCGATGTGCTGGCCATGTTGTTCGTCGGGGGCATGATCCCCTTCTTCTTCAGCAGCCTCGCCATCAGCGCGGTGGGCAAGGCCGCCATGGACATGGTGAAGGAAGTGCGCCGCCAGTTCCGCGAGATCCCCGGTATCATGGAGGGAAAGGCCAAGCCCGAGTACGAGAAGTGCGTGGCCATCAGCACCCGGGCTTCCATCCGCGAGATGATCGCACCCGGCGCCCTTGCTTTGATCAGCCCCATCCTCGTCGGTTTCCTGGCGGGTCCTGAAGCGCTGGGTGGATTGCTCGCCGGCATCACCGTGAGCGGTGTGCTCATGGGCATGTTCCAGAACAACGCCGGTGGTGCTTGGGACAATGCCAAGAAGAGCTTCGAGAAGGGTGTGGACATCGATGGCACCATGTACTACAAGCACAAGGCCGACAAGCCGAGCGCTCCGCACCAGGCCGCCGTTACGGGTGATACCGTGGGTGATCCGTTCAAGGACACTTCGGGTCCTTCGATGAACATCCTGATCAAGCTGACGTCCATCGTGGCGCTGATCATCGCTCCGCACATCAACGAGAACGATCAAACGGCCGCTGCGGCTGCACCCAAGCAAGGCGTGCTGGTGGAGCAGGTGGTGACCACTTCGGCAGGTGCCGCCAACTCCACCTTGGTGGTGGCGGAATACCTCCGGGTGCTGCCGAACGGATTTCCCGTCCGTGGCGGTGGTGATGGCATCGAAAGCCGTCTGGTGAGCTTCCTCGAGAACGCTGCACCTGCGGACAAGGAGACCTGGTTCAACTTCGACCGGCTCACCTTCGCCACGGGCAGCGCACAGTTGGACCTGGAGCGCAGCCGGATCCAGCTCACGAACATCGCCGAGATCCTCAAGGCCTTCCCCAAGGCCAAGCTGAAGATCGGCGGTTACACGGACAACGTGGGTGACGCCGCTGCGAACCGGAAGCTCAGCGCCGACCGGGCCGCCAATGTGAAGTCGGCCATCGAGGGTCTGGGCATCGAGGCTGCGCGTCTGGAGGCCGAAGGCTATGGATCGGAGCACGCCGTGGCCAGCAACGACACGGAGGAAGGCCGCGCACAGAACCGCCGTATCGCGGTGCGTGTGATGGAGAAGTGAACCTTCCGAATGGAAATGGAAAGGGCCGCATGAGCGGCCCTTTTTCGTTGGCGGGGTTCGAGATCACTTCTTCTTCACCGCCGCCTTCCCCCCTTTAGCGGGACTTGCGAGCTTCGCGGGCGCGACCTTTCCACCGGCCAGCGCACTGGCCTTCACAGCGGCCTTGCCGTTGCCGTTGGTGGCGGGTTTCTCCACGGGGAAGAGACCATGGATCTCCGCGTCGATCGAGGTGATGATCCTGCCGAGGTCCTCGGCGCTGGTGTGGAACGAATTGTCGTCCACGTCGATGATCAGCACCTTGCCCTTGTCGTAGGTGCTGATCCAGGCCTCGTACCGTTCGAAGAGGCGCTTGAGGTAATCGATGCTGATGCTGCTCTCGTACTCGCGGCCGCGCTCGGCGATCTGCTTCACCAGGCTGGGCACGGAGGCGCGCAGGTAGATCAGCAGATCGGGCGGGGTGATGGCGCTGTCCATGTTCTGGAACAGGCGGAAGTAGTTCTCGAAATCACGCGTGGTCATCAGGCCCATGGCGTGCAGGTTGGGAGCGAAGATGTACGCGTCCTCGTAAATGGTGCGGTCCTGGATCACGCTGCGGCCGCTGCGACGGATCTCCAGCAACTGCTCGAAGCGGCTGTTGAGGAAGAAGATCTGGAGGTTGAAGCTCCAGCGTTGCATGTCCTTGTAGAAATCGAACAGGTACGGGTTGTTGTCCACGGCCTCTTCCAAGCGGTCCCAGTTGTAGTGTTTG
>DASWWQ010000300.1:0-20184 GCA_036405935.1 Flavobacteriales bacterium
TTGTAGCCATGCGACACGGGCCAGCAACGTTCATCGGCCTTGCCTTGGAAGAACTCCACGGCCGCGCGCTGCGAGTAGCCTTCGATGCGGCCGATGAAGAAGTACAAGGTCACCAGGACGAACACGGCCGTTCCGCCGAACACCACGGGTATGCCTTTGCGGTGATCGGCCTTGGCGAAAAAGCGATGTCCGAGGAAGAGCACGAACACCATGCAAAGGCCGGCCAGTGTTTCCAGGCCCGTCCAATGCACCTCGGCCTCCAGGTTGCCACCGGCGAAGGCGTCGTTCGCGGTCAGCGGTCGAACGATGTCGATGTCCATTCCCAGGAAAGGCAGCACCGATGTGATCAACGCGAACAACGAACCGATGGCGCCGAGCAGCACGCGGGGCCACATCGTGGCGCGCTCACCGTTCCAGAGCCGCTGCAAGCGCAGGGCGGCGAGATAGGTGAGGGGGAAGTAGCAGAGGCTGCTGTAGTGGACGATCTTGGTGCGCACGATGCTGAAGAGGATCAGCACCACCCAGAAGAGGATCGCCATCCAGCGGCGTTGATCGTTCGATCGCGCATCGGTGCGCGTGGGCTTCAGCAATTCCTGCAAGGCGAAGATGGACGCCGGGAAACAACCGATCAACAGCACCACGAAATGATATCCGAAGAAGCCGCCATGGCCCGCATCCTCGGTGGAGAGCATGGCCATCTGACGATCGAAGAAGGCCAACAGGAACGTGGGTCCGTTGCGGAGCAGGTCGATACCGAACCACAGGGAAGGCACCAGGATGAAGGTGAACGCCATCAGCCCAAGATGACGGATGCGCAGCACGGCGCGGAAGCGGGAAAGGGCCCAGTAGGCCGTGACGCATAGACCCGGGACCAGCAGCCCGACCGGCCCCTTCGTCAACACCGCGAGACCGAGCCACAGGCCGGTGAACAGTGCTGCACGGTCCTTCTCCTTGTTCGTGCGGCCCTCGTTCGCGGCGGTGTTGCTCGCACGGATGAGCGAAAGCACGCCGAGGAAGATGAAGAGGTTGAACCACGGATCGATGATGCCGCTGCGGAAGTAGAGGTGGGGCAGGATGGAGCCGAAGTAGGCCAAGCACCAGAGCAGTCCGAACGTTCTTCCTTGCAGGCGATCGCCGATGCGGAAGAGCACGACCAGGGTCAACACCCCGCAGATCGCGTTGGGCAGGCGTGCGGCGAATTCACCCGCACCGAACACGGACATGCTCAGGGCCTGCAACCAGATGAACAACGGCGGCTTCTCGTGGAAGGGCTCATAGGCCATCTTCGGCTGCAGCCAGTCGCCGGTGACGAGCATCTCCCGCGCGATCTCCGCGAAGTTGATCTCGTCCCAGTCGAAGAGGTGCACGGCGCCCAGTCCGGGCACGAAGAACAGCAGTGCCACCGCCGCGATGAGCCATTGGATGCGGGTCGTGGAGAGCGCTGCCATGAGCGGACAAGTGTGGACCGCGTCAACTCGGACGCTTGCCGAGCAGCTTCCACGAAAGCAGGCCCGTGCGCGCGAGGAAGTAGCGGAAGCTCACGTTGAGCACGCCCAGGCCGTAGGTCATGCTGCGACTGAAGTTGATGCTGCTGGCCTCGTCGAAGTACTTGGTGGGGCAGGTGATCTCCGCGATGGCGAACCGGTTCCAGAAGATCTGGCCGATCACCTGGTTGTCGAACACGAAGTCATCGGAACAGGCCTCGTAGTTGCAGGCGCGCAGCACGTCGGCCGTGTAGGCCCGGTACCCCGTGTGGTATTCGCTCAGCTTCTCGCCCATCAGCATGTTCTGCGTGAGGGTGAGGAAACGGTTGGCGATGTACTTGTACATCGGCATGCCGCCCTTCAAGGCTCCCCCGCCGAGGATCCGGGATCCGAAGACCACCGGGTACACGCCGTTGCCGAGCAACGTGATCATGGAAGCGAGCAGTTTGGGCGTGTATTGATAATCCGGATGCAGCATCACCACGATGTCCGCGCCCAGTTCCAGGGCCTTGTCGTAGCAGCTCTTCTGGTTGCCCCCATAGCCCCGGTTCATCTCATGCACCACCACGTGCCGGATGCCCAGCGATCGTGCCACTTCCACGGTGTTGTCCGGGCTGCGGTCATCCACCAGCACCACCTCGTCCACGAGATCGAAGGGGATCTCGTCATAGGTCTGCTTGAGGGTCAGTGCAGCCCGGTAGGCCGGAAGCACCACCACCACTTTCTTGCCGAGGTACATGTGCGCAAAGATGGTCGTTCGGCCGGGATCCGTGTCGCCATGCCTCCGTGCGCGAAAACCCGCCGAGCGCTCACTTCCGGGCCTCTGCGCGGCCCACGAGGTACACCCCGGCCAGTACCACCAGCACCATGCCCATCTGGCCAAGCGTGAAGGGTTCGCCGTCCAACAGCCCCCAACTGATGGCCACCACCGGCATCAGGTAGGTGACCGACGAGGCCCAAACGGCCGAGGTGCGTTTCAACAAGGCGTTCCAAAGCACCAGGGAAAGGGCGGAACTGAGCACGGCCAAGGTGGCGACATAGCCCAGGGAGCTCCACCCGTGCGGGTGGGCCGCCAAGGTCCGTGGGATGTCCGTGACCCAGGCACCGACCAGTCCGATGGGCCCCACGAAGGTGAGCGCCAACGCGGCCGTGGCGGCGGCGGGGAGCGTGTACAACCAGCGTTTGACGATGTTCCCGCTCAGCCCGTAGCACAGGGTGCCGATCACGGGTAGCAGTGCGTGAACGGACCAAGTGGGTGCTCCGGCCTGATGGCGGCTGAAGACCACCAGGCCAACCGCGCCGGTGAGTCCAAGCAACACGCCCCCCACCTGGATCGCCCGGATGCGGTGTCCGAAGATCGCCACCCCGGCCAGGAGGGTGAAGAGCGGTGTCAGGCTGTTGAGCATGCCCGAAAGGGAACTGTCGATGCCGCTTTGGGCGATGGCGAAGAGGAAGGCCGGTATGCCGTTGCCGAGCAGGCCCGTACCCAGCAGCGGCAGCCAGTGCTTCCGGAGCAGGTGCGCATGGCGGAAGAGCAGGGGGCTGAGGGCCAGCCACGCGATCCCCAAGCGGGCACTGGCCATCTGCAGCGGTTCCAGGACCGGCTCCCCGTTGTGGAAGAGCCCGCGTTTCATCAGGATGAAGGAACTGCCCCAGATCAGGGCCAGTACGGCCATCAGGGCCCATTTCACCCATTTGCCTTCCTGTTCCTGCTGCATGTTGTCGGGCGGTGAAGATATCCGGGGGCGCGGAGCACTACTTTTGTAACCTCCGCGTTGGTGAGTTCGTCCTACCGTTGAACCACAGCCCCATGAAACGTTCACTGCCCCTCGTCCTCCTGGTCCTGGCCTCTTGTGCACAAGCTCCCGAAGCTGCGCAGGAAGCGGCTTCCTCCGTGGCCACCACGGTGAAGGAGGTGGTGATCACCGAAGGGGTTCCCGTGACCACGGCGGACATCGCCATCACGGGGATGACCTGTGAGATGATGTGCGGCGGTTCCATCAAGAAGGCCTTGGCGAAATTGCCCGGCGTCTCCTCCACGGAGATCGCCTTCCAGGAAGGGGAAGAGGCGGTCGATCGTGCGCTGGTCACCTATGATCCCGCCAAGGTGAACGAGGCCCAGTTGGTGAGCACCATCCAAGCGCTCCATGAGGGCCAGTACAAAGTGGTGACGGTGGATATCACCAAGCAGGTGAAGAGTGCAGGATCCACCACCGAAAGGGGCCGGGCCAACGAGGAGAGCGAGGTGGCCGCCAGCATCGGTGAGGTCGCGGTGCCGAGCATCGTCGGCCTGCTCTATCGATTGGTGCGTCCGTGATCCGGCCGGATCCATGGCGCGGATAATTTCGCGTCCCGATGGATCGTCCTCCCCTTTCCCTTCGCCCGGTCACGAATTGGCTGTTGATCGGATGTGGGTTGATCGCCTGCATGGTGGTCATCGGTGGCATCACCCGGCTCACCGGTAGCGGGCTCAGTATCACCGAATGGAAGCCCATCATGGGGGCGGTGCCTCCGCTCAATGAGGCGGAGTGGCACATCGCTTTCGACAAGTACAAGGCGATCCCCGAATACATATTGATCAATCAGCACATGGACCTCTCCGGGTTCAAACGGATCTTCTTCTGGGAATACCTCCACCGCAACTGGGGGCGATTGATGGGCTTGGTGTTCCTGGTGCCGTTCATCGTGTTCTGGCGGAAGGGACTGCTCCAGGGTTGGCTGATGCCGCGTACCCTCGGGATCATGGTCGGCGGGGCCATCGTGGCCAGCTTGGGCTGGTTCATGGTGTTGAGCGGACTGGTGGACCTACGGGATGCCCATGGGCAGCTGCTGGTGAGCGTGAGCCATTTCCGGCTGGCGATCCATCTCTGCGGGGCGTTCGCGGTCCTCGGCCTCGTGTTCTGGACGGTCCTTGATATCAAGCTGGGCCGCCGATCGTTCATCGGCGATGGTACGGGTGCGGCGCGCAGCACACGCCTGTTGTTCGTCCTGTTGGTGCTTCAGATCATCTACGGAGCCTTTACCGCCGGGCTGGATGCCGGACGCATCTACAACACCTGGCCGCTGATGAACGGGGAGTTCATGCCCGGGAACGTATCGGCCTTCGGCGACCCCGTGAAGGACTTCACCCATCACAAGGATGGAGTGCAGTTCGTGCACCGCTGGTTCGCGTGGGTGGTGGCGTTGGCGGTGCTGGTCCACGCCTATGTTTTCCGCAGGGTCAAGGAACTGGCCTGGGCCAATCCGCTGTTGGTCCTTGCGGTGCTCACGCAGTTCGTTCTGGGTGTGGTCACCCTGCTCACGCAGGTCGACATCGCCATGGGCGTGCTGCACCAGCTGGGTGCCTTGGTGCTGCTGGTTACGCTGCTCTTGGCGTTGCACCGCACGGGCCGGGCTACCGCCAGCTGAGGGTGCGCGCGAAGTGGCGCAGGTCGTTGCGCAGGCGCTCGGTGGCCGGTGCCAGCGAATCGGCGTTCGGGCGCGCATCGAAGTAGAGCGAGCCGTACAGGAAATGCGTGGTGCTATCGGTGAGATAGAATACCAAGGGACTGGCCACATCGCCTTCCACCTCGAACAGGTTGCCGAAGACCCTTGCACTGTCACGGACCACCCGTTCGCTACGGATCCGCGCCGCCTTCACCTCGTGCTTGCTCTTGAACGCATGGGCGTCCTGGACCAGTTCGGCGAGGTCGCCATCGATCCGCCGGTAGGTCATGTACACCTCCGCGTGTTGCATGGGGAAACGCATCTCCACCCAGCAGGCCGTATCGGAGCGGGAGGTGCTGTCCTGGGCGCGGCGGGTCATCAACGCGTAGACGGGTACTTCCGCCTGCAGCGGGCAGCTGCCGGCGTAGGGCCGGTACCCTTGCGGAGGTTGATCGAGCCTGAAGTAGCCCTTGGGCCGGGGGAACGGGTCGTCGTCACAAGCGCACAACAGCACGCTCAGGGCGAGCCACATCGCCTCAATTCTTCGCTTCATCGGCCAAGTGTACCTTGATGCGGCGCAGCCGCTTGTTGTCCGCACTCTCCACCATGAACCGGTAGTTGCGGAATTCCACGCGTTCCCCTTTGCGAGGGATACGGCCGGTGAGTTCCAGTACGAAGCCGCCCAAGGTCCCGCTATCGCCCTTTTGTTCCTCGAACTCATCGCCCTCGATGCCCAGCACCTTGTACACATCGGGCAGTGCGGTGCGGCCTTCGAACACCCAGGTGCGCTCATCCAGCTTGCTGTAGAAGAGTTCTTCGTCGTCGTATTCGTCCGTGATCTCGCCCACGATCTCCTCGATGACATCCTCCATCGTCACGATACCGCTGGTGCCACCGTATTCGTCCACCACCACGGCCAGGTGCAGCTTCTTCGCTTGGAACTCCTTAAGCAGATCGTCCAGCTTCTTGTTCTCGGGTACGAACCAGGGTTCACGCAGCAGCGTGCGCCAGTCGAAGCCGTCATCGTTGAGGTGCGGCAGTACGTCCTTGATGTGGAGGATGCCCACGATGTGGTCGGAGGTTTCGCGGAACACCGGTACCCTTGAGAAGCCGCTTTCGCGTATGGCGGCCAGCAGCTGCCGGAAGTCGAGTTCCTCATTGAACGCGGCGATCTCCGTACGGGGGCGCATCACCTGCCGGGCTTCGATGTTGCCGAACTGCACGATGCCCCTGAGGATGCGCTTTTCCTCGGCCGTTGTGCTCGTGTCGGTGGTGAGGTCCAGCGCCTGTTCGAGGGTATCCACATCCATGGGGCGATCGCTGCGTTTTCGTGGTTTCCGGGTGAAGTGGTCCGCCCCGCGCACCATGGCTTCGTTGATGGGGGTGCAGAGCCAGCGCAGGACCAATAGCACCCCGCCGCTGACCATGGCCATCCGCACCGGCTTGGCGGCACCGTAGGCCTTGGGTACCACCTCGCCCACCAACAGCAGCACCGAGACGATCAGCGCGACATGGATGACCAGCACGGTCCCGGGTGTCAGATGGCCCAGGTCCAGCAGCCGGTTGAGCGCCAAGGTGGACAGCGCGGTGATCCCCAGGCTGCAGGATACCATCATCGTCAACGCCGTGGAGCGCAGTCGGCGCGGGCGCGCCAGCAGGTCCATCACCCGTCGGCCTGCGCGCCCACCGCGTTCCTGGAGGTCACGGACCTGGGTGGGGGTCAGGGTGAAGAGGGCCATTTCACCGGCTGCGGACAGGGCCATCACCACCAATAGCAGGACGACGCCCACCAAGGACCACGCGGCTGTGGCGTCCATCACCAAGCAAGGCGGTGCGGTCAGCATGGCCGGAGGCATACCGATGAGGAGGACGGAGGACGCTGTCTTCGTCGCACGGATCAGAACGGGAGGTCGTCCAGGTCCTCGGGGCCGGAGGAAGTATTGGCGGTGACAGGGCGTGCGGCAGGCGCGCTGTTCGAGGCCTGTGCGGCAGGTCCGCGGGTTTCGTCGGCCCCCCGTTCGCCGGTGGGCCGGTCCAACAAGGTCATCTCGTCGGCCATGATCTCCGTGGTGTACCGGTCGATGCCGTCCTTCTCCCACTTGCGTGTGCGCAACTTGCCTTCCACATACACCTTGCTGCCCTTCTTCAGGTACTTCTCGGTGATCTCGGCCAGCCCACGCCACGCCACGACGTTGTGCCATTCGGTCTGCTCGCGTTTCTCACCGGTCTGGCGGTCGCGGAAGGTCTCGCTGGTGGCGATGCGGAAGTTGGCCACACTGACACCGTTCTGCAGATGACGGATCTCGGGATCGGCGCCGAGGTTGCCGATCAGGATCACTTTGTTGACACCGGACATGGAATGGGAAGGGTTAGGGTGAGCGAAGATAGGACCGCCTATCGCGCCGGGCCCCCCTCTTCCATCAACAGCTTCAACCAACGCTCGATAGGACGGGGCACGGCATATTCCTCCAAGCGGGTCGATGCCACCGGGATCCAGTCGGACGGCGGCTTGAACCCTTTCGGAGGTGCCACTTGCCAGAAGACGATGTGGATGTGCTGATGACTGAGCACGTGGCGGCCCGCATCGTTCCGTGCCTGGATCATCCAGCCTCTTCCATAAGTGCGGTCCAGGACGGCCCTGAGCCGCGATGGAGCGAGCACCTTTTCGCTTTCGATCAAAGGCGGTTCGAACAGCCCTTGCCAGATGTCCTTGCCGGTGCGTTGATGGAGGTGTACGGTTCCGCTTTGGAGGATATGCAGGTAGTTGAACCATCGGTCCCGGATCCGGGTGGTGCCTTGTTTCACCGGTAGTTCATGGACGCGGCCGGTACCCAGCGCCACGCACTTGTGTTGGAGGGGACAGGCCGGGCAGCGCGGGGCCTTCGGGGTGCAGATCGTAGCACCCAGTTCCATCACAGCTTGGTTGTGGTCGCCGGGATTGTCCGGGTCCAAAAGCTTGGTGGCCAATTGCTTGAACTCCTTTCGGCCGGCCGTGCTGTCGATCGGTGTAGGGATGCCGAACACACGGGCCAAAACCCGGTACACATTACCATCCACCACGGCGTCGGGCCGGTCGAAGCAGATGGAGGCGATGGCGGCCGCGGTATAGTCCCCCACACCCTTGAGCCCGACCAGTTCGGCATGGGTGCCTGGGAACTTGCCGCCGTGTTCCCCGGCCACTTGCCGGGCGGCCACGAGAAGGTTCCTGGCGCGGCTGTAGTAGCCCAGACCCTGCCATTGTTTCAATACCTCGTCCTCGCTGGCGGCGGCCAGCCGGGCCACGGTGGGCCACCGCTGCAGGAATCGCTGGTAATAGGCCAGTCCTTGGTCCACCCGGGTCTGTTGCAGGATCACCTCGCTCAGCCAGATGGAGTAGGGATCGCGCGTGTTCCGCCAAGGAAGGAGGCGCCGATGTTCGGCATACCAGGGCAGCAAGGCGGTGCTGAACCACGAAGGGCTTGACATACAGGCACAAAGATGCATTGCGATGTCCGAATGGAACACTATCTTCGCACCCCCAAAAAAGAAGGAAGGTCCATGACGAAGGCGGAACTGGTCGGCAACATCAGCAAGCGCACAGGCATAGAGCGAGGCATCGTACTGGTGACCCTGGAAGCGTTCATGGACGAGGTGAAGAACAACCTGGAGGCTGGTGAGGACGTGCATCTGCGGGGCTTCGGTAGTTTCCTGGTGAAGCACCGTGCACAGAAGACCGGCCGTATCCTGGCGAAGAACACCACCATCATCATCCCCGCGCACAATGTACCGGCCTTCAAGCCCGCCGATGTGTTCGTGGACAAGGTGAAGAACGCTTCGATCCCCGTGAAGACTACCGAGTGATGGGACTGAAGCGTTCGCATTGGATCATGATGGCCAGCGCCGCGTTGGTTGTGCTGCTGCTGTCATTGGCCCCGCGCACGCCCGGGAAGAAGGCCGCCGAAGCCGATACCGCCGGCCGGGTGAGCGAGGACCCCAATAGCGGTTCCACCCCCCACGCCCATGACGCGGCCACGCCAGGTCCGGTGAGCAAGGACCCGAAGGTGGCCGCCATCATCGCTGAACTGGGAGCCGGTGCACCGCCCATGCAGACCATCCTGAAGCTCCGGGAACTGGCCGAACAGGATCCCACCAACGTGGAGGCCCAATACCACCTCGGGCTTTTCAGCTGGCAGACCGGCCAGTACGACAAGGCCATGGAGCGGTTCGATCGGACCATTCAGCTGGACCCCAAGGGTTATCCGGACGCCTATGCCTACCTCGGACAGGCCTATGCCACCTTGGACAGCACGGACCGGGCCATCCAGGCCATCGAGACCTACAAGACACTGGTGACGGATACCGCCCTTCTTCGGGAGGCGGATGCGTTCCTGGCCGACATCAAGAACAAGCAACACCCCTAGACCATGCCCTGCGGTAAGAAAAGGAAGCGCCATAAGATGGCCACGCACAAGCGCAAGAAACGCCTGCGTAAGAACCGTCACAAGAAGAAGAACCGGTAGTCGGTAACCGCTCGGTGCATGGCCCGCCCCGCATGCCGTGGGGTGGCGCCATGTACGCCGGGCCGTGGCATCCCGAACGGATGCCGATCCCAACAACCGAACCTTCTTCCGCGTGAGCGTAGACCTGATCATACGCTCCCAAGGGGGCGAAGTGGCCATCGCCGTCATGCGCGATCGGCTGCTGATGGAACTTCATCGCGAGCGGACCGAACGCGGTTTCGCCGTAGGTGACATCTATTTGGCCAAGGTGCGCAAGGTCGCGCCGGGCCTCAACGCGGCCTTCGTGGACGTGGGGCACGAGAAGGACGCCTTCCTGCACTACTACGACCTCGGCCCGCAATACCGCAACAGCTTCAAGTTCGCCAAGGGCGCCGTCAGCGGCACCGTCCCCAAGTCCACCTTGGACGACTGGAAGCTCGACCCCGATATCGTCAAGGAAGGCAAACTGGCCGAGGTGGTCAGCGCCAGCCAGAGCGTGCTGGTGCAGATCGCCAAGGAACCCATCAGCACCAAGGGCCCACGCCTTACCGCGGAGATCACCCTGGCCGGACGCTACATGGTGCTGGTGCCCTTCATCAACAAGACCAGCATCAGCAGCCGCATCACCGATGAGGCGGAACGCAAGCGCCTCAAGGAGCTGATGAACGCGATCCGCCCGAAGAACTTCGGCGTGATCATCCGCACCAACGCGGAGAACAAGAAGAGCGAGGACCTCGAGGCCGACCTCAAGAACCTGATGCAACGGTGGGACGTGATGTTCCACAACCTGCGTAACGCGATGCCGCCCAAACGCGTGCTGGGCGAGATCGACCGCACCAGTGCCGTGTTGCGTGATGTGCTCAACAAGGACTTCACCAACATCCATGTGGATGATGAACTGCTGGCCGAGGAGGTGAGGCAGACGCTGGAGAAGATCGCCCCCGAGAAGAAGGAGATCGTCAAGCACTACAAGGGCAAGCTCGACATCTTCGACGGTTTCCTGATCAACAAGCAGATCAAGCAGGCCTTCGGCCGGCAGGTGATGTTGCCCAGCGGGGCCTACCTGATCGTGGAGAAGACCGAGGCCATGCACGTGGTCGACGTGAACAGCGGTGGTCGTAAGGGCGGCAACCAGGACCAGGAGAAGAACGCCCTCGACACCAACCTCGAGGCCGCCCGTGAGATCGCCCGCCTGTTGCGTCTGCGCGACATGGGCGGCATCATCTGCATCGACTTCATCGACCTCTACGAACCCGAGAACCGCCGCATCCTCCACAAGGCGTTGAAGGATGCCATGGAGGACGACAAGGCCAAGCACAACGTGCTTCCGCCGAGCAAGTTCGGCGTCATCGAACTCACCCGCCAACGTGTGCGTCCCGAAACGGAGATCGACACCAGCGAACGCTGCCCCACCTGCGGCGGGACCGGTGAGGTGAGCGCACCCGTGCTGATCATCGACGAGATCGAGAACGCGCTGAACTACCTGCTCGGTGAGAAGGAGATGAGCGGCATCTCGCTGAAGGTGCATCCGTTCCTCGCCGCATACTTCACCAAGGGCCTCCCCAGCATCCAATGGAAATGGTGGTGGCGCTGGAGGAAATGGGTGAAGGTGGTGCCCGACGGCGCCAGCCAGTATCTCGACTTCCACGTTTTCGACGGGGAAGGGAAGGAAGTGCCGCTGTAGGAGCGCGATCTTCGGTCGTGCCCAGCCTCTTCACCTTGCCGCAGGTCCTCGCCAAGGCGCGTAACTACTGCGCCCGTCAGGAACGGGCCCAGCAGGAGGTCCGCGACAAGCTCTTCGCTTGGGAGGTGCCCTACACCGACATCGAGCCCATCATCGGCCAGTTGATCGCCGAAGGCTTCCTCAATGAGGCCCGCTTCGCGGAGCATTTCGCCGTGAGCAAGGCTCGTCAGAAAGGCTGGGGGGCTACGAAGATCGAAGCGGCCCTGAAGCAGAAGCAGGTGAGCGCCCCCTGCATCCGAGCGGCGCTGAAGGCCATCGACCAGGAGGAGCAGGAGGCGCAGCTGAAGAAACTGGTGGCCAAGCGCTGGGAGAAGGAGAAGGACCCCAAGATCTTCCTGAAGCGGCAGAAAGTGATGGCCTATTTCCTCCGCCGCGGTTTTTCCGTGGAGCAGATCGTGAAGGCCCTGCCGGAATAGTTCCGTCGATGATGCTCTCGGATACGGTCCGGTTCAGAACCGGAAGCCGATGCCCCCGTCGAAGCCCGGTCCACCGACCTTCTCCCGCCCACCGAAGGGCAAGGGGCGGGTGCCACCACCGGCGTAGGTGAACCCGAGCTGGAGGAAGGTCCGTTCGGCCTTGTCGAAATGGATCATCAGCCCCGTGCCGAGGATGTATCCTTCCGTCGTGTATTCCCGCATGGAAACGTAGTTGCCGATCGCCCCCCTTTCCAATATTCCATAAGAGGCATTCACGAAGAAGATCTTCTTCACCGCGAACTGCACGCCGATCGAGTAGCCCAATCCACCGTTCGCGCCCCCTAGGCCGATGCTCAGGCCCGATCCATTGGGGCCGATGACACCGTTCAGACCGAACAAGCCGTGCAAACCGCCGTATCCGATGGACAACGATGCGAAGGATCGGCGCTTCAACGGGTCGGTAACGGTCCGCTTTCCTTCCTTGACGGGACGGCTGAAGCACGCTGCGATCCCAATGGAATGGAGCAGGTCAGCACTGGCGGCGTTGATCGCTTCCTCCGATCTCGTTGAACGTTCGTAGATCAGCGTAAGGATGCGTCCCTTGCCGCAGGCACTGTCCACGGCAATGTCCGCTGGCATGGTGATCAGGGTGTTGTTGCGGTCCACCATCAGCATCCGCCGATCCTTGGAACGCATCCATAGCACCCGGTCCTTATGCATGCGTCCACCGCCCATCCAGCACAGGCTATCGGCCTTGGTGTAGAAAGCGCTGCCAACGGTCAGGCTGTCCCCGTTCCGGAGGTGCACCAGATGGTCCGCCAGGATGATCGGCACAGGTGCCGCCTTCCTTCTGCGGTCACCGTTCTCATCCACTCTCACATTCAGCTCTTGCAATTTCGTTCGGTAGCAATCCAGCATACCCTGTTCCTGTTTCCAAGCAGCTGGCACCGGAAGCGAATCGAAGGTGGTCGGATGTTCCTCGCAGCGGATGGCCGTGATGGAGCCTCGGGAACAAGGATCGTCCGCTTCCTGCTTGATCTTCCTCATGCGGCCGCCCGGATAGGTGAAGGTCCAGCGCTCCTTGGGGGTCCAGAACAGCACCACGTCCTTGGCCAACACCTTGGCCGTTCCGGGAAGACCGAAGGTGTCGCCACGGGTGTAGTAGGTCTTGCCGGTCAGCGTATCGCCATTGCTCAGCAGGGCGGTGTACGGTCCTTGTCCGTGGCAGATCAAGGCGGTCAAGCCCAGGAGGAACGTCAGGAAGGGAATTAGCATGGTGGTGTTCCGGGGGGAGATGGTGGCCCCCGGCGCGCTAATTTCGCGCGCCGTTCGGAAATGGACGGCAAAGGCCCGGAATGATCACCATCGATAAGGTCAACGATCTCCAGACCCGACTGGATGCCCTCAAGGGCTATCTGGACGTGGAGGAGAAGCGCGGCCAGATCCTCGAGGAGGAGAAGTACACCCACGACCCCGATTTCTGGAACGACCAGAAGAAGGCGCAGATCGTGATGAAGAAGATCCGGGAGCTGAAGCGATGGGTGGAGCTCTTCGAGGGCGTGAAGCGGGAAGTGGAGGACGCTGCCGTGATGTTCGACTTCTTCAAGGCCAAGGAGGTGAGCGAGGAGGAGCTGGAGGCCCAATACAAGAAGGCCGCCGATGCCCTGGAGGAGCTGGAGTTCAAGAACATGCTCAGTGCGGAGGAGGATCCCTTGAGCGCCGTGGTGCAGATCACCGCCGGAGCCGGTGGCACGGAGAGCTGCGATTGGGCCGGCATGCTGCTGCGCATGTACCAGATGTGGGCGAAGAAAAGCGGTTACGACGCCAAGACCCTCGACTACCAGGACGGTGAAGGGGCCGGCATCAAGCAGGCCACCATCGAGGTGGCCGGTGATTTCGCCTTCGGTATGCTCAAGGGCGAGAACGGGGTGCATCGTCTGGTGCGCATCAGTCCCTTCGACAGCAACGCCCGCCGCCACACGAGCTTCGTCAGTGTCTATGTCTTCCCGTTGGTGGACGAGACCATCGAGATCGATATCAACCCGGCCGACATCACCTGGGACACCTTCCGCAGCGGCGGCGCCGGTGGACAGAACGTGAACAAGGTGGAGACCGGCGTGCGCCTGCGCCACGCGCCCACGGGTATCATCATCGAGAACACCGAGACCCGCAGCCAGTTGGACAACAAGACCAAGGCCCTGCAACTGCTGAAAAGCCAGCTGTACGAGGCCGAACTCGAGAAGCGCCGCAGCAAGCGCAGCGAGATCGAGGCGGGCAAGAAGAAGATCGAGTGGGGCAGCCAGATCCGCAACTACGTGTTGCAGCCCTACAAGCTGGTGAAGGACGTCCGCACGGACTTCGAAACGAGCAGCACCGACGACGTGCTCAACGGCGAGATCGACGGCTTCCTCAAGGCCTACCTGATGCAGCACGGACAGTCACAGAAAGTCTGATCACATTGTTCGAAGGTTGAACGTTCCACCGTCCGAACGTTGAACGTTCGAGCTCCTAATCTGGAATGAGCATGGAATACCGCATCGAGAAGGACACGATGGGCGAGGTGAAGGTGCCCGCCGACAAATACTGGGGCGCGCAGACCGAACGCAGCCGCAACAACTTCAGGATCGGTCCCGCCGGCAGCATGCCGCGCGAGATCGTGCACGCTTTCGCCTACCTGAAGAAGGCCGCCGCCCTCACCAACCTGGAACTGGGCAAGCTTCCGCAGGACAAATGCGACCTCATCGGCCGCGTGTGCGACGAGATCCTCACCGGCGCGCTCGATGACCAGTTCCCTTTGGTGATCTGGCAGACCGGCAGCGGCACGCAGAGCAACATGAACCTCAACGAGGTGATCGCCTACCGGGCGCACGTGCTCAACGGCGGCAAACTGACGGACGAGCAGAAGGTGCTCAATCCCAACGACGACGTCAACAAGAGCCAGAGCAGCAACGACACCTTCCCCACGGCCATGCACATCGCCGCCTACACCGTGGCCGCGGATGTGACCATACCCGGCGTCAGGAAGCTGCGCGATACGCTGGCGAAGAAGGCCAAGGAGTTCGAGGGCATCGTGAAGACCGGACGTACGCACTTCATGGACGCCACGCCGCTCACGCTCGGACAGGAGATCAGTGGCTATGTGCAGCAACTGGACAACGGCATCCGTGCGGTGAACAACGCGCTGGAGATGGTGCGTGAACTGGCGTTGGGCGGCACCGCCGTCGGCACAGGCCTCAATGCTCCCAAAGGCTACAGTGTGTTGGTGGCCAAGAGGATCGCCGAACTGACCGGCAAGCCCTTCATCACGGCACCGAACAAGTTCGAGGCCCTGGCCGCACATGATGCGATGGTGGAGCTGAGCAGTGCCCTGCGCCGCTTGGCCGTTAGCCTGATGAAGATCGGCAACGACATCCGCATGCTCAGCAGCGGTCCGCGCAGCGGCATCGGTGAGCTCATCATTCCCGACAACGAACCCGGTTCGTCCATCATGCCCGGCAAGGTGAA
The DNA here is from genome assembly GCA_036405935.1 of Flavobacteriales bacterium. Lineage (GTDB taxonomy): Bacteria > Bacteroidota > Bacteroidia > Flavobacteriales_F > PHOS-HE28 > PHOS-HE28. The sequence continues at coordinate 15,053 of DASWWQ010000300.1, forward strand.
TCCCACCCAGCCTGAAGCGCTGACGATGGTCTGCGCCCAGGTGATGGGCAACGACGTGGCGGTGGGCATCGGTGGTAGCAACGGCCACTTCGAACTGAACGTGTTCAAGCCCTTGATCGCCGCCAACGTGCTGCAGAGCGCCCGCCTGATCGGTGATGCCTGCGTGAGCTTCAACGACAAGTGCGCCGAAGGCCTGCTGCCGAACAAGCCGGTGCTGCAGCGCCATCTGGAGAACTCCCTGATGCTCGTCACCAGCCTCAATCCGCACATCGGCTACTACAAGAGCGCCGAGATCGCGAAGAAGGCGCACAAGGAGGGCACTACGCTCAAGGAAGCTGCGCTGGCCTTGGGCTACGTGAGCGCCGAGGACTTCGACAAGTGGGTGGACCCGGCGAAGATGTGCAGCGAGGGATAGATTCCTGTTCCCCGAATGAAGAAGGCCCGGTCGTACGACCGGGCCTTCTTCATTCGGGGTGGCTCACTTGTTCCTCCGGCCAGACCTGTTGCCCCAGGTTCCCCTGTTGCGATCCGGCGCGGTATTGTCCGAACCGATGCGGGCCGTAAGCGATCGCCGATCGTGCCCCTTCCCTTTGTGATGATCCTCACCTCCGGGATCGTACGGGATCGGTTCCTTCGTTCCATGGCGTGGAAGGAGACGAAGCTCTACAGCATCCTGCACTTGAAATGCCCGGTGTGCCATGAAGGGGATTTCTTCCTGGCGCATCCATACAACCTGGGCAAAGCGGGCGAGCTGCATGGCCGATGTCCGGCCTGCGGCTGCAACTACGAAAAGGAGATCGGGTTCTACACCGGAGCCATGTATGTCTCGTACGCGATCGGTGTAGCCGTCTGCGTCTCGCTGTGGGTGGCGATGGTCGTGCTTGTTCCCGACCTGCCCATCATCGCCCAGCTCCTGGTCATCGGTTCGGTGATGCTCTTGGGTGCGCCGTGGTTCTACGCGCTCAGCAAGATCATCTGGGCCAACCTGTTCTTCCGGTACGATCCGGCACGCGCAGGCCTCGCGCAACGGGCGCGTGCATTGGAGCATGATACCTTGTGATCATGTTCGCCGACCCCAGCCTGCAGAGGGAGTTCGAACGCGTGGCCCTGACCGAACGGGTTCCGGCCGACACCGAGTTGATGCGTGCGGGCGATACGATCACGCACATACCCATCGTCAAGCAAGGCAGCCTGCGGATCCTGGCGCAGGACAGCGAAGGCCGGGAACGCTATCTCTACCACATCCTGCCCGGCGAATCCTGCGCCATATCGCTCACCTGCTGCGTGAGCAAGCGGGTGAGCAGTGTGCGCGCCGTGGTGGAGGAGGAGGCCGACCTGTTGCTGATCCCCGTGCGCCATGTGGACGATTGGATGGTGCATCCGGAATGGCGCAAGTACGTGAACGAGATGCAGGCGCAGCGTTTCCAGGAACTGCTGGAAGCCTTCGAAGTGGTGGCCTTCCGCAAGTTGGACGAGCAGTTGTGGGATTACCTGATGAAACGTGCACAGGCCATGGGCGGCCACAGGCTGGAGCTGACGCACCAGCAGATCGCCGATGAGTTGGGTTCGCCCCGTGAAGTGATCACGCGTTTGTTGCAGCAGCTACGTGTGCGCGGATGGGTATCGCTGGGTCGCGGTCATGTGGAAGTGCATCCGGCCGCGATCACCCGTTGATCACTTCCCGTTCCACAGGTGCGGGGTGAGCGCCTCCACCAGTTGCGCAGCATTCATCACCCCCGAGCGGCGCCATACGGGCTGCCCGTTCTTGAAGATGATCAACGTGGGCACACCGCGCACCTGGTAGGCTTGCGCCGCAGCGGGGTTCTTGTCCACATCCACCTTGATCACCCGGGCGCTATCGCCCATCGTGGTCTTCAACTCATCGAGGATGGGCCTCATCATTTGACAGGGGCCGCACCACTCGGCGAAGAAATCCACGAGAACCGGCTTATCGTCGTTGATCAGCTCATGGAAGGAGCGGGAAGAAGTGTTCGTGTTCATCGGAGCTCTTCGTAAGTGATGGGGCCTTCCGATCGTGTATCCGCGTGCCTCGAACCGACGGAGCGGCAGGCATTCGTTCCGCAGCAACCGAAATTGAGCGCTGCTTGAAGACCGAAGAAGGTCGCTGCGGCGAACGCTACGAACGTCCCGGAAGCAATGCCTTGGGCCAGGAATGAAAGGGCAATGCCCAAGCGGATCCAGCGCGTCAGGCTCCAATTCCTGAAGACGGGCATCAGGCCTTGAGCCGTTGAACGTTCATCCAGGGTCCGCCGTTGTAGGCCTCGAAGCCTTGGCGGCGTAGGATGCCCTCGGCCATGCCGCTGCGCGCCCCGCTGCGGCAGCAGGTGATCACGGGGCGGCCTTTGGGTACATCAGCCGTGGAACGTTGCAAACGGTCCAGCGGAATGTTCAAGGCGCCTTTCACATGGCCTTGGGCGAACTCGGCCGGTGTGCGCACATCAAGGATGGTGGCGCCTTGCTGGAGGATGGCCTTGAGGTCCACCTTGGGACGAAGACCCAAAAGGGAACGGAGCATGGTGTTGAAGTTGTAGTCGAGGTGAAGAGGTAGGAGGTCGGAAGCGATCGAAGCGCTTCATCATTTGCGGGTGCGGATCCCGAACAGCGTGTACAACGGACAGTAACCAATGAAGCTGGTGAGCACGAACACCCCCGCCAGTATGAGCAGCACAACACCGAGCGTGCCTTGCAGCACGCCCGTGAAGTAGAGGGCCGTGATCACGCTGGCAACCATGATCCGGAGCAGGCGGTCGGGTGTTCCCATGTTCGGTCGCATGTCGAAGGGGGGCTTTGGTGACGCAAAGTTCCAAGGCAGGCATCGGTCGCTACGTGATGATCATCACCCGAGCACCGGAACGTGGCCTCTTCGGTGACCCTTGTCACCGAGCAACAGGCTGCATGACATCCATCACCCAAGGTGCGTCCGTGGCACGGGACCTTTGCGCCATCGATCACCGCAGGATCGCAGCCATGACCCCGGTCCACGCTGTGCTTCCCTGGTGGACCCAAGAACCCTTGCCATGACCCTCGAACAGATCTATACCGGTTGCATCGCGCATGCGGCCTACTACCTGCAGAGCAACGGAGAGGCGGCCATCTTCGATCCGCTGCGCGAAGTCCAACCCTACATTGATCGCGCCGCCGCAGATGGAGCCTTGATCAAGTACGTCTTCGAGACGCACTTCCATGCCGACTTCGTCAGCGGCCACCTCGACCTGGCGGGGAAGACCGGCGCCACCATCGTCTACGGACCTACCGCCAAGCCGGGCTTCGCCGCACATGTGGCCACCGATGGCGAAGTGTTCAACGTGGGCCGGGTGAAGGTGAAGGCGATCCACACGCCCGGCCACACCCTGGAGAGCACCACCTACCTCGTGATCGATGAGGAGGGCAAGGAGCATGGCATCATCACCGGTGACACCCTCTTCATCGGTGATGTGGGTCGCCCGGACCTGGCCCAGCACGTGATCGCTGACCTGACGCAGGAGAAGCTCGCCGGCCACCTCTTCGATTCGCTGCGCAACAGGATCATGCCGTTGAACGACGACCTCATCGTGTACCCGAACCACGGTGCCGGAAGCGCATGCGGCAAGATGATGAGCAAGGAGACCACCGACACCCTCGGCAACCAGAAGCGTACGAACTACGCGTTGGATCCCCGCCTCACCAAGGAGGAATTCACCAAGGTGCTGCTCACCGGCCTCACCCCGCCCCCCGGCTACTTCCCGAAGAACGTGCTGATGAACATCCGGGGATACGAAAGCCTCGACACCATCCTGGCACGCGCTGAACGGGCGCTCGATGTGCAGGCGTTCGAGGCCTTGGCCGATGGGGAACGCCCGCTGGTGCTGGATACGCGACCGGCCGGGGTATTCGCCCAAGGCTTCATCCCCAACAGTATCAACATCGGGCTGGACGGCAACTTCGCCATGTGGGTGGGTGAGATGATCCCCGACATCCAGCAGCCCATCCTGCTCGTCACCGGACCCGGCAAGGAGAAGGAGAGCATCGTTCGTCTGAGCCGCGTGGGCTACGACAACACCATCGGCCATCTGGCCGGAGGCTTCGATGCGTGGAGGAGTGCCGGTAGGCCGATCGACACCGTGGCCCGGATAACGGCGGAGGAGTTCGCCGCTCGCTACGCGAAGAAGCCCTTGGTCTTCGATGTGCGCAAGAAGAGCGAGTACGACAGCGAGCACGTGGTGGGCGCCCTCAACACACCGCTCAACCGCATCAACGACCACCTCGCGGAGTTCCCCAAGGACAAGCCCTTCATCCTGCACTGCGCCGGGGGGTATCGCAGCATGATCGCCGCCAGCATCCTGAAGTCACGGGGGTGGAACAACTTCGTGGACGTGGAGGGCGGTTTCAATGCCATCAAGAACACGCACGTGGAGCGAACGGAGTACGTATGTCCGACGACCTTGCTGTGATCACTGGTCGGTTCAGTGAAGCATCCGGGGCTAATTCGCCACCCACAACCGAACCCTACCCGCCTCGAACCGCAATTCCTCCACATGCCCCATCCAATCCCGGCCGCGGGTGATGGCATGCACATGGATGTGAGCATCGTGATGGGTGAAGACGGTCTTGTGACGGGTGGAGAAGAAACCCAGCGCTTCGGCCTCGGCATCGCGCAGTTGGAAGTGCTTGTTGTGGCGGTGTGCGTCCTGTGGCCCTTGGATCGCCGTGCCTAGCGGTACATCGAGCACATGCACCTCCACGGCGGAGAAATGCCCGGTCAGGCGAAAGGCGAAGGGCGCGGCTTCCATGCCGAAGTGAGCGGTGAGGAATGCGTCCAGGGCCGAAAGGTCGGTGACACTGTCGGGGAGTTGCAGCGATGCCCAATTCCCCACGCGTTGATGCACGAAGAACGGTGCGCGTGCACCGGAAAGGACGGACACCCGCATGGTGCTGTCGGTGGTCGCCGTGGCGCAGTGGACACGGCCATCGAAGAGCAGCAACTCACCGCGCAGATATTCCAAGGGCCCCAAGCCGTAGGAGCCGGACAACGCGATGCTGTCCAAGTCGATCACTCCGGCGAGCTGGCCCTGCTGCATGGTGTTGCGCATGGCACCGGTGGCGACGACCGGGTCCGATTGTGCCCGCATGAC
>DASWWQ010000301.1:0-5218 GCA_036405935.1 Flavobacteriales bacterium
ATACGGAGCGCTTCCATCCCAAGGCTGCGGCCGGTGCTGCGGACACCGTGGTGATCGGTACGGTGAAATCGTTCGCACCGAAGTACGGTGTGGACACGCTGATCGAGGCCTTTGCGTTGTTGGTGAAGGACGATCGCCCCAAGCCACCGTTGGCCCTGCGCTTGGTGGGAGGCGGATCCCAGGAGGAGGAACTGCGCACGCTGGCGGCCAGCTTGGGCGTGGGAGGGCAGGTGACCTTCGTGCCGCGGGTCCCGCATGGCGCTGTTCCGGAGGAATTGATGAAGCTCGATATCTACGCGGCGCTCAGCCGGTTGGATAGCGAGAGTTTCGGTGTGGCGGTGATCGAGGCTTCCGCCTGCGGCCTGCCCGTGGTGGTGTCCGATGCCGGTGGCCTGCCCGAAGTGGTGGTGGACGGACGCACCGGTACGGTGGTCCGCCGCGATGATCCCTTGGCCGCCGCTGAAGCCCTGTATGCCCTGGTGGTGGATCCCGACCGTCGCCGTGCGATGGGGCAGGATGGACGCACCCATGTGCAGCGGGTGTACGAGTGGGAGCATTGCGTGCAACGGATGCTGGACGTGCTGCAGCGCGCGGCGCACCGCCATCGCCAGGTGAGCGTGGCATGAGCCTTCCCCAAGCCTTTTCCGGACTGCGGAGCGCGCTGGGGACAACGGCGGCCGCGGCCTTCAGCAGCCTCGCCGTGTTGATGCCCCTGGCCCCGAACCTGCTGCCCCTCTGCCTTGTGGTGGGCATGGTCGCCGTGCTGGTCCACCACCGGAAGGCGCTGCGGAGACCTTCGCTCCGGGGCAGCGGTGCCACCGCGCTGCCTTGGATGGCCCTGCTCTACGTGCTGCACCTGATCGGCCTGCTCTGGTCCGTCAACATGGACTATGCGGGCTTCGATCTGCAGATCAAATTGCCCTTCTTGTTGCTTCCCCTGCTGTTCGCGATATTGCCGGAGCAGGCCCGCCGAAGCTGGTCATCGCTGTGGGTCGCGTTCATCCTGGGGAATGCGGTGGCCGTGGCGGTTTGTGTGGTGATGGTTCCCCTGCGTTTGCTCGGCGACAGCGGCCTGCACTGGCCGCAGGAGGTCTTCGGTGAGCGGTTCTCCTTCCTGATCCATCCCAGCTACTTCGCGCTGTACCTGTGCATGGCATTGGCCGCCTTGTTCCTCACGCCCCTGCCTTTCCGTTCGGCCTGGCGCATGCCGATCGCCCTGGTGTTGTGCCTGGGTGTGGTCTGTTGCGGGAGCAAGGCGGGCTGGGTGCTGTTGCCCCTGGTCCTCGCCGTGGTGCTGGTGGCGCGATGGCGGGATACGGTCGTGCGCCGAACGCTGCTGTTGCTCATCGGTGGATCGCTCGGCGGATGCGTGCTCCTGGCCGCGCTCTCCTTCAACATGCGGCAACGCATCGTGGAGGCCATCGGTTCGATCACGGACAGCCGGCGGGTGGCCACGGCGGAGACCAGTTCCGAGGTGCGCAAGCTGGCCTGGCACAGCGCCGTGCAGGTGGCGCAGGCCCATGCTCCGTTCGGCGCCGGGACCGGCGATGTGAAGGATGAGCTGATCGCCGCGCACCAACGCAACGGATACGTGCATCTGGTGGAGAAACGCATCAACGCCCACCAGCAGTTCCTGCAGGCGTGGGCGGCCCTGGGCATCGCGGGCCTGCTGCTCACGATCGCGCTGGTGGTGGTGCCCTTCGTCACGGCGTTCCGGCAAGGGAACACGTTGGCTGCACTCTTCTTCCTGGTCAATGGACTGAACTGGACGGTGGAAAGCATGCTCGAGGTGCAGGCCGGTACCCTGTTCTTCGCCTTCTTCGCGTTCGTGCTCGCCTCGGACCGTCGCTCCCCCTCATCCCCGATCCCGTCATGATCCCTTTCTCCCCGCCGCGCATCGATGAACGCACCGTGAAGGCCGTGGAGGAGGCCCTGCGCAGCGGCTGGATCACCACCGGCCCGCGGACGAAGGAGTTCGAACGCCGCCTGGCCGAATATTCCGGCGTGCCCAAGGTGATCGCCCTCAACAGCTGGACCAATGCCTGCGAACTCGTCCTGCGTTGGTTCGGCATCGGGCCCGGGGATGAAGTGATCGTGCCGGCCTACACCTATTGCGCCACCGCCAACATCGTTATGCACGTGGGCGCCACACCCGTGCTGGTGGACGTCGGCGACGACCTCACGATGGACGTGGAGGCCGTGCGCCAGGCCATCACGGGCAACACCAAGTGCATCATCCCGGTGGATATCGGTGGCCTGCCCGCGCACATGGCCGCCCTTCGGCACGTGGCCGAGGAGGCCCGCACGGCCTTCAGTCCGATCGGCGAAGTGCAGAAGCAGCTCGGCCGGCCGCTGGTGCTGGGCGATGCCGCCCATTCCTTCGGCGCGCGCATCGGCGGGACCGCGCTCGGAGCGTTGGCCGACATCACCGGCTTCAGCTTCCACGCGGTGAAGAACCTGACCACGGCGGAAGGGGGAGCGCTGGCCTTCAACCTGCCGCATGGCTTCGATCACGAGGCGATCTACAGGTTGTTCAACACCATGAGCCTGCATGGACAGAGCAAGGATGCACTGGCCAAGACCAAGCCCGGCGCTTGGCGCTACGATGTGGAGTTCCCCGGTTGGAAGTGCAACATGACCGATCTGCAGGCCGCCATCGGACTGGTGGAGCTGGAGCGCTACGACAACGATACCATCCCCCGCCGCAAGGCCGTTTGCCAGCGCTACGATGCCGCGTTCCGCGACGATCGCCGTTTCATCACCCCGGTGCTGAAGGACGAGGAGCGCGAGAGCAGTTACCACCTCTACATGCTCCGCGTGTCCGAGGCCAGCGAGGAGCAACGCGATGCCATCATCACGGCGATCGCCCGGCGTGAGGTCAGCGTGAACGTCCACTTCATCCCGCTGCCGATGCTCAGCTTCTACAAGGGCAGGGGATATGACATGGCCGCCTACCCGAACACCTACCGGCAGTACAGCCGCGAGATCAGTCTGCCGGTGTACTACGATCTTACCGATGCCCAGGTGGACCAGGTGGTGGGGGCCGTGAAGGAGGCCGTGCAGGAGGTGATGGGCGCTTGATCATGGCGAAGCGGCTGTTCGATATCGGAGCTGCGCTGTCGGCCTTGCTGGTGCTTTCACCGCTGCTACTGGTCTTCGGCGTGCTGGTGGCGTCGACCTCACCGGGCGGGGCCTTCTTCCGCCAGCAACGCGTGGGGCGGCACGGCCGCATCTTCGGACTGATGAAGTTCCGCAGCATGCGCCCCGGCAGTGAAGCGAAGGGGCAATTGACGATCGGCGGCCGCGATCCACGGATCACTCCGGTGGGCCATTTCCTGCGGCGGACGAAGATGGACGAACTGCCCCAGCTCTGGAACGTGCTGGTGGGGGACATGAGCATCGTGGGGCCGCGACCGGAGGTGCCCCGCTATGTGGAGCTCTACACGGCCGAACAACGCGCAGTATTGGATGTGCGCCCCGGCATCACCAGCCTGGCCAGCATCGCGTACATCAACGAGAACGAACTGCTCGGCCGCTCCAGCGATCCCGAGCGCACCTACATCGAGGAGGTGATGCCGGCGAAACTGGCCTTGGACCTGCGCTACGTGCGGCAAAGAAGTCTAGGACTCGATCTGCGCATCATCCTGTCCACCGCCGGCAAGCTCTTCCGCGGCTGATCGATGCGTCGGGGGATGGCCACAGGGCCGCGCTCTACAACGCCGTCATCAGATGCCTTAGATCCTCCATGCGGTCGGGATCGTTCAGCTTCTCGTAGCTGTTCAGCAGGTTGTTGAGCTGACGACGGATGATGTCGATGTTGCTGCAGGGCTGGTAGAACCGTTCCTCCTTGGGCAATCCCAGCTTATCGAGGAATTCATCGATCTCGTGCTTGCCCAGGATGTCGCCTTGGCTGAAGGCATTCACGTAGAAGAGGATGTCGCCATGCCCGAGCTCGCTGTGTCCCACACCGTACTCGTCCATGTAGGCGAGCACGAAGTGGTTCGGCAGGTTCACACCGCGCAGGGGCAGTTCCAGTTCCTGCGCCAGCACCTGGTACAGGATGGCGAGCGAGAGGGGATTGCCCTTGCGGCTGTCGAGCACCTCGTTGATGTAGCTGTTCTGCGGAGCGTGGTAGTTGCGCTTGTTGCCGCGGAAGCCGTGCACCTGGAAGAAGATGTGGTTGAACACCCGTACCTTCTCGAAGGCCGTCAAGTTGTCGTTGAGCTCCAGCCAGATGTCCTGACGCAATGCGGCCAAACGGCTGCGCACGCGCTTCTCGTCCAGCTCGCTGTAGCGGTAGTGGCAGATGGCGATGGCACCTTCAAGCAGATCATCGGCACCGCCGTCGCGCCAGGAGCGGAGACGTTTCCAGGTCAGGTCCAGATGGATCGAGTGCAGGATGTCCTCGACGCGATTGCGGAAGAGGTCGCCCAGATCGTCCACCTCCCAAGCCCGCTCCAGCATCGGTACCACCGGTCGGCCGAGGGAGACGATGCGCTCACGGACCTGCGAATAGATGCCTTCGTCGGGATCGTCGATCAGGTGGATCAGCGCTTGGATCTCGGTCTCGCTCACGGGGCTGGGCCGGTAGGCGAAGGCGGAGCACCATCGCTTAGGCACGGCCAAAGTACCGGTGCGGCCAAGGGGAAGCCTTCCATGCACTCCTCCATTTTTCCACCACGCGCTTGTTGATGGTCCGATGCGCGAAGCAAGGCGGCCAAGGACAGCAAAGCCGCGATCTTCGCGGGGCGCATGGCGGCCAAGCTCCCCCTCAAGGTAGGTTACATCACGGTGGACGACCCCCGTGATCGGCGCACCTGGTCGGGTACCAACCACTATCTGTTGAAAGCCCTCGAGGCCCGTTTCGAACAGGTGGTCGTGCTGGGCCCGCTGAAGCCCCAGCCCGTGCTCTTCCTCTGTCGCTTGTTCAATGCCTTGTGGTTGCTCCTGCTGAGGAAGCGTTTCAACTACCGCGACTCCTTCGCTATGGCAAAGGCCTACCGGCGATCCCTGCGCAAACGCATGCGGGAACAAAGGTTCGACCTGCTGATCGCGCCGGCCGGATTGACCACCACGGCCTTGCTGGACACGGATGTTCCCATCGTGCACATCAACGACCGCTCCTTGGCGGGGGCCTTGGAGTACCATGTGATCCTCAAGGACCTCCTGCCGTTCTCCCGAAGGGACGGACTGGAGCTGGAGCGCATCAACCTGCGCC
>DASWWQ010000302.1:0-34085 GCA_036405935.1 Flavobacteriales bacterium
CCCTCCAGGCTGCCCGCATTCGCCTTCGATAGCACGGAGAAGAGCATGGGACGCATGGCACAGGGCGAGCAGGTGGAACGCACCTTCCACTTCTCCAACAGCGGTGGCAAGGACCTGCTCATCACGGATGTTCGCGGCACCTGTGGCTGCACGGTGGGGAAGGATTGGCCCCGCCGGCCGGTGCCCCCGGGTGCGTCCGGCACCATCACCGTGCGCTTCGACAGCGAAGGCCGCAGCGGCGTGCAGAACAAGAGCGTTACCGTGGTGGCCAACACGCAGCCACCCACCACCGTGCTGTTGCTGAAGGGCGAAGTCATCGCCCCGAGGTCCGGCACCCCCGACTGATCCCCAACCGACCCAATACCTCATCCGACCATGCTCCCCTTGATCGTACTGCAAGCCCAACCCGAAGGCAATCCCTACGCCACCATGCTCATGATGGGTGCGCTCTTCGTGGTGTTCTATTTCTTCATGATCCGGCCCCAACAGAAGAAGGCGAAGGACGCCAGGAAGTTCCGCGAGTCCTTGGAGAAGGGCAGCCGCGTGGTCACCATCGGTGGCCTGCATGGCAAGGTGGTGGAGGTGAACGACAAGACCGTGCTGATCGAGGCCACCGAAGGGGTGAAGCTGCGTTTCGAGAAGAGCGCCATCGCCATGGACAATACGATGCAGCTCAGCGAGGAGACCGCGAAAGCCTAAGTTCATGTGCCCATGAGCACATGCGCACATGGACACATGTTCACCGTAGGACTCACCGGAGGTATCGGTAGCGGCAAGAGCACCGTGGCCGGCGTGTTCGGCGTGCTGGGCGTACCGGTTTTCGTGAGCGATGCCGAGGGCCGGCGCCTGTTGGACGAGGAGGCCGACGTGCAGGCCCGGGTGGGCAGCGCCTTTCCTTCTGTGCGCACCTCCCGAGGCGTCGATCGCAAGGCACTGGCCGCGATCGTGTTCGCGGACCCTGCGGCCCTGGCCCGATTGAACGCGATCATGCATCCGGCCGTGCGGGAGGCCTTCCGTCGCTGGCGGGAAGTGCAGCGCACGCCGTACGTGATCAACGAGGCCGCGATCCTGGTGGAGACCGGTGGCCATCAGGCACTGGACCATCTGGTGGTGGTGACCGCTCCGGAAGAGGAACGCATCGCCCGCGTGATGGCGCGCGATGGCGTCACGGAGGAGCAGGTGCGGGCCCGGCTGCGGAACCAGGCCACGGACGGCAAACGGAACCTCGCGGCGGACACGATCATCACCAACGACGGCCGATCCCTGGTGATCCCCCAAGTACTGGCGTTGCACGAGCGCTTGTTGCAACTTTCGGCCCGATGACCGACGATCGGGCGCTTCCGCTGGCACAGGTGACCTTGGTGTTCGGTTGCCTGAGCATACCGCTGGCCTTCATCCGCCACCTCTGTTCGTTGGCCGTGGTGGTGGGTATGCTGGCCATCGCCTTCAACCTGTGGGCGCGTTGGCGGTTGCGAAGGGGAACGGGCTATTCGGCGCAAAGCCTGCGTTGGTCGTTCCGCGGCATGCGGCTGGCTTTGATCGGCACGGGGTGTGGCATCCTGATGTGGGCGCTGTGGGCCACGAATGCCATCCTCTGAGCCAGGGGGGCGATCGCCCTTCGGCCGGTTCAGGATGATAGGGGACGGTAGTTGTCAGTGGTGGTTGTCAGTGCCCTCGTGATGCTGCACGGACAACCATCAACTGGCATCTGACAAGTACTTCAGGTCTACGGACGCTACCCAGTATCTTCGCCGCCGATGCAGGCACTGACCATCCTGGAAAGCACGGCCTTCGAGCTGACCATCCAGCGACTTTGCCACCAATTGATCGAGGACCATGGAAACCTCCATCACACGGCCCTCATCGGTCTCCAGCCCAGGGGGGTCTATTTCGCCCGACGTCTCCGGCAGGAGTTGCAACGCATCCTGCGCCACGAAGGCCCCACTTACGGCGAACTCGACATCACCTTCCACCGCGACGATTTCCGCCACCGGCCGGTAACGGCCCTCACGGGCACCACCGCCATCGACTTCAGCCTGGACGACCGAAACGTGGTGTTGGTGGACGATGTGCTGTACACGGGCCGCACCATCCGGGCGGGACTGGACGCGATGCTGAGCTTCGGACGGCCCCGGTCGGTGCAGCTGATGGTGCTGGTGGACCGGCGCTTCGGCCGCGAACTGCCCGTGCAGCCCGACTACGTGGGCAAGAAGGTGGACAGCATCGACGACCAACGGGTGAGCGTGGAGTGGAAGGAGACCGATGGAGCGGACCGCGTATTGATCCAGACCGGCGAGCGATGAGCACAACCCTCCGCCCACCCTCCGGTACACCGAGCGATCAACTGAGCGTGGAGCACCTGCTGGGCATCCGCGAACTCACCACGGCCGACATCGACCTCATCTTCCGCACGGCCGACGGTTTCAAGGAAGTGCTCTCGCGCCCCATCAAGAAGGTGCCCTCGTTGCGCGACATCACCATCGCCAACCTGTTCTTCGAGAACAGCACGCGCACCCGCATCAGCTTCGAGCTCGCCGAGAAACGTCTGAGCGCCGACATCATCAACTTCAGCAGCAGCAGCAGCAGTACCAAGAAGGGGGAGACGCTGATCGACACGGTGAACAACATCCTGGCCATGAAGGTGGACATGGTGGTGATGCGGCATCCGGACCCCGGGGCAGCGCTGTTCCTGAGCAAACACGTGGATGCGCGCATCGTGAACGCCGGCGACGGCACCCACGCGCACCCCACACAGGCCCTGTTGGATGCCTACAGCATCCGCGAGAAACTGGGTCGCGTGAAAGGGGTGAAGGTGGCCATCGTGGGCGACATCCTGCACTCGCGCGTTGCCCTCAGCAACATCCAATGCCTGATCAAGCTGGGCGCCGAGGTGATGCTCTGCGGCCCCACCACGCTGATGCCGCGCTACGCCGCATCCCTCGGAGCACGGATCGAGCACGACCTGGACAAGGCCCTGGCCTGGTGCGACGTGGCCAACATGCTGCGGATCCAGCTGGAGCGCCAAGGGAGCGATGGTATCGCCAACTTTCCCAGCCTCCGTGAATACGCCATGCTCTACGGGTTGGACAAGGCGCGCTACGACCGCCTCGGCAAGGAGATCGTGATCATGCATCCCGGGCCGATCAATCGGGGGGTGGAGATCACCAGCGAAGTGGCCGATGGGGCCTCGAGCGTGATCCTGGACCAGGTGGAGAACGGGGTGGCCGTGCGTATGGCGGTGCTCTACCTGCTGGCGGCGCGGATCCCACGCACGGCGGTTAATTGAACATTTCCGCCCGCCCCGTCAAGGAAGGGGGCCTTCCGCTATATTTGACCACAACGCGCTGAGAACGCGGAGACGATGAACTTCACGATCGAGAACAAGGGCAAGTACACTTCGGTGAAAAGCAATGTGGACAAGTTGGACACCACCTGCGCACCTGAACTGAAGAGCGAACTGGTCTACTTGAACAAGACGGGTGTGCGCAACATCCTCATGGACCTGGGCAGCACGCGCTACTGCGACAGCTCCGGCCTCAGCGCCCTGCTCGTGGCCAACCGTCTGTGCAAGAGCGTCGGGGGCACCTTGGTGGTCTGCGCCCTGCAGGAGCCGGTGATGAAGCTGGTGCAGATCAGCCAACTGGAAAGCGTGCTCTCGATCACCCCCACGGCCAGTGAGGCGGTGGACCTCCTCTTCATGGAGGAGATCGAGAAGGATGTGAACAAGGATCAATAGTCGCGGATGAAAAGAACCCTACTCCTCGGTACATTCGGACTTGCCGCCCTGTGGGCCGGTGCGCAATGCGTGCCGAACCCGATCTATCAGGACAGTCTCTTCGGCGCGTGGCCCGATACCGCCGAGAACTTCCTGCCGGGTACGGTGGGCCTCGTCTACAGCGATACGCTCTTCATCCTCGTTCCCGAGAATGCGGGAGACATCGACCCGACCTACGAAGGATTGATGCTGGACTCCGTGGTCTTCAATGGCATCAGCGGGCTGCCCCCGGGCATCTCCGTCCAGTGCAACTCACAGACCTCCGCTCCCTGTACCTTCCTTACCGGACAGGTCGGATGCGGCTTGTTGTCCGGCCTTCCCACCACCGCAGGCACCTTTGACATGGTACTGAACGTGATCGGCTATACCAATTTCCTCGGTGCTCCCATTCCGTTCGAATACGGCTTCCCAGGCTATTCGATCACCATCGCACCGGGCAATGTGGGAGTCTCCGAAGTCGGTCCGGCCTTGGGCAAGGTGCAGAACGTACCGAACCCCTTCGCCAACCGTACGCAGATCGAATTCAGCGTATCCAAGGCCACACTGGCGCGGGTGAAGGTCTTCAACCTGGTGGGTGAGGAGCTGTGGAGCGAAGCGGTGGAAGCCCGCCCGGGTGTGAACAAGGTCCCCTTCGATGCCAGCCGGATGGGTAGTGGGGTCTACCTGTACAAGGTGGAAGCCAACGGCCTGGTGTTCACCGGCCGGATGGTGGTGAATCGCTGAGATGATCACCGATCGTATCCCGAAAGCCTCCGGACCCACGGAGGCTTTCGCTTTTTGGGCAGCATGAACAGCTTTCAGGTAACCACCTTGGGCACCGGTGCTGCGCTACCGGCACAGGGACGATTCCCCTCGGCCCAACTGTTCGATGCCGGTGGCCGTCTGTACCTGATCGATTGCGGGGAGGGCACCCAGGAGCGGTTGCGACAGGCTTCGGTCAATTTCAATCGGATCGGCCGGATCCTGATCAGCCACCTGCATGGCGACCACTATCTGGGGCTCATGGGGCTGATCAGCACCATGCACCTCAACGGGCGTACCGAGGAACTGCATCTGCATGGTCCGGCCGAGCTGAACGAGGTGGTGCAACTGCAACTCCGCGTATCCGGCACTTGGTTGCGTTTCCCCCTGCGTTTCCATGCGGTGGAGCATCGGAGCGGCGTGGAACTGTTCACCGATGATCGGGTCACCGTCACCTCCTTGGCCCTGCGGCACCGGATCCCCACCACAGGCTTCCTCGTCCGCGAACATCAGCAACCGCTGAAGCTTCGCCCGGAGGCCGTGCCGCTGATCCCGCACTTCATGCGCGACCGGGTGAAGGCCGGCGAGGACCTGATGAAGCCCGATGGGACCCTGGTGCCCAACGCCGGGCTGACCTTTCCTCCGGCACCGCCCCGGACCTATGCCTACTGCTCGGACACCGCTCCTGCCCCCGAACTACTGCCGTGGCTCAAAGGGGTGGACCTGCTCTACCATGAGGCCACCTTCAACGAGGCATTGGCGGCCCGCGCGAAGGAGACCTACCACAGCACGGCCAAACAAGCGGCCGCCATGGCCCGGGATGCCGGGGTCGGGCGCCTGCTGTTGGGCCACTTCAGTTCGCGCTACAGGGATCTACTCGTGCTATTGGACGAAGCGCGGGAGGTTTTTCCCGAAACCCTGCTCTCCAACGAAGGCGCGGTCTTTTCGATCGATCAACGATCCGGAGTGTGAAATGCGATGTGGAGTGAAAGGCGCAGGACCGTACTTTCGCGCACTCTTTAGAATCATTCTACATTTCTCCATGAAGCTCCGCACCCTCATCGCCGACAGTGGTCAGCTCGCGCTGATCGGCCTGCGGACGGTGTTGGCGGACGTTCCTCGGATCGAGCTGGTGGGCGAGGCCCACGATTCCATTGAGCTGCAGGCCCAACTGGTACGCTGTAAACCCGACGTGGTGCTCATCGACCACACGGCCGATGGTTTCGATGCCGCGGCCATCCGGGACGGGATCCGCCGCAGCAAACGGACGCGTTTCGTGGCCATTACGCCGGACCCGAGCACCTTGGCCATCACCAGCGCCCTGCGGGCCGGTGTGATGGGTTACATCAAGAAGGATTGCGACGTGGCCGAGATCATCGATGCGGTGCTCAGCACGGGCGACGGCGAGAAGTTCTTCTGCGGCAAGATCCTGGAGACCATCCAGCGCACCGCCCTTGATGTCCAGGGCATCATCGACGCACCGCTGAGCTGCTCACCGGTGACCCTGAGCGAAAGGGAATACGAGATCATCGGGCTGATCGCCGAGGGACATAGCTACACGCGCATCGCGGAGCGTCTGCACCTGAGCGCCCATACGGTGACCACCCACCGCAAGAACATCATGCAGAAACTCGGCGTGAACAACACGGCGGCCGTGGTGCTCTTCGCGGTGAAGAACGGGCTGGTGAGCCCGAACCGCTTCCTGTTCAACAGCTGACCACCGGGTCTTTCGCGGCCGGCTTTGCGGTGCCTCAAGGACCGGCGTCCATGGCCGCAAGGACGGACCGGGTAGGAAGCCATCGGATATCTTGCGCGCATGGCCATGCTCATCGCCGATATCGGCGGCACCTCCTCCCGATGGGTCTTGTTGGGTGCGGAGGGTACCGACCGGACCTTCGATCGTTTGCCGGGCTTCAATCCGGCGACCGGCGTTCCGGAGCCGTTGCTGCAGGCCCTGCGCGTCTCCGAGCTCATCGGCCACGCCGCGACCGTCGATCGGATCGTGGTCTACGGTGCGGGTTGTGGCAACGCAACCCGACAGGAACGCATGCGCGAAGCGTTGGCCGCCCTATGGCCCACGACCGTGATCGAAGTGAACAGCGATCTCCTGGGCGCGGCGCGTGGGCTTTGGGGTGATCACCAAGGTCTGGTGCTGATCCTGGGAACGGGTATGAACGCGGGCTACTACGACGGTGCTACGGTGCGTTGCCCGATGCCCTCGTTGGGCTACATCCTCGGGGATGAGGGCAGTGGCGCCGATCTCGGCAAGCACTTGCTGCGCGATCTCTTCCAAGGCACCTTGCCGCAGGCCGTGCAGGAGGTCGTTTTCCCAGAAGCACCGGAACTGGGTGAGGTGATCGAAAAGCTGCACCGGGGAACGGCGCCGCAGGCCTGGATGGCCTCCTTCGCCGGAGCTTTGGCCCGGCTGCCCGAGGATCCCTATACGATCGATCTGGTCACGGAACGCTTCACGGAGCTCGCCGTGCTGATCGAACGGTTCTTCCTGGAGGCCGAACGGCGCGACGTGCAGGCCATCGGTTCGGTGGCGCACGGATTCCAGGACCTGTTGGGGCCGGTGCTGGCCTTGCACGGCATGCGCTTGATCTCCGCGGTGCAGGACCCTATGGCCGGTCTGGTGGCGCACCACCGGCGGGCACCCAAGTGATCGCCCGGGCACCACCCAGCATCAACCGCTCGAAAGCGGCCAGCGCCGCAGCGTTGTCGGGGGAACCGATCGTGCGCAAGACCTGTCGTTTCTCCACCGCGGTGAGGTGCCAGCTCAGGCTGATCTCCTCGTCATCGGGGTGCCGCAATTGCAGGTCCACCAGATGCAAGGGTACGGGCATCCAGGCATCGGCCTGTTTCAGCATCAGGTCGTAGTCCTGGTCCTGGATGCGCACCACATTGCCGTAGACACTACCCACCGGATCCATCAAACGGCCCAGCATGGAACCACCGGCCGGCTTCACCTCCAGTTCCTTCTGCTTGTCACGCATCTGCAACACCACCACACCGCTGGTGTGTTGCGCGATCCACTCGCGGAAGGTGTAGAGGAACATCAGCGTGGTGCGATAGCCGTAATTGTCGCGCAGGCCGGCGTCCATCACCCGCATGGGCGGCACACTGGGCAGCGTCACCACCGGAGTGATGAAAGGGAAGGAGGCGCTCATGCGCAAGGCGCTCGAAAGCTTGAGATGGCCGGCATCCTGCCCCGCGTAGAGGCGCGAGAACTCGATGGATTCGGGCTGGCCGTTGCTGAAGACGTTGTGGCTCGGGGTGATCTGGGTGAGGAAGGCCGCGGGCAAAGCGCTGATCACCAATCGGCGCCCGTCGTTGATGCTGACGGGGTTCACCACCAGCATCGGGATCTCGCTCCGGCGTTCAGGACCGGCCATGTCGGACAGTCGCGCTTCGAGGCGTCCACCGGTGAGTTCGCCCAGCCGCCGTTCGAAGGCGAAGCCGCGATCCAAGGTGTAGGAGCGGTCGCCATCATGCACGCGGCGATAGCGCAGGAACATGTCGTTGCTCACGAAGCTGAAGCCGAGCGGGTTCAGCATATCACTGGAAATGCGGTCCAGATGCGCGTGGGAAGCGGTGGATACACTGTCCCCTTGCTGCTGGGCCAAGGCGAGCGCCCGGAAGTAGGCGGCCCCGATCAATCCACCGCTACTGCCGGTCATCAAGGCCGTGCGCTTCATCAGATCGCCACCCACCAGACTGTCGGCCACCTGCAGGCTGCGGAAGGTCCAGAGCAGCGCGCGTGATCCCCCGCCGCTGGTGTTCACGATCACCAGTTTCGGCTTGCCGTTGGCTCCGGGCAGGTCCTTGTTGCGGGCATACCAGGCCTCCAGCGTGGGTAGCATGGCCCGGGCATCATGCTCCGCAGCAGCCGTGTCGTTCGCCATGGCCGCGATGGTGGGTTGGTCGTAGATCGCAGGTGGTGCATCGTAGTCCAGTCCGTAGGCCTGCGCATCGTACAGGAAGCCGTCGTTCCGCAGGCTGATCAGGTTGAGCGCGATGGCCACCAGGATGAACGTGGTGAGCATCCAGCCCTGGAACCAGCTCATCAAGGCGCTGAAGAGCATGATCACCATGGTGAACAGCATGAACACGCTGGCGCCGGCGGGGATGGAGAAGAAAGGTGTATCGCTGAAGGCGCCCAAGGCGATGAAGGTGATCAGCAGGACCACCTCGAAGATGCTGCCGTTGATGTGGTTCTGCCACAGCACGCTGCGCAGCAGGTCCTTGTCGTAGTGATCGCTGCTGCGCGCCAGCAGGATGCGCATGCGGGGGGTGAGGTAGGTCTCCACCCGCCATTTGTGCGTGCGTTGTTCGCGCCGGAGCCAGCGCGTGGCCTTCCGCTGTTCCTGGCGGACCGGAGGGATGGGCCGCTGCGGCAGGATGTCCTCCATGGGTTGGTCGCGCCGATAGCTGTCGGCATCCTTGCCCAGGAAGGTGTGGATATCGATGTTGGTCCGCGTGAAGTAGAGCAGGGCCAAGGCCAGGAAAAGTCCGGTACCCACGATGAAGCCCGTGAGGTGCAGCACGATCTGGTCGGGTGGCACCAGTTCCTTCACATACTGCAGCCGCGCCGAGCAGAACAGGTAGGTGAGGGCGAAGAGGCCCGGGATCACCGCGTTGTTCACGTTGAACTTCAGGAACGGCCGCGCGATGGTGGCCACGAAGGGGAACCGATAGGCGTGGGCGGTGTAGGTGTAGAGGTTGAACGCCGTGATGAAGCCGCCGAAGGAGAAGCCCAGCAGCAGGAACGACCAGAAGCTGACCACACCGAAGTACTCCGGAAACAGGAAGAGGTAGGGGATGCCGTACTTGACGCCCAGGTTCTCCGTGATGTAGCCGAAGAAGATCAGCCAGCACAGCAGGAGCAGGTGGTTCTTCTTCAGGTGCAGCAGCAGCAGTTGCAGCGGGAAGAAGAAGATCACCCTGCGTACCCAGCGACGGTATGTGGTCCGGCCCACCATCCAATGCGCCGTTGGGCGCAACGCAATGTAAACGCAGCATCAGGGCGCCACGTTGCACCGGCCCCGGAGTTACATCCAGGAGGAAATGATAAGTAACGATCAGACCTTGGCCAGGGTCAGGGCCATGATCTCAGCCTCGAGGCTTTCGGCCTGCTTCTTCAGGTCCTCGGCCTCCGCCAGCACCTTCGTGCGGAAGGCCTCATCCTCCAGTCCCACGCAGTTGATCCGCACGTTGAGGTAGGCGGCCAAGGCCCCGGTGCGTGCGCACATGGCACCCACACCGGCATCGCTCACGCTGGCCTTCAGGCCGATCGTGGCCATCTCCTTCATGATGCCCATGCTCTCCACGCACAGGCGTTGCGTCTCCAGTGGGGTCAGGATCGCGCCCTTGGTGGCCTCCTGGATCGCGGCCTTGCGGTCCGCCTGTTCCTCGGGCGAACCCTTGGGAAGTCCCATGGCCGCGAGGATCCGATCAAAGGCCCGCGTATCCTCGTCCACCAGGAAGAGCAGGCGGTTGCGGAACCCTTCGGCCTTCACGGCCCAGGCGCTGAACTCCTCCCAACGCTCATCCCAGCCGCGTTTGTGCGCACTGAGGTTGGCCACCATGCCACCCAGCGCCACGCCCAAGGCTCCCACGTAGGCGGCCACGCTGCCACCGCCGGGCGCCGGACTTTCGGCCGCCGTTTCTTCGCTGAAGCGCACCAGGCTCAGGTCCACCAGACGCGTGCTGCCGGCATCGGCCAGCATGTACTCGATCACCTTCTTCTGCGGGTCGAAAGCAGCGAGGTCGTCCAGTCCGAGCGACTTCACCGCGATCTTGATCTTCTCCCGCTCGCTGATGCCCAAGCTGCGTTCCTGGCGTTTCAGGAAGAAATCGGCCGCATCCAGCAGGGCCTGCTTGGGGATCAATCCCACCAGCTCGCTGCCGGTGACGCGGATGCCCCGCTCCGCAGCGCTCTTGCAGGCCTCATCGAAGGCGATATGCACGGGCGTGACATCGATGTCGTTCAGGTTGAGGGAAAGCTGTGCGATGCCGTACTCCTCGATGTACCAGCCGATGCCCTTCACGGACTTCAGCTTACCGGGGATCTTCACGGGTTCGCCCTGGGCATCGGTGACGATCTTCCCGGTCAGCGGATCGCCTTCCCGCTTCACGCGACCGGCTTCGCGCAGGTCGAAGGCGATGGCGTTGGCGCGGCGGGTGCTGGTGCTATTGAGGTTCACGTTGTAGGCCACCAGCAGCTTGCGGGCACCCACGGCCACCGCACCGCTACGCTGCGTGCTCTCGTTCCAGGCGGCGGGACCGAAGTCCGGCTTCCACGCGGGATCGACGAGCTTCTTCGCCAGCCCTTCGTATTCCCCGGCGCGGTTGTTCGCCAGGTTGCGGCGTTTCTCCTCCTTGGCGGCGAACTCATAGGCGTAGACGGGAATGCCGAGTTCCTTCCCGATGCGCTCGCCCAGCTTGTGGGCGTAAGGCACCAGTTCCTCCATGGTGATCCCGCTGATGGGCACCAAGGGACACACATCGGTGGCGCCGAAGCGCGGATGCTCGCCCTTGTGGGTGCGCATGTCGATCAGCTCCTGGGCCTTCTTCACCAGACGGAAAGCGGCTTCGCAGACGGCCTCGGGGTTGCCCACGAAGGTGATCACGGTGCGGTTGGTGGCCTTGCCGGGATCCACGTCCAGCAGGCGCACGCCATCCACGGTCTCCACCACCGCGGCGATCGCGTCGATCTTGGCGCGGTCGCGGCCTTCACTGATGTTGGGTACGCACTCGATGATCCGGCTGTCCATGGAAGAATTAGGATTTGGGCGCGAAGATCATACTTCAACCACGGATGGACACCGATGCACGCAGATGGATCGTAACCAGTACGGCGATATCCGAACGATCGGCGTTCTATCGCTCGGCCAAGGCGGCGGCTCCGAGGATCGCAGCGTCGTCATCCGGAAGGGCGCTCACGGTGAGGTCCACGCGGCCCTTGTAGATGTTGAGCAGCGCTTGTTGGAACTGTTCGCGCAGCGGGGCCATCAGCAGGTCGCCGTTGCGGGCGATCCCCCCGAAGAGCACGATGCGTCCGGGACCGGTGGTGGCCACGGCATTGGCCAGTCCGATGGCCAGCCATTCCACGGTGCGGTGGAACGTATCGATGGCCGCGCGATCACCCGCATGGGCGGCATCGGCGATGCAGCGCACACCGGGTTCGGCCAGCACCTCCGCGCTACCGCCCGACTCCGTGTAGGTCTGCCGCATGCCACGGATGCTCACATAGGCTTCCAGGCAGCCCGCCCGCGCGCAGGTGCAGGGACGGCCTCCGGGCACGATGGTCATATGGCCCAGTTCACCGGCATTGCCATGACTGCCCAGCACCAAACGGCCATCCACGATGAAGCCGCTGCCCACGCCCGTGCCGATGGTCACCACCAGCAGGTCCTTGTAACCTTGTCCGGCGCCGTAGCGCCATTCGCCGAGGGCGGCTGCATTGGCATCGTTGCCCAGGACGGTGTGCACCCCGAGCCGCTGCTGCATCATGGCGGCCAAGGGCACATCATGCTTCCAGGGCAGGTTGGGGGCCATTTCGATGATGCCCGTATGCTGGTTGGCATTGGGCGCACCGATGCCGACCGCATCGATGTGGGCTTGATGCTGGCCGGCCAGTTCGCGCACTTGCTGGGCCAAGGCATCGGCAAAGGCATGGTCGTCCGCATGCCCGGTGGTGGGGATGCGGGTGCGGGCGATCACCCGGCCGTTGTCGATCAGGCCGATCTTGCTGGTGGTGCCCCCGATGTCGATCCCGGCGATCATGCGATGGCGCTGTGTTTCGCCCCCCGGAAACCGTACCAGGCCAGGAAGGCGTAGCACAACAAAGGCAGGAGGAAGCTGAGGTGGAAGCCCATGGACGAACCTTGTGCATCGAGCACATCGATGATCGCACCTTGGAGGGGCGGCACCAAGGCCCCACCGACGATCATCATCACCAGCAGGCTGGATCCCTGCGCGGTGTCATGGCCCAGGCCATCGATGGCCAAGGTGAAGATGTTGCTCCAGAGGATCGAGTTGAACAAGCCGATGGCCACGATGGCCCACATCGCCCAAGCGCCTTCGGCCACCACCACCACACCCAGCAAGGCAGCGGCCGCCAAGGCGAAGAGCCCGAGCGCCCGCGAGGCATCCGGTCCGGCCAGCACGAAGGCGCCGAAATTGGCAGCGATCAACACGGCCATGGGCCAAGCATGCATGGGAGCGAGACCCGAGCCGCTGTTCAACCCCACCAGCAGCGCGAACATGCCCACGGCCAGCAAGGCCATGTACGCGAACCGTTTTCCGCCGAGGTCCTTGTTCAAGGCGAGCGCTCCGAGGAAACGTCCGGTCATGGCGCCACCCCAGTAGAGGCTCAGGTAGTGTTTTGCGCTGTGCTCGGCCATGCCCATCACACTGGGCAGCTTCAGGAAATTGATCAGCAAACTGCCCACCGCGACTTCGGCCCCGACATAACAGAAGATCGCCACCATGCCCCAACGCAACTGCGGATGGCGCCAGGCGTTGCTGCGGCCACTCTCCACATGCGGGGGTTCCGGCAAAGGGGTGAGGTGCACCCAAGCGGCCTGCAGCAGCAGCAGCAGCGTGAAGGCGGCGTAGGGCCAACGCACGGCATCATCCCCCTTGAACACGGAGAAGATCAGCGTGCCGCCGATGATCGGGGCTAAGGTGGTACCGAGGGAATTGAAGGCTTGGGCCAGGTTGAGGCGGCTGCTGGCACTTTCGGCCGGACCGATGATGGCCACGAACGGATTAGCCGCGATCTGCAGCACGGTGAAGCCCAGCCCAAGCACGAACAACGCGAAGAGGTAGAAGCCGAAGACCTGCACGTAGGTGGCGGGAACGAAGAGGAGCGTGCCCGTGGCGGAGACCAGCAGCCCGGCGATCACCGCGCGTTTGTATCCGAAACGGGCGATGGGATCCACACCGTTCAAGGATCGCAGGTAGTACACCAGGGATCCGACGAAGTAGGCGCCGAAGAAACAGAGGTTCACCATCAGGGTCTGCCACCAGGGCATATCGGGGAACACCTCGCGCAGATGCGGGATCAGCACATCGTTCATCACCGTCATGAACCCCCACATGAAGAAAAGGGTGGTGAGCACGGCGAGGGGCTTGGTCACCGAACGGGAGGGGGCGGTCGGCGTACCGGTTATACGGGAAGAAAGCATGGGGGTAAAAGTCGAACACCCGCTCCGAATTCCGGAGCGGGTGTTCGAACTCGTTCGTTGTCGGGTTCAGAACTTCACCACGCGCTCGCGGGCGACGGCGCCCGTGGTGGCTTGACGCACTTCAACCACGTAGATGCCGGCCTCCATCGAGGTCAGGTCGATCGGGGTCATGTCGGACAGGCTGTTGAAGGAGCGCACCACTTGTCCAGCGGCGTTCAGCACCGAGATCAGGTGGCTGCCGGAGGTGGTCACGCGCACGTTCACCACATCGTTGGTGGGGTTCGGCGAGAAACGCACACCGTTCAGGGCCAGCTCCGAAACGCTGGAGGAGTTCGCGCTGATGCGGACGTCATCGATACCGATCGAAGAACCGTTGCTACCCATGCCACCACCATCGGTGACGTGGTAACGCAGGCCGATGCGCACGGTCCCGGAGATCGTGGAGATGCCACCGTAGTAGGTCCACGTGTCACCATCCACTTGGATGCTGGGGTAATCGGTATTCGTCAGGTCAGGGTTGATGGTGAACACCAGCTCCGTGAAATCACCCACGGAGGTTTCGGACGTTCCTACGTCCGAACCACCATCCGGGCTCAGGCGCACCTCCAACCGATCGGCAAAAGTGGCGTTGTTGAAGCTGATGGTCCAGAACGAGATCGAATCGCCGGCGTTCACGGTAACCTCAGGACTGATCAGCCAATCGCTGATCGTACCGGTGCCGCTTTCCGTGGTGGCCGTGTACGTATCCGAAACATAGGAGGTCTCGGAACCCGAGTGTCCTGCATCAACACCCAGTCCCCCGTCGCCCTGTGCCCACTGGGTGGTACCCAGAGGATTGCTGTTGTTCACAACGGTCCAACCGCTAGTGGAGAGGTCATCGAAATTCTGCGTGTAGGTATCCTGAGCAACAGCTCCGGTACCGATCATCAAGGCCAAAGCGCTCGTGTAAAGGTTTTTCATTGGAGATTGGTTTATCGCCGCGAATCTAAGGCGTCGGATCCGTCGCTCGTTCGGGGACGGCACCGAAAGCTCTCGCCAACATGGTAGCTCTATCGGCCTTGGCCGATGGGTATGCCGTTCGTGCCTTTCGTTGCACCAGGCACGGCATTTCCGGTAGCACTACATTGGCCGCATGAGCGACCGCCGGGAATTCCTCCGTCTGGGTCTTTGGGGCACGGCGGCCTTGGCCGCCGGATGCTCCCCGCAGGAAACCTCTCCGGAGAAAAAGGCCCCGGCACCACCGGGCCGCGGGCCGGTGATCCTCAGTACCTGGGACCATGGCGAAGTGGCCAACGTGGAGGCCCTGCGGGTGCTTCGCAGCGGCGGTTCCACCTTGGATGCCGTGGAATCCGGTGTGGCCATCGTGGAGAGCGACTTCTCCAATCGGAGCGTGGGCCTCGGCGGAAATCCCGACCGCGATGGACGGGTGACGCTCGATGCCTGCATCCAGGACAACGACGGGCGGGCCGGTGGGGTGGCTGCGCTGGAGCGGATCGAGAATCCCATCCGCGTGGCGCGGGCCGTGATGGAACGCACCCCGCACGTGCTGTTGGTGGGCGAAGGCGCGCAACGTTGGGCCTTGGACAACGGGTTCGCGCTGAAGGACGTGTCCATCCCCGAGGTGCAGGAGGCCTACCAGGAATGGTTGAAGACCTCCCGGTACAAACCCGTTGCGAACATCGAGAACCACGACACCATCGGCTTGATCGCCATGGATGCCCAAGGGCTCATGGCCGGCAGTTGCACCACCAGCGGCATGGCCTACAAGATGCATGGGCGGGTAGGGGACAGTCCGATCATCGGCGCCGGACTTTTCGTGGATGGTGAAGTGGGCGCAGCCTGTGCCACGGGAGTGGGCGAACTGGTGATCCGCATGGCGGGGAGCAGCATCGTGGTGGAATTGATGCGCCACGGTGCAACTCCCGAGGAGGCCTGCAAGGAGGCGATCCACCGGATCGTCCGCAAGAACCCCGGATTGGAGGAGCAGCAGGTGGGCTTCCTGGCCCTCCGCAAGGATGGTCTGCACGGGGCTTGGGGCCTCTACGAAGGATTCACCTATGCGCTCACCACGCCCGATGGCGGAACCGCCGTGCGAAGCAGCGGGTTCGAGCGTAAGTGGAAGCGGGCCTGATCACCAGGCGGCACGCAGCAAGGCCAGCAGTTCGGGACCCACTTCGGCGGACCGGGTTTCCGCATCCGTCTTGTCCTTCAGCCGCTTGAATTTCACATCCGCGGTCCTGGCTTCGCTTTTCCGCGCGCCTTCCAAGGTCACGTTCGCCGAGCTCATGTTGCGCGCCAGTTCCTCGGCAGGCACCACATGCGTGGTGCTGAAGGTCTCGCCCATGGAGGACTCCTTCTCCATCAGGGCTGTTGCTGTCGGCGCTACTTGACGGTCCTCCGCCTCTTCACGCTCGGCAGCGGCCAGGTCCATGTCCATGACGGCGGTCGGGCTGGCGGGTGCATCCGAGGCCACTGCGCCCTTGGCGGACACAACAGGTTCCTCCTTCCGCAGCTCGGCCAGTTCAGCGGATCCAGCGTTCCGGCCTTGGGTCTCCTCAACGGTCGCTGCCGTGGAGGTGGTGGCGGGTACAGCACTGTCGGCACGCAGGTCCGCTGATCGTTCGGGAGCCGTTTGTTCCTCCTTGACCAGGGCCACCGGGTTGGGACCCAATGGTTCCTGTTGCATCATCAGCACCCCGAGGGTGACCACCGCTGCAAGCGAGCCGAAGGCCAATGCCGGCTTCCAGAAGGCACTGGCGTTCTCGGGCCAGAACCAGGCCTTCACGCTATTGAGGCGGAAGGATGGGCGATGCGATCGTTGCTCGCGGAACGCGTGCAGCACGCGATCACGCACAACGGGGTCCGCGTCCATCGGCGGAGGCCGCATGCCGGGGTCGGCCATGGACAGCAACAGCGTCCGCATGGCCTCGTATTCGGCCTTGCCGCTCAGATGCCGCAGGGCGTAGGCCCGCTCTTCCTCGAGCAGTTCATCGAAGGAGCGTTCGAGCAACAGATGCTCGAGGTCCTCAGGGTCGTATTGTTCGCGCCGTTCCATGGCTGAGTATGCGGGGATCGAATTCGTTCAAACGTTCGGCGAGCTTCTTCACGGTGTAGAACAGGCGGCTCTTCACCGTGCCTTCGGAGATGGCGAACACCGCCGCGATCTCCTTGATGGCCATGTCCTCGTTGTAGCGCATCACGAAGGTGGCCTTGTGATCGGGGTCCAGCTTCGCGAGTTCTTCCTCCAGCCGATCGCGGAAGCGCTCGCGGTCCACCTCCGTTCCGTGATCGGGCTTTTCGTGCCCGTTGGAGGCATGCTTCAGGTGCGGCACGGCAGCCTTGCGGGTCTCGGCGCTGCGGTACTCGTTCTTGCACATGTTATTGGCCACGCTGTAGAGCCAGGTGCTGAAGGGGCGGGAGGGATCGTAGCTCTGGGGCTTCTGCGCGATCTTGGTGAAGAGGTCCTGCAGGAAGTCCTGGGCCTTTTCGCGATCGTTCCAGAGCATGCGACAGAAGTAGGCCATCAACTTCCGCTGATAACGGTCGTAGAGCGCGGCGAAGGCCCGTTCATCGCCACGGACGACCTTCTCCATCAGGCGTTCGTCGCTGAGGTCCTGGGTATCGGTGCGGAACAGCCCCATGGGATCAGTGTTGGAGCACGCCCGCCTTCAGCAGGTCCTGTTCGGCACCCAGGGCCCGCGCCATCCTGCGCAGTTCCAGCTCCAGCTGCGCGGATCGGGCCTCATCGCCCTTGGCCCGTGCGGCCTTCAAAAGCACGGCTCCCGGCAACAGGTAATTGCGGCTGAGGGGACCGGCGCCCGTGGGTTTCTTCATGAGCTTCCAGCGCTCGTCGAGCTGGGCCATGCTGAGGCCGGCCCCGATGCGGAAGGCGGTTCCCGAAGTGCTGAGGCGACCTTCGAAGGCATCGAGCCAGCTGCGGTCCATGCCCATGGCCAGGAACACCGGGCGATCGGTGGCGGTGGTCAACGTGCGGGCGAAGACCGTACCGGCGCCGGGTACGGGGCCCTTCGCTCGGGCTTCGCTCCAGATGCGCTGGCGGTACTGGGCATCGGCCAGCAGCCGTTGGTCCACGAGGAGCACATCGCGCCGCTCGTCCTTGCGGCGTTGCAGCACCAGCAGGGGATGCGTGTCCATATCGCCATTGGTGAAGAGGATGCCATCGCGATCCACGCTGAGCAGCAGGTCCGAAGCCGCCTGCAGATAGGCGGGGGAGAGGATGCCCTGCGTATCGAGCGCGCGCGTCCAGGTGTCCTGTGCACCCTTGTCGCCGGACATGTGGGCCAGGTTCAACATGGGCGCGATCAGTTCCTGGCGATCGGGCCCCAGAACGGCGGCGGCACGCAGCGATGTGAAGGCCTGGGGAGCAGGGAAATCCGCGTAGTAGCCGGTCATATGCGACTCGAAGCTGTTGGCATCCGCGGCCTCCACCTTTTCGGCGATGCGCTCCAGCTCCTGGCGATCGGTGGAGCTGAGCTGACCGTTGTTACGGTCCAAGCGGGCATTCCGCTCGCTGCGGTACCAGTTGAACTGCGAGTTCACGTCCCGCGGACTCTGCTCGCTCAGTTGGCGCCAGAGCTCGGCCTCGGACATCGCATTACGCGGCTGCCAGCCCATCTGGTAGGCGTCCACCGGGGCCGCCTGCCGTTGCGTCTCCTCGTTGGCCTGGCCGAAGGAGATCCGCGCGAGCAGCAGTACAAGGGATAAGGACAGGAGCGTTCGCCGCATGGAGGATCGAAGTGTCGGGGTGCTGTACACGGCACCGGACACAAAGTTCAACGAAAGGAGGAAGGAACCTGCGTTATTGAGATATCACCGCAGAGACCCAGAGGCGCAGAGTTCGCGGAGTTCTCTTTCAGGAAGGCGGGCATTGACCCTTGCTCCGTTGGAAGAGCAAGGATGCTCTGCGTCCTTCGCGCCTCTGCGGTGATCGATCCAAGTCGCCGGCACCTCACATCCTCCGGAACACCAGGTCGATCAGCGAACGGTCCACCTGCACCTCATGCAACACGCCACCGCGATAGATGTAGTGGTTCCGGTTGTTGTTGGGCATGGTGAGGGTGTAGCGTGAAGGTCCCGTGCGGACCAAGGGGCAATCCTGCAGCACGCTTTCCACGAAGATGGTGTCCTGGTCCACCGGCTCCTCGTAGTACATGCGGGCAGTGGTCCAGTCCGAATCGCCCTCGCGCTGGAAGTACGAGCCCGGATGTACATAGCACCAAGCGGCATCGCTGCCGGTGACCATGTTGCTGGAATCACGCAGGGCATCATTCACGCGCACCGTGGTGTGCACAGCATGGATGCGTCCTTTCCGGTAGCGGGTCTCCATCGCCGTGCGCACGCGCTGCTTCCAGACCACATCGATGGCTGCGGAAGAGGTCATGCGGTAGTCGACGTGTTCGGCCGAAACGGAACGCGAGACCCGAATGCTACCGACCTCTTGATCCCCCTTGTAGATAAGGTAACCGGCCTCCTGTGCCCGCACCGTCATCGCCAACAGGAACAGGGCCGACGCCAACCGGAGCCGACAGGGAAGGAGGGAAGTGAGCATCGTGGAGCAGCCAGTGCCCAAGATACCGTGCGAAGCGTAGTGCATCATCATTGAAATGGACAATGCACACCGTCGATACCCCCATCCTTCGAAAGCAAAAGCAGGGGGTGCATGCAATTCCCCTGGGCGAAGTCCGGACACCGGATGAAGGGAACTTTCCCGTGTTGTTGTGGAAAACGCAAGCGCTCCTTCGCCGGACGCACCGCCGGCAGCGGCCTACTTTGTCCGTCCGCCTTTGCCATGGAACTCGTCCGTACCGCGCCGCCCCTCGATCTGCTCGAACGCCACTTCGGCTACAAGTCCTTCCGTCCAAAACAGCAGGAGGTGATCGATCATGTGCTTTCGGGAGGCGATGCGGTGGTGTTGATGCCGACGGGTGGTGGCAAGAGCCTGTGCTACCAGATCCCCGCGCTGGCGTTGGACGGCCTTGCCGTGGTGATCTCGCCGTTGATCGCGTTGATGAAGGACCAGGTGCAGGCACTGCAGTCCAACGGCATCGCCGCGGCCTTCCTCAACAGTTCCATCGCCTTCAACGAGGAGCGCCTCATCCATCAGCGCTTGCGCAAGGGTGAAGTGAAACTGCTCTACCTGGCGCCCGAACGCCTGTTCCAACAAGGCATGTTGGAGTTCCTCGAGGAACTGGAGGTATCGCTCTTCGCCATCGATGAGGCGCATTGCATCAGCAGTTGGGGCCACAGTTTCCGGCCGGAGTACAAGCGCTTGGACATCCTCAAGCAGCGCTTTCCGGAGCTCCCCGTGATCGCCCTGACGGCCACGGCCGACAAGGCCGTGCGCAGCGACATCGCACAGCATCTGGGACTGCGCAACAGCCGGACCTTCCTTTCCTCCTTCGACCGCCCCAACCTCTCGCTCGCGGTGCTTCCGGGGCAGGATCGATGGGCGGCGATCCAGCGCATCATGGCCCGGCATGCCGGACATTGCGGCATCATCTATTGCAACAGCCGCGCAGCCACGGAGCTGCTGGCCGGCAAGCTCCAGGGCATCGGGGTGAAGGCCGCCTTCTACCACGCCAAGATGGATCCCTTGGAACGCGACCGTGTGCAGGACGAATTCATCCAGGGACAGGTGCAGGTGATCTGCGCCACCATCGCCTTCGGCATGGGCATCGACAAGGGCGATGTGCGTTTCGTGGTCCACTACAACATGCCCGGCACGCTCGAGGGCTACTACCAGGAGATCGGGCGCGCCGGGCGCGATGGAGCACCGGCCGAGACCATCCTCTTCTACAGCTACGCCGATGTGCAGACGCACATGCACTTCATGGAAGAGGTACCCGATCCGGCCTACAAGGCGATCCTGGGCGCGAAGCTCGATCGCATGAAGGAATACGCCGAGGCGCAGGTGTGCCGCCGCACCGTGCTCCTGAGCTACTTCAGCGAGGAGAAGACGGAACCCTGCGGCAACTGCGATGTCTGCAAGGATCCTCCCAAGTACTTCGACGGCACCGTACTGGCGCAGAAATCACTGTCGGCCCTGTTCCGTTGCCACCAGCGCATCGGGCTGGGGCTGCTTGTGGATGTCCTGAAGGGCACACACAGTCCGGAGGTGCAGCAGCGCGGCCTGGCCCAGGTGAAGACCTTCGGTGCGGGCGCTGATGTCAGTGCCTTCAGCTGGACCTTGTTCCTGCAACAGTTCATCCAACAGGGCTTGCTGGAGATCGATTACAAGGACCATTACCACCTGAAGATCACTCCACTTGGCGATCGCGTGTTGAAGGGCGAGCACAACGTGCGCTTGGTAACACCGGATACCATCAAGGAAAGACAGGAGCGCGCGAAGAAGACCGTGGTGCCACGCCCGGATGTCCTTCCTGCGGATGCCGGGTTGTTGAACGCATTGAAGGCCTTACGCAGGACCATCGCAGCCGAGATCGGCAAGCCCGCCTTCGTGGTCTTCAGCGATGCCACCTTGATCGACATGGCGGCCAAGAAGCCGCGTACCCTCCATGCCTTCCGGCTTGTCAGCGGAGTGGGTGATCACAAGGCACGCCTCTATGCGGAGCGTTTCATTCATGTGATCGGGGGATAGTTCCGCGAAAAGAACGATCGAAGGAGAAGATCCATCGATCCAGGCGCAACCTCCATCGAAGGATGCCGGTTGAACGGCCCGCTCCGTGCTTATCCCTTGCCCTCTCCCGGGGCTGACAAAACATTCCGCTATGGAACATTCCATGGGCTCAACCCACCATTGGAACAAGGCTCTGCTGCGTTCATTCCTGATGGCACTGATCACCATCGTGGTGATGGGCCATGCCAAGGCACAGATCAACTACACGTGGACCGGAACGGGAGACACGGCGTGGAACGATCCGGTCAACTGGAATCCGAGCACGGGCTTTCCATCAACCGCGGACAACGTCACCATTCCGGCCACTGCCAATGCTCCCGTGCTCGACAGCGACAGAACGGTCAACAACCTCGTTGTCACCACCGGCGTGCTCGATCTCGGTGGCCGTAACCTGACCTATACCGGCACCGGTACCTTCTCCGGTGGCAGCATCAACAACGGTACGTTGGTGCCCAACGCCCCAACGGCCTCGAGCACCTTCTCGGGCACCACCTTCCAGGCCACGGTGAACGGCTCCGCCGCGCGCATCTTCCTCAACGGATCCACCTTCCATGCACCGGTAACGCTGAACAAGACCGGCAACAACAACGACTACAGCACGGGCGGTTGCATCTTCAACAACACGCTTTCGCTGGAGGTGAGCGGCACCGGTCGTCTCTATCCGAACAACACCGGCACGGATCAATACAACGGCAACGTGCTGTTGGCCAGCTCGGGCGGTGGCATCTGGATGGGGCAGACCACGGGCAGCAGCGTGCTGGCCGCCGGTAGGACCATCGGTATCGGACCCGCAGGCTTCACGTCGGGTTCCCTGTTGTTCCGGAACTTCACGCAGAACGGGGGCACGCCGCAGAACCTGGTGCTCACGGGCACGGCCACGCTCTACTTCCAGACCGGCACCGTCTTCCACGGGCCGATCAACTGCACTTCGCCCGGACTCTATCTCAACGGCAGCGTCTTCCAGGCGGCCTGCGGCTTCACCAAGACCGGCACCAACAACGAATACAGTTCGGGAGGGAACACCTTCAACGGAGCCACGGAATTCACCGTCACCGGTCCGGGCATCCTTTTCCTGGACAACATCGGTACCGACCAGTTCAACGCGCCGGTGAAGGTGAACAGCACGGGCGGCGGCATCCGTTTCGGCAACAGCACCGGCAATGCCGTGTTCGATGCAGCGGCCCCCTTGTCCATCGGTAGCACCGGCTGGTCCTCCGGTGAACTGGCACTGCGCAACGTGGCGCGCAACGGCACATCGCCCTTGTTGCTCACGATGACGGGCACGGGCATCTTCCGCACCACCAGCGGCGCCGTGTTCAACGGCCCGGTGCGCGTGACGGCTCCCTCCGTGGAGATCGATGCCGGCACGTTCCATCGCTCGGCGCGGTTCACCAAGACGGACGTCACCGACGACTGGGGTACCGGAGGCTGCATCTTCAACGACACCTTGGAACTCACCAACCAGAACACGGCGATCCTGGGCCTGCAGAACACCGGCACCGATGCCTTCAACGGCCCGGTGATCGTGAACAACCTCTCCACAGGCTCCATCCGGTTCGGCAACTCGGCCACCAGCAGCGCCACGCTGGCGAGCGGACGCACCCTGACCGTGGGCAGCGGAGGTTTCGCAGCAGGCGCCTTGCTCTTGCGCAACTTCGTGCAGTCGGGCACCACGCCGCAGACCGTGGCGTTGGGTCCGAACGCCCAAGCCTACTTCGTGGGCGGCAACACCCTGAACGCCGCATGGGACATCACCGCGGGCGGGGTGCGGGTGACCGGATCCAACTTCAAGCAGGATGTGCGTTTCGTGAAGACCGGAACGACCAACGACTACGGCAATGGCGGCAACGTGTTCGATGGCACGGTGGAATTCACCAACACCGGCCTCGGCACCCTGTTCATGGCCGAGAGCGGTGCCGACCAGTACAACGGCAACATCGTGCTGAACAACACCACCACAGGCCAGATCCGTTTCGGCAACGGGGGGGGCACCAGCACGCTCGCCAGCGGAAGGACCATCGCGGTGGGCAACATCGGCTTCGATCAAGGCCTGTTGTTGTTGCGCGGTTTCGTGCAGTTGGGCAACACCCCGCAGAACATCACCGTCGGCAGCGCGGTCCCCGTTTACATCCGCGCGGGCTCCGTCTTCAACGCCGACCTCACCCTCAACGCCGGCAACATCTACCTGGCGGGATCCACGTTCGAGGGACGCACCACCGTAACGAAGACCGGCACCGGCACCGACGGCTCGCCCGGCAGCAACATCTTCAACAGCACGCTGGAACTGATCAATGCCAACACGGGATCGATCTACATGAGCGAATCCGGCAGCGAGCAGTACAACGGCGACATCATCGTGAACAACCTTTCCACGGGCGAGATCCGTTTCGGCAACGGGGGAGGGCTGTGCCAACTCGCGTCCGGACGTAGCGTAACGGTGGGCAGCGGCGGCTTCGCCACGGGCCTGTTGTTGTTCCGGAACTTTTCGCAGCCGGGAGGCACGGCGCAGACCATCACCATCGGCAACACCGCATCCCTGTACTTCCATCCGGGATCCACCTGGAGCGGTGATGTCACCGCCACTTCGGGGCGCCTCTTCATCTCCGGCACCACCTTCCAGGGGCGAGCGAACTTCACCAAGACCGGTACCGGTGGCGATGGCTCCGCTGGCGGGAACACCTTCCAAGGGGACGCGGAGTTCACCAACACCAACACGGGCGCCATCAACCTGGCGGATGCCGGTGCTGACCAGTACAACGGCAACATCCGCGTGAACAACACCTCCACGGGCGCCATCCGCTTCGGCAATGGCGGTGGATCCAGTACGTTGGCCAACGGACGGACCATTGCGGTGGGCAGCGGTGGATTCGAGAACGGATCGCTCTTCCTGCGCAACTTCAACCAGCTCGGCGCCACCCCGCAGACCTTGTCGGTGGGTGTAGCGGCCACCCTGCAGTTCCACCTGGGCACCGTGTTCCAAGGCGATCTGGAGGCCACGGGTGGACGGCTGTATCTCGCCGGCTCCACCTTCCAGCGTCCCAGCCGCTTCACCAAGACCGGAGCGGGCAATGATGGGTCCGCAGGCGACAACCTTTTCCTGGCCGATGTGGAACTGAACAACACCGGCACCGGGGGGATCTACCTGTCGGATGCCGGAGCGGACCTCTTCGATGGGAACATCAAGCTCAACAACACCTCCACGGGCTCCATCCGTTTCGGCAATGGCGGTGGATCCAGCACGCTGACGGACGGACATACCGTGAGCGTGGGCGCCATGGGCTTCCCGAGCGGCCTGCTGCTGTTCCGGAATTTCGCGCAGGTGGGCGGCACCGCACAGAACCTCGTACTGGGTGATCAGGCCGGGCTGTACTACCACATGGGCAACACCTTCGATGGCGACATCACCTCCACGTCCGGATCGTTGTTCTTCAACGGCACGGTCTTCAACGGTTCGGGCACCTTCACCAAGACCGGCCCGAGCGGCGATGGTTCCAGCGGTGGCAACGTGTTCCAAGGCCGGGCGGAGTTCACCCTGACCAGCACAGGCACGTTGGACCTCGATCGGACGGGGGTGGACCAGTTCAATGGCGATGTGGTGCTGAACAACACCTCCACCGGGCAGATCGGATTCGGACAGAGCAACGGAACCGCCATGCTGGCGAACGGCCGGACGATCTCCGTGGGCACCTCGGGTTTCACGGGCGGCACCCTGGTGATGCGCAACTTCAAGCAACTGGGCAACACGGCGCAGAACCTGTCCTTGGGGGTCAACGCGCGAGCCATCTACCAAACGGGCTGCGTGTTCAACGGCGAATTCACTTCGACCTCGGGTGCGCTCTTCCTCAACGGATCCACCTTCAACGCCAACGGCTTCTTCACCAAGACCGGTGCCTCGGGCGACGCCTCCGCAGGGGGGAACACCTTCAACGGCAACGCCGACTTCTTCAACACCGGCGCGGGCAACCTGAGCCTGGATTACAATGGCAGCGACCTTTTCAACGGGAACATCCGCCTGAACAACACCTCCACGGGCCAGATCTACTTCGGGCAGAACGGTGGCGATGCCACGCTGGCCAATGGTCGCACCATCACCGTGGGCGCCGGGGGCTTCAACTCGGGCAGCCTCAGCTTCCGCAACTTCACACAGCTTGGGGGTACGCCGCAGGTGCTGCTGCTGGGCAGCAACGCCACGTTGACCTATCTGACCGGCACCACCTTCCATGGCGATCACCGCGCGGTGAGCGGGGGACTGCTGCTGAACGGGGCCACCTTCAACGGCCCGAGCGACTTCACCAAGACCAACGCGGCGGGCAACGTGTGCAGCGGCGGCAACGTGTTCAACGGCAGCACGGAGTTCACCATCACCGGCGCTGGACTCTTGTACCTGCACAACACAGGCATGGACCAGTTCAATGGCGACATCCGCGTGAATGGCAGCGGTTCGGGTGGCCTGCACCTGGGCAATGGCGGCGGATCGGGCACGCTCGCCAACGGGCGTACCATCAGCATCGGCGCCGCAGGCTTCACCTCGGGTGTGCTCGGCCTGCACAACTTCACCCAGACGGGTACCACGGCGCAGAACCTCGTGATGTCGTCCACCGGGAGCGGCACCCTGCAGATCCGTTCGGGCACCACGTTCAACGGTGCCTTGACCGTGGACGTGCCCGGCCTGTTGCTGGATGGCGGCACCTTCAACGGTCCGGTGGACCTGATCAAACGCGGCAGTGCG
The DNA here is from genome assembly GCA_036405935.1 of Flavobacteriales bacterium. Taxonomy (GTDB): domain Bacteria; phylum Bacteroidota; class Bacteroidia; order Flavobacteriales_F; family PHOS-HE28; genus PHOS-HE28. Next base: position 26,097 of record DASWWQ010000302.1, read on the forward strand.
GGCAACAACAGCAGGGGAGGGAACACCTTCAATGCCGCTGCCCGATTGGTGGCTGCCGGCACGGGCAATTTGCTGCTGGCCAATTCCGTGGCCGACGTGTTCAACGCGAATGCCCGCCTGATCCGCACCGGCACCGGTGGCATGGACATCGCCTACACGCAAGCGGCCACCTTCCTGGGCGATGTCTCCTTGGTGGGTAGCACGGGCGTCATCCAATTCGGACGGAACGGCGGGGAGACCATCATCGCCGGCCCGGGCGACCGCACCTTCACCGGGGAGAACACCTACGCCCCCAACGTGCGCCACCTGCGCATGAACACGAGCGGCGGCGGAAAGCTGATGCTTCAGGTGAACATGGATGTTTACGGTAACATGCATTTCCAGAACGGACAGCTGCATACGTCAGCGGCCACCAGCACCTCCAACGGATTGCTGCGCTTCGCCAATTCGGCGATCATCGCCACCCCGGCCAGCGCCGCGAGCTTCGTGGACGGCTTCGTACGCCGCACGGGCAATACCGCATTCACCTTCCCGGTGGGCAACGCCGGCTACTATGCGCCGGTGGCCATCACCGCACCGTCCAACGCGGGCCACCATTTCACCGCGCGCTATGTGCATACCCCGCCAAACACCTTGTACAGCATCGCCCTTAAGGATGTCACCATCGATCACCTCAGCACCTGCGAGTATTGGATCGTGGACCGCACCAACGGCACCTCCAACGTGGGTGTGACGTTGAGCTGGGAGTACGGCCACAGCGGCACGGTGACCGACCCGAGCGACCTGATCGTGGCGCGTTGGAACGGCGGCCAATGGAAGAACCATGGCAATGGATCCTGGTCCGGGAACAACAACAGCGGCGTGGTCAGCAGCAACGGGGTGGTCACGGCCTTCTCGCCCTTCACCCTGGGCAGTCGTTATCCGAACAATCCGCTGCCGGTGGAGCTGTTGTCCTTCCAGGCCGAACCCTCGGGCGAAGTGGTGGAAGCGCGTTGGTCCACGGCGAGCGAGACCAACAACGACCATTTCACGGTGGAGCGCAGCGCGGACGGCCTCGCCTTCACGCCCGTAGGCTCCCTGCCCGGTGCGGGCAACAGCCAAACGGTGCGGCACTACACCTTGATCGATTCCTGGCCGCTGGACGGAACAAGCTACTACCGCTTACGGCAGGTGGATACCGATGGAACCACCACGTTCAGCGACCTGGTACCTGTGCACTTCCGACGCGCGTTGCAACTGCACGTATATCCCAATCCCGTGATGGACCGCTTGAACGTGCAGTTGCCGCAAGGCCTGTCCGAGGGATCCGTCCTACGCATCGTGGATGCCACCGGTCGGACCGTCCGCGTGGAGGCGGTGAACGGTGATCCGGGCACGTGGGCGTTCGATGTGCAGGCCTTGCCGCTCGGCGCCTACGTGCTCGAGATCCTGGACGGCGATGTCCCCCAAGGACAGGCACGTTTCATCCGGGAATAGGCCCTCTTCGGTACGGAAAAGCGTAGGGTTCCACCTACACCTTGGCGCAGAGGGAAACCTTCTGCCCGTGTTCTCGGTTGAAGGGAGTGTTCCTCGGAGCCTCTCCCGCTGTTCGATGGACCACCAAACAACAGCGGAGACATGCTGCATATGCACAGCCGGGTGGACACGTCCACCCCATTCATCCGGACCGTCCAAGGAAAGCGCCTGACGCGCTGGGTCCTCCTCTCCATCGTGCTGGCCGTCCTTGCGGTGAAGGCCGGTGCGCAGACCAACACCTACACGGCGGCCACGGGCAACTGGAGCACGGCGGCCAACTGGTCGTTGGCGCACATTCCCATCGCTGGGGAGCAGGTGGTGATACCGGCCGGACGAAGCGTCACCATCGATGCCACCACCATTCCGGCATCCGGTACCATCGCCTCGCTCACGATCGGTGGCACGTTGACGTATTCCGCGGCCACCGCGCGAACGATAAGTGTAGCGGGTCAGGTGCAGATCGATGCGGGCGGCACCTTCGCCAGCGCGGCCACGGGCGCGGTGGTCACCCACCGTTTGTTGGTGGGCGGCAACATCCTCAACAACGGCACGCTGGACTTCAGTACCAGTACCGGAGGCAACAGCGCGGCCGCGGTCATCACCTTCAATACCGCGAGCGTACAACTGTTCAGCGGTACGGGCGGCACCACGGACCTGTACTCCATCGTGATGGCCAAAACGGCATTGGACCCCACCGGTGCCACGAACCTGGTGGAATTCGACCTGACGAACTTCTCGGTACGCGGGCAAAGCACATCGGCCACCGGCGCCCTGCTCACCACCAACACGGGAACGGGTCTGCTGAAGTTCAGCGGATCGAACTCCTTCAGTGGCGTGCTCTGGTCGGCCGCGGCCTACACCATTCCGGCCAACCTGGGCCTCTGGCTGAACAACCCGTCCTTCACAGTGACCGCCCAGGCCGGTACCGCCACCCTGACGGGCTACCTGCGCGTGGACGCGGGCACGTACAACGTGGGAACGCTCGCTGCGCACAACCTGACCTGCAACGCCACCGCCACCACCAAGGGCATCAACATTTCCGGAGGTGCGGTCAACATCTCGGGCAAGTACACGATGAGCGGGACCGGCACCTACGACCAGAGCGGAGGAACGTTGACCGTGGGCCTGGTGCCCAACAGCGTTACGGGCGCCATGTTCAGCACGGCGGCCGGCAATGCGTTCCAGATGTCCAACGGCACCATCGTGGTGCAGAACGCCAATACGGCCACCACACCGATCGACTGCAACATCCTTTCCACCACCATGAGCGTGGGGCAGGGCACCCTGCAGCTGGGCAATGCCGCCACGCCGGCCATGAGTACCTTCCGCATCCAGGGCAAGGTCCCCAACGTGCGGCTGGACAACAGTTCCTCCACCGACCCGGCCTTGAGCCTTTCCGGCGCATTGACCGTGCTGGGTGAAATGACCTTGCACGGCGCGGGCGGTTTCAACAAGGGCGCCGTGGCGCTCACGCTCGAAGGGAACAGCGTACGCAACGGCAACCTCATCGTATCGGGCACCAATGCCCTGCTGCTGAATGGATCCACGACGGCCGCCACGGGGTTGTTCTTCACCGGCACTGCGGGCAACCAACGGATCGCCTTGGGCAGCGGAAGCCTCACCGACAATGAACTGCCCTCGATCACGGTGAACAACACCTATGCGAACGGCACCGTGACGCTGCCCAGCGGATCGGCCATGCGTTCGGGCACCACGTTGACCTTGACCGAAGGCGACCTGATGATCGGCGAGAACGGTACGGGGAGCATCGTTTATGGGACCGCTACGTCCGGCACCTTCACGTGCATCCGCACGATGGGTTCGCTCACGGCCGCCAGCTCGGCCTTCGGAAGCGGCGTCACCACCAAGGCCTATACCTACAACGGAACGGGTACACAGACCAGCGGGAACGAACTGCCCACGGGCGGCGCGGCGGATATCCACACACTGACGATCGCCAATGCGGCGCTGGTGCTGGAACTGGCGCAGCCCGTGAACGTTTGGACCACCCTGACCCTGACCAACGGCGTGGTGCGCACAACCGCCATGGAGACCTTGCGCTGCGGAACGGCCACTGCGGCCGCGACCCTCTCGGGCGGCAGTGCCACGGCCTATGTGGAAGGACCTTTCCTCCGCACGTTCGCCGCAAGCCGCAACGCCTCGGGCACGTACAACGCCACCACGCTCTTTCCGGTGGGTCGTGCAGGGGTCTACCGGCCGATGCACCTGGACCCTACCACCACCAGCGGAGGTGCGGTGCAACTGGCCGCGGAGTTCCATGGCGTGAACAGCGGTACGAACGTCAGTCCGGCGGGTACGGTGGACGATGACCATCAGTGGCGGGCTTGGAACGCCGGAGCGGCCAACCTGACCAGTGTTCGGGTACGCATCACCGCCGCACCCCTCACCGCAATGGACCTTCTGCTGGCTTCCACGGCGCAGAACGGAACGTTCGCTCCCGTGGCTCCAGCGGTCACCTTCGCTGCCGGCATCCTGACCACCAATACGGCCATCACCGCCACGGAACTTGCGGATCGCCCTTGGTTCGCTTTCGGACAAGGCTGCCTGGCGGTCAACCTGCCGGTGTTGACCGGACCATTGGATATCTGCGCTGGGTCATCGTCGCTCGTGTTGTGCAACGATTCCATCAGCGCTTGGTCCAGCACCGATCCGGTCCTGGCCGGTGTAGTGGCAACGCCGGGTACCACGGCCCGGATCCAAGGCCTAGCTGCGGGGCTGGTTCCCGTGACCTACACGGTGCAGATGGCCAATACCGCCGCAGGTCGCGCGTGCCAAGGCGTTACGGGCAGCACCACCTTCCGGATCCAGACCTGCGCAACCTTACCCGGCGGAGTGGGGAACGACCTCGTGAGCTGGTACAAGGGCAATGACGGAGCCAGCACCTCGGCTTGGTCCGACCGGATCGGTCCGAACGACATGAGTGCGGTCAGCGGCACCATGGGCACCGCCACCATCAACTTCAATCCGGCGCCCTCCTTCAATGGCACAGCGTACTACGACATCGCGGCCCCGCAAGGATGGCTCGGCGGAAGGCAGGCCAGTACGGTCTACTATGTCGCCCACACCGCCACCGGTGGATGGAGGGTGGTGTACGGTAAGGGTGGGGCCAACAGCATCGGCGCATCGCAGCACAGTGGTGTCAGCGGGGGAGGAACGGATCGCTTCTTCACCTCCAACACCTCCACCACACAGAGCGCGGCCATCACCAGCGGTGCAGGTTGGAACATCACGCCGCATGCCTTGGTGCGTTCGAGCCATGATGATGCCAACGGGCGTTTCGCGATGACGGCGAACGGCGGTGCCGAAGCATACGGTCCTTCGGTGACCCAGAACGTGGGGGCGTCCTCAGCGTTCCGCATCGGTAGCAGCGTGGGCACGGCCAGCGCGAAATGGCTGGGTCCGATCGGAGAGGTCATCGTCTTCAACAGCTATCCCAGCGCGAGCGAGGAGCGTCGCGTGAATTCCTACCTCGCGCTCAAGTACGGTATCTCCCTGGACCAGTCGGTGCCCCAGGATTACGTGGCCAGCGATGGCACCACGTTGATGTGGAACGCCACGCTCGCCGGTGCTTTCAACCGCAACATCTTCGGTATCGGCCGGGACCAGGCCTCGGGCTTGGACCAACGGATCTCCCGTTCGATGGCCACGGATGCCATCCTGACGATCTCCACGGACAGCGACATGTCCAACAACAGTCCGGCACATGCGCCGCTTGCTACCGACAAACAATTCCTGACCGTGGCCGACAACGGCGGCAATGCGCGGTGGACCGTTACCGGCGCCCCTTCCGGCTACTATCCCATGCTGCGCCAATGGAAGACGACCAACACGGGTGGCGTGGGCACGGTGCACGTCCAGTTCCAAACGGACCTTCCGACCTTCGATGTGCCACCCTTGCTCTGGGGCACCTCCTATGTGGTGCTGACCGATCCCAATGCGGACGGCAACTTCGCCGATGGTCAGGTCATCCCCTTGACCGATGCGGGCGCAGGTCTTTGGAAAGGATCATTGGCGTTGCCTTCCGGAACGGTCTTCACCCTGGGCACACCCAGGGTGGCCTTGGCGGCCAAGCCGGGCGGGGTGCATACGCCCTCCATCTGGTTACGCTCGGATGAGGTATCGGGCATGACCGACGGACAGCCGCTCACCAACTGGCCGGACCGATCGGGCAGCCGCATCACCAATGCACTGGGCACCGGCGAAATGTCGTCGCCCACCTTCCAGGACGATGCCGAAGGCGTGATCAACTATCATCCTTCGATCCACTTCAACGGGGTGGACAACGGCCTGAACTTCGGCGACGACCTGTTCCGGGCGACCAACGCCACGGGCGGTGTGCACATGTTCGGTGTGGCACGCCCCACGGCGACCGGCCCCGGAAAGCTCTATCCCTTGATCATGGATGTCGGCGGTATCACCGGTGATGGTTACGGTTTCGCGTACGGCACCTACTACTGTTCGGGTTATGCTCCGACCAATACCGGGGGGGCGCAGCAAACGGTACCGAACGCATCGCTGGCGGAAAGGGCAGCGGTGATCGACCTGGACATCGATTTCACAGGCTACGGTGGGCTGCAATCGCTCCATGTGAACGGGAATACCGTTGCGGCCAACAACATCGGTTTGAGCAACCTCGACTGGTCGGTGAACATGGTCCCCGCACACGTCGGCCCCGGTGGTCCCTTCACCATCGGCCGCTCGAGCAAGAACGACAACATGGGAGGCAACGACAACCGGGCCTTCCAAGGCTTCCTGGGCGAGGTGGTGCACTACAACCGCAACCTCACGGCGACCGAAACGCAGCGGGTGCTCAGCTACTTGGCGATCAAATACGGCCTCACCATGGGTGATCAGTCCGGGGCGGCCGCTGGCAACTACCTGCTTTCCGACGGTACCCTGGCCTGGTCCGCCGCTGCAGGTCCCACTTACCAGAACAACATCATCGGTGTTGCCCGCGACGACGCCTCGGGCCTGCTGCAGAAACAGTCGCACACGGCCGACGATACGGTGCGCATCCATCTGGCCACGCCCACGGCATTGAACCAGGACAATCCGGCCGTGATCGCCGGCGACCGCCAAGCGGTGCTCATCGGCGACAACGCGCTGCCCCTCCGCTCGAACGGATCAACGGAATTCCCGGCCGGCGTGGGCATCTTCAGTCGGTTGGACCGCGAATGGAAGGTGACGAACACCGCTTTCCCGGGCACCTTCACCCTGGATATCCGGCTCAATACGGGCGCCGCGGTGATCGCTGCCGATCTGCGCCTGCTGGTGGACGACGATGGCGACTTCACCAACGCGGTGCTGTTCAACAAAGCGATGTCCTACGCCGGTGGCGTACTGACGATCGACGCGATGTCGACGGCGGAGATCCCCATGGGCGCCACACGCTACTTCACCATCGTATCGATGTTCAGCAGTTCGCCGCTGCCGGTGGAACTGCTGGAGTTCAATGCCCGACCGGTGGGTGAGCAACGCGTTCACCTGACCTGGAGCACGGCCAGCGAGCACAACAGCTACCACTTCACCGTGGAACGGTCGGCCGATATCGCCGATTGGACCGACGTATGCCGGACCGACGCGGCCGTCAACTCCACGCAGGTACTGGACTACGACTGCTACGACGGGAACGCCCTGCTGGGAGTGTCCTACTACCGCTTGGTACAGACCGATCTCGATGGCGCGCAACACCGCTCCGATGTCCGGGTGGTGGACCTCGGCCGCTCCAACAAGGCGCTGATGGGGGAGAAGCTCTTCGTGTACCCGAACCCCACGACGGGTACGGTGACCATCCTCGGTACCGCTGCCGAACTGAGCGGATGGCGGGTCTTCGATACCATGGGCCGCGATGTCACCGGCTCCATTCAACAGAAGGGCTATTCGGAGGGGCGTCTCCAGTTGGACCTGACGGCGCTTTCCTCCGGGCTGTACACCGTCCGGACCGCGAACGGATACGCCACGATCCAGCGCAAACCGTGATCCCGATCCTCGGAACACCCGCCACCATGAGCCACGCCCGATCCACCACCGGTCCGATGACCGCGCTGCTACCGACCCTTGCCGGGATCCTTCTTTGCACCACGTTGATCGCAAAGGAGAACGGTCCGCTGACCTTCCGTCTGGAAAAAGAGGCACAGACCGCCAGGACCAGTTGGATCGACCCCGAAGGCGGCGCGGGGACGCGCTACGAGATCCAACGGAGCACCGACAAAGCGGTCTTCGTAACGATCGGCGTTCTCACCTGCACGGAGATGCAGGATCCCTTGGCCGAGCAGTCCTTCGTGGATCGCGCACCACTGCCGGGGGTGAGCTACTATCGGCTGCGCGCCTCGGGCACGGATGGAAGCGAGCGTTTCAGCGCCACGTTGCCCATGACCATGGAAGCAGCGCTCAATGGGATGGTGGCCTGGCCCAACCCCACGCAGGACCTAGTGAACGTCGTCTTCAGCGAAG